>NZ_CP034142.1:4200000-4473318 GCF_003994855.1 Marinobacter sp. NP-4(2019)
GTATTGGCCCGCTCATAAGCAGGCAGCGAGGCAACGACCCTTACCGGCTGGCCATCGCGGTAGGAAACTTCACCTGCAATGGTCGCCCCACCAACGACAGTATTGAAGCTGGCACCGTAAAGCTTGATGTCTTCTTCGTATTCCAGGTGGTAGGTGGTGGGCAGTACTACGCCAGGCGCAGGCATAACGAAATCGGCGAATTGGAGCTGGGGCAGCTTGTCGTGGTAGTTCAGGTGGTAGAGTCCGAACTCGGTGTAGTTCAGGGGCTCTGCCACGTAACGCAAGGCAACGCCGTACTGACCGCTGTCGCTGGCGTCCTGATCCCCTGACCGACGTGCACTGAAGCCAGGTGCCAGGATGAACGACTCACCACCTTCATCGAGAAAATCCTGGGTACTGAAATAGCTGCCCGCCGGATTGAGCCGGGTTTCTTCCCACTCGTACTGGTAGTAGCCGCTCAGGCTCATCGCACTGGTCAGATTTACCTGGCCGAAGACCTGCCCCACAGGAAGGAATATTTCTTTGAGTTCGACTCCGGGCGAATTGGCACGAGTGGCATCCAGGGGCACCTGAGCGGTGGAAACACCGCCCTGCAGAAACAGGCTCTCACCCCAGTTAATGACTTGCCGACCCGTGCGAAGGGTCAGGTAGGTATCACCAAAATCAAAGTTTCCGTAGGCGAAAGCATCGAGTAGTTCGGCGTTCTTGCCAATCAGCTCCCGGGTATCGTCGGTGAACCGATCATGCGATTCAGAGAGGTTATTGCTGGTGGCGGGAGAGTCGTGGTCATTTTCGGCACGGGCGTAGACATCGTCATAGTAGGCGCGGCCTCGCACGAATACGCCATAGTCGCCAAAATTGAGATCCATCTCGGACAGAAGGTCAAAACGGCTTTGGATCTGGCCGTCGTCGAAGTTCCGGTTACCGTCGTCACCATTGGCGTCGGCCAGCAGCTCATCATCCTGATCCTCAACGCGCCACGAGCTGGAATAGCGAAGGGTGTTGTCCAACCGAAGTGTGCCGGCCTCACCCAGGTCAGTAGAGAGAGCATAGGCACCTTCTGAGGCGGCAAGAATCACCCCGGCAAGCATCAGCTTACGCAGACGAAAGGACGCAGTGTGTGACAGACAGACCGGGGCTAGCTGCCGGTCAAAGGAAGAATTATGTGGTTTCATGGTCTCATTTGCTCTGTGTGTTTGTTCTTGTCAGATGATAGATAGCGAGCACATGCTTTCTATTCGGTTGCTAAAGCTATCCGATTCAAAGCAGCCTGACAAGATCTTCCATAGCTGAATTAGACATAAGTATTAGTCTTTTCATTACTTACGCAGGTCTGCCAAAGGCTTCTCTGCCGTCTCAACACACACCAACTGTGATGCCAATCCCTTTCGCACACTTAGATAGCAAGTACTTCCTATGCACGCGTGTTACTATGAATGCCAACAACATTGCCCAGTTGATTCAGAACGGCAGTTACGCCACTTGAGATAGGTAAGAGTGAAAATGGAGACTGACAACATTGCCGCCACTCCCGGCAAGCACAAGGAAGAAACGGCTACGCCCAAACGCCCCAAGGAACCACCCTCACCTCGCACGCAAGAGGCTCGGCGGGCGGCGACAATAGCCAAGCTGACAGACGCCGCTATTGAAACCATTGTTAAGTTCGGGTACGCCAGAGCCAGCACCAATGAAATCTGCAAACGAGCCAGGGTCTCCCAAGGCGCCCTTTTCCGGCACTTCCCGACCCGTGGGGATTTTATGGCCCATGTAGCCGAGGCGGTTTTCGCACGGCAGATCGCAGACTTTGAAACCAACTACCTGCGCGACGACTCCCTACCCAACGATCCGCTAGAACGTGCTATCCGCTTCACGCGTGTTGTCTGTCAATCTCGGCTCGCGAGAACATGGGCTGAATTAGTCGTTGCATCACGGACTGACGAACAACTCCAGGAAAAGGTATCCGAGGTCTTCCATAAGGCCAGAAAGTGGGCTCGCGAGGCCGCTCGCAAAGTATTCGCCCCGGAAGCAGTGCATGACGAGGAACGCTTTAACGCGGTGGTCGAAACGGTGCTCTGGATGTTTGAAATGGAAGGCATCTATGCCCACCTCGATCAAGACGAGCAAGCTGCCGAACGCCGACTCCAGGTGGCGATACAGTGCTATCGTCAATATTTCAACGAGCAGAAATAGGCTCAAACATGTAATGAGCCATAAAAAAACCCCGTAAAAACGGGGCAAGGCTAGCGCTGTGCTGGAGGGAGAAGCAAGCAGTAATGACTGCCGGCCTCCAAATCTACAGTGTCCATTATGCACAACACGGGTTACACCGGCGTGGCCGGGGAATTACGTTTTGGTCAGGGAATCAAGAGCCGGCGAGCAGATTAGGTTGCGCACTCTAGAGATTGGGAATAGCGTTCAGGATCAGTATTTGAAGACCCTTTGAACATTGATTACGGGGAACACACCATGAACACCCAAAAACTGATGAACACCGCCCTGAACAGCCTGGACGCCATCGGCTACCGGCTGGATCAGTACGGCATCACCGGTAAGGTGAACCGCCATAATCTGGCGGCCTTCATTATGCTGGAACAGAAACACCTGGAAGGCGAGTGGGACAGTATCCAGGTTCGACTGGACCGTCGTCGCGCCCAGATTGAGGGCCTCGTGCGCCCGGTGCTGGATCGGGTCAACCGCTTCCGTGGCGTCGCCAGCTGATCAGACCTTTGATGTTTCTGACGGGGAGGCTTTCTGCTCCCCGCCACCTGCCGCCCCACCTTGCGGATCAGTCTGGGTCGTGCGGATACGTTTCTTCTCAACCACATAGGCCGGCATGCGAATAGTCACTGTCAGCCCGGGATTCTCCTCGCCGGGACGATGGTCCGACAGCTCAATCCTTGCCTGATGAATTTCCGCCACGGCACTGACCAGACTCAGCCCCAGCCCGTTACCGGGGGATGAACGGCTCTTGCCGACCCGATAGAAACGCTGGAAAACCTGGTCTTTCTCGTCATCCGGGATGCCGATCCCGCTGTCGCTGACTTCAAACAGGCAATCCTCACCGTCACGGCGGACCACCACGCGAATCGTGCCCTTTTCCGGGGTATATTTGATGGCATTGTCGATCAGGTTGCTGACCATCTGGAACAGCAGGTCCCGGTCACCCTCGATCATCACCTGGCTTTCCAGGGACTGCTCGAACACCTGCTCCTTGTCTTCCGCCAGAGCTTCATAAAGCTCGCAGGCATCACTCACTAGGCCATCCAGTGACACAGGCTTCATGTCCGCGGTGTTGCCCCGGGTTTCCAGCCGCGCAATCCGCAACAAGGCGTTGAAGGTGGCCAGCAGTTGGTCCGCCTCGGCCACCGCGCGACCGGCCTGTTCACGGGCCTCGTCGTTGTCGACCGACATCAGGGTGTTCTCAAGCTGGTTACGCAAACGAGTCAGCGGCGTTCTCAGGTCGTGGGCGATACTGTCGGAGACGTGGCGGATGCCTTCCATCAGGTAGACGATCCGGTCGAGCATCTGGTTCAGGTTCTCCGCCAACTGGTCAAAATCATCATCGGTACCACGGGTGGGTATGCGCAGGGACAGGTGGCCGTTCATGATTCGCCGGGAGGTGTTATTGATCACTTCTATACGCCGGGTGGTACTTCGGCTCATCAGGAAGCCGCCCAGCAGGGCCAGCCCCAGGGTAATGCCCATCCCCCAGTTAATGGCGGTTTCGATCACCCGCTTGAGGTTGGTGAGCTCGTCAACATCCCGCCCCACCAGCAAGCGCAAGCCGCCCTGTACCTCGAAGATACGGGCCCGCGCCAACCGTTCCGGGCCTCGCCAGCCAACGGACTCGTTCAGGGTGAAGTTGATCCAGCCACTTTCCGAGCGGGCGCCTTCCGGCCATGTTTCGATATTGCCGGCCAGTTTGAGGAAGTCATCGGTGGTGAGCAGATAGATGGACTTGGCGTTGGGATCCCGCGCCACACGCTCGCGGATAATGGTGATCAGACCATTGATGCCGCGACCGCGGTATTGCTCCGCGAGGCCGGCGATCTCAGCCTCGATGGTTTCGTCCGTCTGGGCGGTCATGAAACCGGCGGTGCGCCAGTAGATGAACGCCAACAGCAGGAACACCGAAGTGGCAAACACCACCATATACAACAGTGCTAGCTGAAAGGACGACGTCCGGAGCTGACTAAGCAGTTTCACGCAACATGTACCCTGCGCCCCGTATGGTCTGCAGTAACGGAGTCTCGAATTCCTTGTCGATCTTGGCTCTCAGCCGGCTGATGTGCACATCAATCACGTTGGTCTGGGGATCGAAATGGTAGTCCCAGACTTTTTCCAGCAGCATGGTGCGGGTCACCACCTGGCCGGCGTTGCGCATCAGATACTCCAGCAAACGGAATTCCCGGGGTTGCACATCAATATTCTGACCCGCCCGCTTGACGGTTCGTGCCAGCAGGTCCATTTCCAGATCCGCCACTCTCAATACGGTCTCGGTTTCCGCTGACTGGCGATTACGGCGGACCAGCGATTCAATACGGGCCAACAGTTCGGTAAAGGAGAAGGGCTTGGTGAGGTAATCATCACCGCCACCACGCAATCCCTCAACCCGGTCATCCACATCGCCCAGGGCGCTGAGGATTAGCACCGGTACCTGGTTTCCAGTGGCCCGTACGGTCTTGATGATGGACAGGCCGTCCATACCAGGCAACATGCGGTCCACGATCATGATGTCGTAATCCTCACTGGCCGCCATCATCATCCCTTCCTTGCCATCAGCCGCATGGTCGACAACAAAGTCCGACTCCTTCAGGCCTTTGACAAGGTAGTTTGCTACATCCTGATCGTCTTCAATTACCAGCGCTTTCACCGGTTATCCTCCCGATAGCGGATTACTTTAACGATTACATTACGAACAGGGTACGAAGAAGTTGGTAACCCGGCCAGTTACGATCTTGTAAGAGGGTGTCGCCTATGGCGACGGTCACGACACTCCCCGAAACCAACCCAGACTCTCAGCCGTCGTGGTTGCAGGGCGATATTCCGCACTCAGCCACCCGCTATAACCCAGTCTACCCAGTTCCCGAAAAACATTCGAAAAGTTAATTTCCCCGGTACCTGGCTCGTGTCGGCCCGGGTTGTCGGCAAACTGGATATGGCCAATCCACGGCAACAGGCACTCCACAGTGCGTAACAGGTCCCCTTCCATAATCTGCATGTGGTAGAGGTCATACTGCAAGCGCACGTTATCCATATCGGCTTCTTCGATCAGCCGGATAACCCTGGCGGAGGTATCAAGAAAGAACCCCGGCATATCCACCCGTGAATTGATCGCCTCCAGGCACAGGGTAATCCCCTCGGCCTCCAGCTGTTCCGCGGCCCAGCGAACATTCTCCACCAGCGTCTGCCAGGCCAGCTCCTCATCCAGATCCGCCGGCTTCAGGCCCGCCAGACAGTTAACACGGGTGCATTCCAGAGCACGGGCGTACTCAATGGCTCGCTGCACACCGGCGCGGAATTCCTCCACCCGGTCCGGCAGACAGGCAATACCCCGCTCGCCGCCGTCCCAGTCCCCCGGCGGCAAGTTGAACAGTACCTGGGTCAGCCCGTTCTCCCGTAATGCCTGCTGCAGCTGCGCCACCGGCCACTCATAGGGAAACAGATACTCCACACCGGTGAAGCCAGCCAGACGAGCCTGCTCGAAGCGCTCCATAAACGGCACTTCCGTGAACAACATGGACAGATTGGCAGCAAAATTGGGCATGGTTATTTTTCCGGTTTCCCCAGAGAGCCCATCAGGGCTCCGTTCAGGTGTTCCAGTTCCAGCAACAGGCCGCTGTGGTCGACATCACTGTGACCATTGGCCACCAGCGACTGATACTCATTATGCACCTGCTGCGCCAGCGGCAGGGTCAGATTCTCCGCCCTGGCCTCGTCCAGAATCATCCGCAGATCCTTGAGCTGGATACGCGCCGGTGCACCGGGCGCAAAATCACGATCAATCATACGCTGACCGTGCAGCTCCAGAATGCGGCTCCCCGCAAAGCCTCCCATCAACGCCTCCCGTACCGCTGCAGGATCGGCACCCCCTTTCGCCGCCAGCAACAAGGCCTCGGACACCGCACCAATGGTGATGCCCACAATCGCCTGATTGGCCAGCTTGGCCAACTGCCCGGAACCGACCGGACCAATACGGGTACACTTCCCCAGGACCTCAAACACCGGCCGGGCCCGATCCACATCCTGCTCCGAGCCACCGGCCATGATACTCAGACGCGCCTCAGCGGCCCCCACCGTACCACCCGACACCGGTGCATCCACATAACCCGCGCCCCGCTCCGCTGCCAGTCCGGCATGGCGACGGGCGACGGAGGGCTGCACAGAACTCATATCAATCACCAGCGCCCCCGGCTTCAACGCGCCGATCGCCCCCTGCTCCACCATAACGCTATCCACCACATCGCTGTTTTCCAGCATGGTGATGACAACATCGGCGTCACTGACGGCCTGAGCCGGTGAATCCGCAATCGTGGCTTCACTCTTGAACGGGTCACACTTACTGGCCGTGCGGTTCCACAGCGTCATGGAAAAACCGGCATCCAGGAGATTCCGGGTCATCGGCGCGCCCATCAGGCCAATGCCAAGGAAGGCGATATGGGGACTATCTACAGTCATCTTTGCTTAGCCTTATTCCAAAATTATGGGAAGCGAGTGGATAGGCTGTTCCAAAACCCTGCGGAGCCATGGATGGCGGAGCGGAGCGTACAGGGATGTATCCACAGCGTGTTTTGGAACAGCCTATCCACTCGCTTCTACCCCGAACTTAGAGTTCTTATACTTTGACAGATTATACAAACAAAAACGCCACCAACCTGAACCAGGAAGGTGGCGTTCGGAAATGTCCGGATGCCTCAGAATCAGGCCGGCACGGCTTCCGCCATACTCGCCCGTATCTTCTTCATGGCATTCTTCTCCAACTGACGAATTCGCTCGGCGGACACACCGTACTTGTCGGCCAGCTCATGCAGCGTGGACTTGCTCTCCGACAACCAGCGCTCCCGCAGAATATCCTGACTGCGCTCATCCAGAGTCCCCAGCGCGTGCATCAGGCGACCGTTCGAGTCCTCAGACCAGTCCGCGTTCTCCAGCTGAACCGCCGGATCGCCGCGCCGGTCCTCCAGATAATAAGCCGGCGCCTGATAGGCATGATCATCGTCATCGTCCTGCGGGCCATCAAAGGCCGTATCCTGGGAGGCCAGCCGCCCCTCCATCTCACGCACAACTTTTGGCTCCACCCCGAGATCTTCCGCCACAGCATGGAGCTCATCGTGACTGAGCCACGCCAGACGCTTCTTCTGGCTGCGCAGATTAAAGAACAGTTTGCGCTGGGCCTTGGTGGTGGCCACTTTCACAATGCGCCAGTTGCGCAGAATAAACTCGTGAATCTCTGCCTTGATCCAGTGCACTGCGAAGGACACCAGACGTACGCCGTATTCCGGGTTGAAGCGTTTGACCGCCTTCATCAGCCCCACATTGCCTTCCTGGATCAGGTCGGCCTGCGAAAGGCCGTAGCCGGAATAGCTGCGGGCAATGTGAATAACAAACCGCAAATGAGAGAGCACCAGCTGGCGAGCTGCTTCCACGTCACCTTCGTAATGGAGACGTTCGGCAAGCTCACGCTCTTCATCGGCAGACAATACCGGAATTCTGCTCGCAGCCTGGATGTAAGACTCGAGATTGGCACCCGGAACCAGTCTGTCAATCAGCTGTAAACTCGTACCCATGCTTTTAACCTCCGAACCTGACGACCGTTAAATATACCAACTAGTTCTTTGATCGCCAAGACCTTGAAAAGTTCTTAAAACTCCCAGTAAAACCTTTAAAAACAACTGACTGGAAATTTCCGCTTTATATCTTAAACAGTGACACTACGCCCTTTACCGCAAATTCTACAATACGGTTTTCCCGCAATCCCGGCTTAACCTCCGGCGACCTCTCCGGGCTCAATATCGTCCAGATGGCGCTTGACCGCCACCCAGGCACCCAACCAGCCTAACAGCATGGCCACAATAAGCAACGCAAGCGCGCCATCGAAGGACAGGCCATTGAGGGAAAAGTCGCTGCGATACAGCCCCGCGAGCCGTTCAACCGGGCCACTGAGCCACCACAACGACAACTGCAGCAACACCCAGGCCACCACGCCACCGCCAAGGCCGAACCAGGCCCCGGTATACAGGAACGGACGACGCACAAAGGCATCGGTGCCGCCGACCATCTTGGCAACGAGGATTTCGTCACGCCGGCTTTCAATCGCCAGCCGCACCGTATTGCCGATGACCAGTACCACCGCCGCTGCCAGCAGCAGGGCCAGCGCCCAGACCGCACGGGCCAACAAGTCGGTCATGGCATTCAGACGTTGCAGCCAGCCCAGGTCCACCTGTACCCGCTCAACGCCATCCAGGCCCTGCAGGCGAGTGACCAGGGTTTCTACGCCACCGGCACTGCGGGAGGATTCGTCCGGCGTCACCAGCAGAGTATGAGGCAGCGGATTCCCCTCGAGGTAATCCAGCGCGTCCTCCAAACCCGAGGAGACCCGGAACTCCGCCAGCGCCTGTTCCTTATCGATGAGTTCCACCTCCAGGATACGGCTGTCACCCAGCACCTCGGCCTTCAGTTCACGCGCACGCTCCAACGATGCATCCTCACTGAGGTAGGCGGTTATGCGGGCACTGCTCTCCCAGCCGGCACTGACGCCCTGCAAACTGGTCAGCAGTAATAACAGCGCCACCGGAAGCGCCAGGGCCACCCCCATCACCATCCAGGTCATGGAACTGGCCACCGGCGTACGCCAGAGGCGCTCGGCACTGTCCCGGGCGACCTTGCGGTGATGCACCAGGTAGCTCTCAGCCAATTCCTGCCAGGGAGAGGAGGCTTTTTTGGCCCCCGTCCGCTTGCGAGGCTCAGGCGCCATGACCACCTCCCGCAACCAGCTGACCGTGATCCAGAGTCAGTGTCCGGCGCTGCATATCGTTGATCAGGGCAATATCGTGACTGGCAATCAGCACCGTCACGCCCACCTGACTGAACTGGCCAAACAGGTGCATGATGTCCGCCGACAATTCCGGGTCCAGGTTACCGGTAGGCTCATCCGCCAGCAGCACCGGGGGCTTGTTCACCACTGCGCGGGCAATGCCGACACGCTGCTGCTCACCACCGGACAACTGCATGGGGTTCATCTTTTCCTTGGTCAGCAGACCAACCTTGTCGAGCGCGGCGCGCACCCGGCGGCCGATGTCCCGCGCCGGCACACCCATCACTTCCAGGGGCATGGCCACGTTGTCGAACACTGTACGATCGAACAGCAGTTGGTGGTTCTGGAACACCACGCCAATATGACGACGAATGTAGGGGATCTGGCGCCTGGGAAGCTTATTCAACATCTGCCCACCAACAATCACCTCGCCGGCACTGGGGCGCTCCATCACCATGATGAGCTTGAGCAGGGTACTCTTACCGGCGCCGGAATGACCGGTCAGGAACGCCAGCTCGCCCCGGGCCAGGCTGAAATTCACCTGTCGCAGGGCGGTATGGTCGCTATCATAGCGCTTGGTGACCTGACGGAATTCAATCATCGGCCGCTACTGCATTACTGGTCGTCAAACAGGGCATCCACAAAGGTTTCTGCATCGAAGCTGCGCAGGTCCGCCACCTGCTCACCCACGCCGATAAAGCGGATGGGCAGTTGCAGCTGACGCGCGATAGCGAACACAATACCACCCTTGGCGGTGCCGTCCAGTTTCGTCAAGGTAATGCCGCTGACGCCCACAGCCTGCTGGAATACCTGGGCCTGGCTCAGCGCGTTCTGGCCGGTACCGGCGTCGAGCACCAGCATCACCTCGTGGGGGGCGGTGTCGTCCAGCTTTTTCATCACCCGAACGACCTTCTCCAGCTCGTTCATCAGATTTTCCTTGTTCTGCAGACGGCCGGCGGTATCGGCAATCACCACATCCACCTCACGGGATTTGGCGGACTGGATCGCATCAAAGATCACCGAGGCGCTGTCGGCACCGGTGTGCTGAGCCACCACCGGCACATTATTGCGCTCGCCCCAGACCTGCAATTGCTCCACCGCTGCGGCACGGAAGGTATCCCCCGCCGCCAGCATCACCGACTTGCCTTCATCCTGGAACTTCTTGGTGAGCTTGCCGATGGTGGTGGTCTTACCAACACCGTTCACACCCACCATCAGGATCACGTAGGGCTGCTTGCTGGCATCCAACTCCAGAGGCTTGGTGACATCCTTCAGCAGGCCATGAAGCTCATCGCGCAGGGCCTGACGCAGGGCCGCGCCGTCCTTGAGCTGGTTACGCTCCAGCTTGTCGGTGAGGGATTCAATGATTTCCGATGTGGCCGTGACCCCCACATCCGCCATCAACAGTGTGGTTTCAATCTCCTCCAGCAGATCTTCGTCGATCTTCTTGCCGATGGCGAACAGACCAGAGAAGCCAGTGGACAGCGTCGCGCGGGTTTTACCCAGCCCCTGGCGAATACGCTCAAAGACACTGACCTGCGGCTCTTCCGGAACCTCTTCCCGCTCCGGTTCGACAGCGGGCGCAGGAGCTTCTTCCACTTCCGCAGCCGGGGCTTCTGCGACCGCAGCTTCCGATGCGGGTGTTTCTTCCTGCTCAGCCGCCGGCTTCGCGCCGGGCTGCGGCTCAGGTTTCTTCTGGGGAACCGGCCGGGGGCGGGGAATACGCTTCCGGTTGCCGGCCAGATCCAGAGCAAAAACGAAGACAAGAAGGGCCAACAGGCCAATTGAAATCCACTCTGCGGTCATACTCATTCCATCGGTTGAAGATTGGCAGGATAAAAGAAAGCCGACATTCTAGCAGACTGTCGGCCGTAATTGGGGTGCTCACACAACAGCCCGGCCGATGGCGACAGGGCGATTTTCCGTTACCATGTCGCCATTCCAGAATCAGAGGCAAACAGCAGGATCATGGGGCAGAAACCAAGACATCAGAAAAGCGGACGCGGCGGAGCAGCGAAAGCGGGTGGCGGCGAACTGCGCATCATCGGCGGCGACTGGCGCAGCCGCAAACTTCAGTTTCCAGACACCGGCGGCGTGCGCCCCACCCCGGCCCGCACCCGGGAAACCCTGTTCAACTGGCTGAACTACCAACTGGCCGGCAGCCGCTGCCTCGACCTGTTCGCCGGCTCCGGCGCCCTCGGCCTGGAAGCCCTGTCCCGGGGCGCTGGCACCACTGTATTCGTCGACCACACGCCGGCACTGGCACAGGCCCTGCGCAGCAACCTGCGGCTACTGAAATCGGAAAAAGGAGACGTGGTCTGCCAGAGCGTCGACACCTTTCTGGCCCAACCACCGGCCGAACCCTTCGACATCCTGTTCATGGACCCGCCCTTCCGGCAAGGCTGGCTGGAAAAGCTGATCCCGATGATCGCCGATTATGGCTGGGTCAAACCCGGCGGCTGGATCTACGTGGAACATGAAAGCGAACGGACAACCCCGGAAACACCCGAAAACTGGGCCCTGTACAGACAAAAGTCCGCTGGCCAGGTCACTTATTGCCTGTTCAAAAACGAAGAATCAGAAGGTACTTGAAGAGAAAAGTGGAGATCCCACGAAAGTCTGACAGGTCTCGGGGTGGGGTGCTTTTTCTGGCGGGATAAAGGTGTCTGAGCGAAGCGAGTTCTTTTCCCATAAGAAAAAGTACCCCACCCCGGGACCATCCCCACCCTTTGCAGGCTACCAATGGCAAGCCTGCAAAGGGCCAGGAATTTAAGCCGAAGGCCTTCTGAGAGAATAAGCCCGAAGGTGTGCCGCGAACTCTTCCAGATAGCGAATACCACTGGCCTCCGCCTCCTTGCACCAGTCCGCCAGCGCCTGCATTTTCTCCTGGGGCTTCACCCCGCGCTTGCGCCACAGCGCCTGCAGCTCATGACTCATCTCGTAAATCTTCCGCAGCGCCGCATTACGCTCCAGCGCCGTCTCCAGGTGCTCCTGCTCCTTCGGCTTGATCAGCGACACCTCACGGGACAGCAACTGCTTCAGCTTGCGGTAACGGGGGCGAATCTCGTCATCCATCAGCGCCTTCTGCTGACGCAATACCGGCTCCATCACGCGCTTACGGTACTGACGCATAATGGCGAAGCGGTTGTTGGAAATCGCCTGTACGGTTTCCACATCCAGCTCCTGCTTGCCCGGCACAAAATGGGCAATCGGCTTGAAGCCCTTGGGCTTGGCCAGACCAAACAGCTGGAACAGACGGATATAACCCCAGCCAATATCCACCTCGAACCAACGGCGGGACAGCTTGGAGGAATTCGGGTAGGTGTGGTGATTGTTGTGCAGCTCTTCGCCACCAATCAGGATGCCCAGCGGTGAAATGTTGCGGGCATTGTCCGCACACTCAAAATTGCGGTACCCGAACCAGTGGCCGATGCCGTTGACAACACCCGCGGCCCAGACCGGAATCCACATCATCTGAACCGCCCAGATCCAGATACCGTGCACACCGAACAGCAGCAGGTTGATCACCGCCAATATCGCGATACCCAGCATCTTGTAGCGGCTGTAGACGTTGCGCTCGATCCAGTCCTCCGGCGTGCGCTGGCCATAACGCTCCAGGGTTTCCGGCGTGGCGGATTCGGCATAGAGCTCAGCGCCCTGGAACAGAACCTTGCGAATGCCCAGAACCACCGGGCTGTGGGGGTCTTCCTCAGTTTCACACTTGGCGTGGTGCTTACGATGGATGGCCGTCCATTCCTTGGTGTTCTGTGCCGTGGTCAGCCACAGCCAGAAACGGAAGAAATGCTTCAGCACCGGGTGCAGATCCAGCGAGTTGTGAGCCGAATGGCGATGCAGGTAGAGCGTTACGCTTACGATGGTGACATGGGTCATGCCCAGTACAACCAGAATCAGTTGCATCACCGAAAGGTCCAGGAGACCGTTAAACCACATATTCAATCCTCAATCATAATCGTGGCTCGCCCGGCACGAAAACCGGCGAACCGTATTGGGCACTTTAGCGTACAGTTGTAAGCTCCAACAACCGCATTTGGACGGAAATTTGTTACTGATTACACTTATCCCGTTTCAAACCGTTCGTGCATCCCCCTGCTACCGGAGAACCCCGTTTGCCTGAATTACCGGAAGTCGAGACCACACGCCGTGGTATTGCGCCCCACCTTGAAGGACGCACCATACAACGGGTGACCATTCGTAACCGGAGCCTGCGCTGGCCGGTTCCCCTGGAGCTGGACGAGCATTTGACCGGCGCCACCATCCATAGCGTGGAGCGGCGCGCCAAGTACCTGCTATTAAAGGTGGGTCAGGGCAGCGCCATTGTACACCTGGGCATGTCCGGCAGTCTCCGGGTAATTACTGACAACGCACCACTGCTGCCCCATGACCACGTCGAACTGGAACTGGACAACGGCATCCGCCTGCGGTTCAACGACCCCCGGCGGTTCGGCTGCTGGCTATGGTCGGACACCCCCGAAGCTCACCCGCTGCTGGCCTGCCTCGGCCCTGAACCGCTGGCGCCGGAATTCACCGGAGCGATGCTGTTCCGCCTGTCCCGGGGCAAACAGACACCGGTGAAATCCTTCATCATGGATAATCGCGTAGTGGTCGGTGTGGGCAACATCTACGCCAACGAAGCCCTGTTCAAGGCCGGCATCCATCCCAAACGCAAGGCCGGCCGGATCAGCCTGGACCGTTACAACCGCCTGGTGGACGCCATCCGCGAAACCCTCAGTGCGGCCATCCTGATGGGCGGCACCACCCTGCGGGACTTCGTCAACAGCGAGGGCAAGCCCGGGTACTTTGCACAATCGCTGCTGGTGTACGGTCGCGCGGCGCTGCCATGCGAGGAGTGCGGCACGCCGCTGAAGGAAATCCGCATGAACCAGCGCTCCACGGTATACTGCGGCCGCTGCCAGCGATGATGCACTCTGAAACAGAAAAATCGTTTGAAAATGCGCAAATATGATCCATAGTTACAAGCAGGATCTCAGGAGACACAAGAAATGACCGGTACATTTTCCCGCATCGCTATGACAACCCTGGCAGTCTGCCTGCTGACCTTTTCCTCCTTTGGCCATGCCCGGGCTGTTGATGAAAAACCGTCCGCGCTCGCCATGACCAGTGACGCGATCTTCGTTCGCCCGGCCCTGTTGGCCACCACCATTGTGGGCAGCGCGGTTTATCTGGTTTCCCTGCCATTCTCCGCACTGGGCGGTAACGCCGGCGAAGCGGGCGAAGTCCTGGTGGTCGGCCCCGCCAAGGCCACGTTTGTACGTTGCCTGGGCTGCACCCGCTCTGGCCGCAAACCGGAAACGGTTCCGCAGGAAAGCAACTGATCCGTACTATCCCGGCTTGCCAAAACCCGGCGGATTCGGCAGCCTGAAGCGACACTCACTTCAGGCTGTTTTCGTTTATGGTGAACTGGTCTTCCCTCAACACAGTGTTTCTGGACATGGATGGAACACTGCTGGACCTGCATTTCGACAACCACTTCTGGTTGGAACACCTGCCCGCGCGCTATGCCGAGCACTACAACCTCAGCCCGCAGGAAGCCCGCGACACCGTCGTGCCGATGATCATGGCCGAGCGTGGCTCACTGCAGTGGTACTGCACCGATTACTGGAGCGAACGCCTGAAGCTGGACATTACCGGCCTCAAAGCCGAGGTGGGTGACCGCATCGGCTACCGCCCGTTTGTCACCGATTTTCTCGACGCCATTCGCCAGGCCGGCCTGCGCTCGGTGATTGTCACCAACTGCCACCCCGATCCGCTGGCCCTGAAACTGCACCACACTCGACTGGAGCAACGGGTGGACGGCATCATATCCAGCCACGAACTGGGCAAGCCCAAGGAGGACCCGGAATTCTGGCGCGACCTCGCCCAGCGGGAGCCTTACCAACCCGAACGCACCCTGATGGTGGATGACAGCTTCCCGGTACTGGAGAGTGCCCGGGCCGCCGGTATTGGCCAGTGCCTGGCTATCCTGGCCCCTGACAGCCGCCAGCAGGCCCGGGAAAAACACCCGGAGATACCCTCTATTCATCACTTCAGCGAAGTGCTGCCATCGCTGCGTCAGCGACAGCCCCTGCCATCGGGCGGATGAGCCGGTTATAATATGACCATACGCTCATCAGGTGAGGAGACATGACGGCGAAAAACACCGACGATCACCGTGTCCGGCTCGACAAGTGGTTATGGGCCGCACGCTTTTACAAGACCCGCTCGCTGGCGAAAGAAGCCATCGAAGGAGGCAAGGTCCACTACAACAGCCAGCGCTGCAAACCCGGCAAACTCGTGGAAACCGGCGCCAAACTGACCCTTAGACTGGGCTGGCAGGAACGCATCGTCATCATCGATGACATCAGCGACCGCCGTCGGGGCGCCCCCGAGGCCCAGAAGCTGTACCATGAAACCGATGACAGCGTGAAACGTCGCGAGGAACTGGCCTGGCAACGCAAAACCATGCAGGCAGCCCAACTTCCCCCGGCACGGCGACCCTCCAAGAAAGATCGCCGTGACATTCAGCGTTTCCGGGAACAGAACGGCATCTGAACCGCCGTCTTAATCAAGAAACACCACAACCCTGTATTCACTGCCCGTTTACGACACTATTTTCTTCAGGAGACATTATCACCATGGCATCCCGGGACCAGTTCCAGCGATTTATTTTCGAGCACAGCCAGGTTCGTGGTGCCTGGGTGCAACTCGGTGATAGCTACCGCGAAATCGTCAGCCAGGCCCCCTACCCTGACACCGTACGCCAGCTGCTGGGGGAATCCCTGGTGGCCAGCGTACTGATGAGCAGCACCCTGAAATTTCAGGGCACGTTATCCCTGCAGGCCCAGGGCGAAGGTCCGCTGCGCACCTTGATGGCCGAGTGCAGTCACGATCGCAAAATCCGCGGCCTGGCCCGTTTCGACGAACACGCGGTGATGGAAGACGGCTTCCACGACCTGCTGGGCCAGGGCCGCATGGCCATCACCATCACCCCGGACCAGGGCCAGCGCTACCAGGGCGTGGTGCCCCGGGAAGCCGACACCCTGGCGGGCTGCCTGGAAGAATATTTCCAGCGTTCGGAACAACTGGCTACCAGCCTGCTTATCTTTGCCAACGAAGACCGCTGCGCCGGTCTCCTGCTGCAGCGCCTGCCAGGCGCCAGCGACCATGATGACGATCTGTGGAACCGGATCAACCACCTGGCCCGCACCGTGGAAGCGGAAGAGCTGCTGGAACTGGACAGCGAAACCCTGCTGCACCGCCTGTTCCACGAAGAGACCGTGCGCGTGTTTGACGCCGAACCGGTCAGCTTTCACTGTAGCTGTTCACGGGAACGGACCCTGGGCGCCCTGGAAGGAATTGGCCAGGAAGAGTGCTACAGCATCCTCGAAGAACAGGGCAGCATCGAAATGGATTGCCAGTTCTGTCATGCTCACTATCGCTTCGATAGGAATGATATTGATCATCTTTTCACCGGCCATACGTTACACTGAGGCCGGAATCAATTAGCCCCAACGCCAGTATTGGCGCGGCTTTTGGGGCAGTCGTTTTTTACCGGCGTCTCTGGCATAATAGCGCGCCTGAATTGACCCGATTGCTCAGATTTCCGTCAATTTTTAAGGGGGCGGCCTGAGCAATCTTGAAGACACCCCGAGGGCGAGGTCGAAGTGAGTAACACTTATAATGATCTGAGTTCAGCACGACTGGTCGAGCTGGCACTGGAAAGACGTGAAGGCCAACTGGCATCCAACGGTTCACTGGTCGTCCGCACCGGCGAACGCACCGGCCGTTCCCCGATGGACCGCTTTATCGTCGAGGAGCCCAGCACGGCTGACGATATCCACTGGGGGCCGATCAACCGTCCATTCGACGCTGACAAGTTCGATGCTCTCTGGGATCGTGTTGAAGCCTACATCGCGGAAAAAGACCGCTTTGTCTCCAACGTGCACGTCGGCTCCGACCCCGAACACTACCTGCCGGTGAAAATGACCACCGAAACCGCCTGGCAGAACCTGTTCGGCCGCAATCTGTTCATCCGCCCGGACAGCTTCAACCCGGCCGACAAGCAGGAATGGCAGATCCTCAACGCCGCCAACTTCCAGTGCGTGCCCGAGCGTGACGGCACCAACAGCGATGGCTGCGTGATCATCAACTTCGCCAAGCGCAAGGTACTGCTGGCCGGCATGCACTACGCCGGAGAAATGAAAAAGGCGATGTTCTCGGTCCAGAACTTCCTGCTGCCGGAGAAAGACGTACTGCCAATGCACTGCTCCGCCAACGTCGGCGAAGACGGCGAAACCTGCCTGTTCTTCGGTCTGTCCGGCACCGGCAAGACCACCCTGTCCGCCGACCCCGAGCGTTTCCTGATCGGTGATGACGAGCACGGCTGGGGGCCCGGCACTGTCTTCAACATCGAAGGTGGCTGCTACGCCAAGTGCATCGACCTGAGCCAGAAGAATGAACCGATTATCTGGGACGCCATCCGCTTCGGCGCCATCGTCGAAAACGTGATGATCGACCCGGAAACCCGCGAGCCGGACTACACCGACGTCTCCCTCACCGAAAATTCACGCTGCGCCTACCCGCTGGAGCACGTTGAGAAGCGGGTGATCGAGAACCGCGCCGGCGAGCCGTCCCACATCGTCTTCCTGACCTGCGACATGACTGGCGTACTGCCGCCCGTGTCCATCCTCAGCAAGGAAGCCGCGGCCTACCACTTCCTGAGTGGCTACACCGCGCTGGTGGGCTCCACTGAAATGGGCTCCTCCTCCAAGCTGAAGTCCACCTTCTCCACCTGCTTCGGCGCACCGTTCTTCCCGCGTCCGGCCGGCGTTTATGCCGAACTGCTGATGAAGCGCATGGAAGAATTCGGCAGCAAGGTCTTCCTGGTCAACACCGGCTGGACCGGTGGCTCCTACGGAGTCGGCGAGCGCTTCAGCATCCCGACCACCCGCGCCATCATCAGCGCCATCCAGAACGGCGACCTGGACGACGCCCAGACCGAGCACCTGCCCACCCTGAACCTGAGTGTGCCGGTTGAGGTTCCAGGCGTAGACAGCAACCTGCTAAACCCGCGCAACACCTGGGCCAGCGAAGCAGACTACGACGCCAAGGCCGCCGAACTGATCGGCCAGTTCGTCGAGAACTTCAAGAAGTTTGATGTTTCCGACGCGATTGTAGAGGCCGGGCCAAAGTTGTAAGCCCGCCAGCTACTGAGAAAGCGCCCTGCTGTTTGAGCACGGCGCTTTTTTTGTGGCTTGTGAGAGCTCCGCCCCCTTAATGATTCGGCCTGCGATCGATAAACTCCAGGTAGCCCTGGCCCGATACCGGCTCGCCTTTGACAACCCCGTCAAACCCATACCAGCTGGTGTACCCGGCTCCCAGGCCATATTCATACTTACCTTTTACGGTGCAATCCAACGACAGCAGCTCGTTACCCTCATTATCCTCGGCATACCAGCGGAAACACCGCGGCAGATCCATGGAGAAGCCATCCGGCGTTATCGAAGGCTCCTGCTGGAACTCGGTCACGGTGAAGTCGACGTTACGGGTGTAGACCTCCCCCAGATCGTTCAGGCTGCGGATATAGACGGATTTCTGGAGAGGAAAGTCGCCCGGCAGAAGCACCGCCACCAGCAGGATCTGTGTCGACTCGTCCAGATTGATGATCTGATAGGTGAAGTAGGTGAGCGGAATCTTGTGAGCCACGGGAAAAGAGCGCCCGGGCAGACTGTATGCGCCAACGCCAACAGCATACTCGAAGGTACACAGCCCGCTGACCTCCGTTTTCTCACCGTCGTGATCGATAGTACCAGTGTAGCGGCTGAGTAGGCTCCAATGATCGTACAGACCGGGAATATGGGCAAAGTGGGAAACACAATCCGTGGCTTCGAGTGCGAGCTGAATGGTGGTGTCCGGCAGCGTACGGGTGACTGTCCAGTGCGGGTAGCAGCCCTCGATCACCAGGTCATGACCGAAGCGAAGACGGGTGCCGTCAGGTGAAAACGCGCACTCCTGCTCAATGCTAAAACTGCGGAACTGCCCGGCCGGCAATGACGCCATCGTCGATAGCAGGTAGGCAGTATCCTGGGGTGTCGTTTTTACCGCGAAATCGTTATCAAACACTGTGGCGCCCGGCGTGCCTACAATCGACAGCACATTGAAGGTGTGATGAGGCGCCGGAAAATCCGGAACCATGACCCCGTAATGCACCCAACTACGTTTGCGCCCTTCCGGGGGCGCAAGGCTTGTAGCCGGATCAAATGGTTTGCCATTCAACCGGAATGAATGGTTTAAGAGATTGGGAGAACGCTCCAGCAGTCGCTTGACGATGCTCATGGTATTGGGACTCAAATGTGGTTGTGGGCACTATACGGAGATGGTTTTCCGGTAAGTTTCTATTCCTCACACTACAGCGGCACTGAAGTCAGTGAAAGCGATGCCATGCTGCAATTCGGGCCGAAGCTGTAAGCCCACCACTACCCTAACAGCGCCCTGCTCTTTGAGCATCGCGCTTTTTGCACCTTATGTTTGAGTGCGTGAAAAGAAGAGGTCACGCGATTACATGGTGGCGGGGTAAGTAATGAGCTAAGCTTTTGTTTTATCAAATTTTAGCTAGAGCCCTGACCAGCTAGGAAATCGGAATAATGAAGCGGTCACGTTTTTGCAATATCGATGCGGCCTATCTAATGCTGTTTGGGCAGACCTCAGTAAGGTGCAATGAACCCAAAGGCCCAAGATCTCAATAATTGAGATAATTATAACTGTATATTCAACCAGCATTCTACGAACTGAGATCTGGACCACGAAACAAAATAAGGGAGATCGTTGTTGAACGCTTTTTCAGCTACCCTCGGAGACTCACAGGTGCGTCACAAGACGCGGCTTGAGTACGACACCTGTGAGTCTCCGAGGGTACGCCATTCATCATCGATCGCGTTGCTCGCGCTCGTGAGTTCCGAACGTTATACCCCTTCGAGGAGGGTTTCATGAAACGTAATTTTTCCCACCGAGTAGCTCCCTACGTCGAGGAGGAGCTGGCGAATTCCATACAGGCAAGGTCAGCTGGTGATACTCGGCAAGAATTTTCCCACCTGGAACGGGCGCATGTGATTGGCCAGGAATCGACATATTGGCACGTTAAAGTCCATGTTTTGATGCTGGTATGGGCTGCAAGAAACCACTCAGCCCGTGAAGCGCTGGGCCAGATCGTCCGGATTATTGGCGCTGCGACAAAAACTGTCTTCGGGCTAGTACCACAAGGCAACACTGGTGGTGCCAATATAAGCCCGTTCAAAAGAATGCCAATTGCACCTGAGTTGGCCACTTTGATTCAAAAGGCCAAGTCCGGTGTATAACCATCTATATGAGAAGGGGGAGCAAAGTGATTCGAGTAGTTTACCGTTGGAGAGTAAAGGAAGAGAGCTTTGCAAACTTCAAAGAGGTGTGGAGTCGTACTACGAACAACATACACGAGACTGTGCCAGGAGCGCTGGGAAGCTTCATGCTTCGTAGTCCCGAAGATAAAACGGAAGTTCTGACAGTAGCGAAGTGGGATTCGGTAGAAAGTTGGAAGGCCTTCTGGGTGGCAGAGAACCCCTCTGAGATGGTCGGTATGCGGGAGATAGGTGAGCGCATTTCAGTCACGGTATACGATGAAGTCGACGACTTTACGCGGTAACGCAAGGAGTGACTCGACAAAAATCGTTTACATAACACATAACCATCTATATGACCTCCCTAAGTCAAGGGACGCTACTGACGCAGCGTCCCTGACGGCCCGGAAATCACGCTCGAGGATGTCAACGATGAGCGTACCGTTTACCTCGTTGATGAGGAGGTGGCCGATACTCCCGAACAACTCAGAAAATGGATCAAAGCTAACTTTCGTCCCCTGTTTTATTGTGAATCCAGTGGCGGCAATGCTACACCCCAACCACGATCGATCCCTCATAGCCACTTGCAGGATCCCCCGACAATTCAAGTAGCTGGCCCAAGAAACCGTCCCTGAATAGCCAGTCTTCGTCATTGGTTGTTTCGCGAGCAGCCTTACTGTCTTTGTATGCACTGGACGAAGCGTAGACTTTGCTTGTCTTGGCGTCATCAAACGCAAACTGCGTTGTTCTAAGTGTGGTATTGAAACCTTCGTCCCTGTAGATACGAGCATGAAAATGGGTCGCTCGGCCGGGGTAGCGTCCCGGATAGATTGTCGTAAATGTCACTTGCCCGTTGGGGTCGGTCACCTGCACGCCACGCAGGAAAGTATTGCCTGCCTGGTCATTTTGGCCCATTCCGGCATACGCCGAATAAGCACCGTCGGCGTTGCAATGCCAGAGGTAGATCGCGGCGCCAACCATCGGAGCACAGTTGTTGGAAACGTCGACCACGCTCATCTTCAGTATGAACGCCACCCCGGGCTGCACGTTGCTGCCATCCAGGTTCGAGCGAATATCGCTGCGAAACACGGCTGGGCTGGTCAGTACATTTGGACCGTTGGAACCGTCTGCCTCAAAGGGGCCGCCGGTTTCGCTGTTGATAAGCTGACAGGAGGCGTCGCTACCCAGTTGGCGGGCTTCCGCATGGCTGCCACGCCCGGGAAGCATTACAGCAGCGCCAGCGGCGACGAGATAGCCGAGGGCTTTCCTTCGTGACACCAGCTGCCGAAAGCGCTCGATCTGGTTTTCAGTCCGTTGCATAGTCATATGCGTTGCCCTCGTGTATCGCTAGTATCAGTATAGGTCAGTATCGTTTAGCGATGCCGGCTTCGTACACGAACTGGAGCTTTGACAGAGTAGTGACAACTATGGATTTCAATTGGGGACTTCTAGGGCCAGGACGGATCGCCGGGAAATTTGCTCAGGCGATGCAAGCCGAGGGCGTTGGTACGCTCAAAGCCGTTGCCAGCCGTAATGCTGATCGTGGTCGCGCGTTTGCCGATGATCATCAGATCGAAACCGCCTACGACGATTATGAAAAGCTGTACCAGGATGACAGCCTGGATGCCATCTACATTGCCACCCCGCATAATTTTCATCTCGAACAGGCGCTGGCGGCGATAGCCTGCGGCAAACACCTTCTGGTTGAAAAACCTCTGACGGTCACCGCTGCCGATTCCGAGCGTCTGTTCGCGGCCGCCCGGGCCAAAGGGGTGTTTGTGATGGAGGCAATGTGGTCGCTGTTCCTGCCCGCTTATCAACAGGCCAACGCCTGGCTTGCCCAGGAAAAAATAGGTGACGTCAGCGGTGTGCGATCCTCCTTTGGTTTTGTTGTGCCACGCAAACCGGATGACCGCCTGTTGAACCCGGGGCTGGCCGGCGGCGTTTTGCTGGATATGGGGATCTATACCGTCGCTACGTCGCAGTGGTTCATGCAGGCTGATCCCGAAACTATCGTTTCTCAGGTCCGCCTGGGGCCAACCGGGGTCGATGAAACCTGCGCCATCCAGTTGCATTATCCCAATGGCAGAGTCAGCCAGTTGCTTTGCAGTTTCGAAAACAAATACGACAATGAATTGACCGTTTTTGGGAGCAAAGGACGCATCGTTATTCCCAGCAATTTCTGGCAGGCGGAGAAGATCAGCCTGGTTGGCAATGACAATAGTGTGCAGACGGTTGATTGTCCGTTCGAGGTCAACGGCTTTGAGTATCAGATCCGGCATGTGGTCAGATGCATCGCAGAGGGAAAGCCTGAAAGCGACCTTATGACCCAAGAACGCTCCCTGGCCAGCCAGCGCATTATGGATGTGGTTCGCCGTGAGGCCGGCCTGCTCACCGGGAATTCGTAAGGAAGGAATGCATGCCTGATGTGCTCGGGTACTTAAAAGAAAGGTATGACGAAGAGCAAGCCCGATTCGCGCAGCTTGAGGAGAAATGCTCGAGGCTTCTGACTCTGCTTTCTATTCTTATTGCTGCTCTTGGCTCCTTCGCTATCGTTAAGTCTCCTTTAGTTTTACCCCCAACGTCTGAAATCCAGTGGATCGCGGTCATAGTTTTTGCCGGAGCGACCCTGTCGCTTATCTGTGCTTGGGGGCATACGCTTCTGGCGCTAAAGATAGAGCATCGTCCAACAATGCCCAGCAGTGCTGAAACAGCGGCTTATCTCAAAGAAAGCAGTGAAGAGGAAAGTAATCAGCATCTGTTTAATTGTTATGTTGATACATTGGAGAAATTGGCCGGGGTGATAAATCGGAAGGCCAAGAATGTTGAGTTGGCATACAGTGAGCTCACCATATCTGCCTGGCTTTTGGGAATATGGGCAGTTCTACTGGTTATCAGAGAGTTTGTATCATGAGTTATCCGAAAGGTCAGCCAAGATGGCTCCGGGATATGTGACACGGATGCCACCCCCTCCCCAACCAACCTTCTTGTCACTGTGCTTGACCTATTAGGTCGCTTGTCCTATTTTTCACTTAGGACAGTCGTCCTATTGAGTTCGGCAGAATGTTCGGGAATGCGTCGATGGCTAACAAGCAGACAAGAAACCAGATCGTGGATGCCGCGGACCAGCTGTTCTACGAACAGGGCTTCGAGCACACTTCCTTCTCACAAATTGCAGAAGCTGTTGGTATTTCACGGGGCAATTTCTATTACCACTTCAAATCCAAAGACGAAATTCTTGATGCCGTAATCAGTCTTCGCCTGTCCCGCACGAACGCAATGCTGGATAGCTGGGAGATCGAGGGAGACACACCCGCTAGCCGAATTCGCTGCTTTATCAATATCCTGGTTATGAACCGAGCCAAGATAAAACACTATGGCTGCCCGGTCGGTACTCTCTGTACCGAACTTGCCAAGCTGGATCATCCAAGCAAAGACAATGCTAACGAGTTATTTACGCTATTCAGAACCTGGTTGCGACGACAGTTTGAGCAGCTTGGCCGTCTCAATGATGCTGATGAATTGGCCATGCACCTCTTGGCGTTTAGCCAGGGAGTGGCGACGTTAGCCAGCGCCTTTCAGGATGAAGGATTCATCAGAAGCGAGGTCAGTCGTCTCAATGACTGGCTGGCCTCAGTTGACAGTACAAACAATACACATTCGGAGGTGCTTTGATGTTTGTCGTGATTTTGCGGTTTTCTGAAAATAAGAGCCAGGCAGGTGCATTCATGGAAGGACACAATCAATGGATAAGAAAAGGCTTTGAAGACGGCATTTTTCTGATGGTCGGCAGTCTCCAGCCGGGCCTTGGCGGTTCGGTGATTGCTCATGGCGTATCGCGAGAGGCCCTCGAGGGTCGTGTTAGCGAAGACCCGTTTGTGGCTGAAAATATTGTGACCGCAGAAATACTTGAAATTGAACCAAAGAAGGCCGATGAACGGCTGAGCTTTCTTCTCGACTGACAGCGTGGAAACTTACGAACAACTCTACTATCAAAGGTCCTGATGGCAAGCGCCCCGCTGACAATGTCAACGGACACCGAGATCACCCGCATATTAGTGGCGGACGGCTTCCGGAAGGGGGATTGAAAGCACGGCGGGAAATCACTGTTGGTGCTGGAAAAGCAACTTTTTGAGCTATTTCTCAGTTTGTGGCGGGGACACATATGCCCTGAGCTTGCTTGGCCATGGGGTGACCGATGGCGCAATGGACATGCTGGAGCTTAACCTCCCCAAGCCCCAAAGGGTGAAGAGTCCTGTTGCGGTTTTGGGCGCTAAAAACGCACCAGAACCCAGACGCTGAACAGCGAAGGAGAAGCCCATGAACTGGAAATTCTCTTACGCCATCGGCTTTCATCCCTGGGAGGATACCGACCAGGCGTTTTTTCAATCCCTGTCATCGCTCCTCGAACTGGAGGAACAGGGCCGTGAACCGCCCTATGGGCGTGCGCTGGATATCGGCACGGGCAGCGCCATCTGGGGCATCGAGCTGGCCAAGCGGGGCTGGGAGGTCACTGGCGTGGACGTCGTGGAGAAGGCCCTGGAGCGGGGGCGCGAGCGAGTCCGTGCCGCCGGTGTGCAGATGGAGCTTGTGCAGGGAGACGTGACCCGGCTTTCAAAAGCTGAAGTGGGCTCCGGCTTCCGGCTCATCCTGGACACCGGCACTTTCCATGACCTCGACACAGAGCAGCAGCAAGGGATGGCCCGCAGCGTGGACGCCCTGGCCACTGAGGATGCGACCGTGATTTTGCTTTGCTGGCCACGGCGCATTCGCCCGTTGATCCGGGGCGTGAAGCAAGAAGAAATCGAAGCTGCCTTTGCAGGTTGGCAGATCACCGACGTGAAGCCGTCCTTCTTCAAACTGCCGACACCTCTGGAATGGGTGCTGCGCCCGGACGAGCACTGGTACCGTCTGCGCCGTGCATGAGCTGACAGGCAAGCCGATGCCACAGGGCGATACCGGTAGGGTCAACGCTGAACCGGAATAAAGAAACGGTTGAGACGAAACCCTATTCTTTGACTATCTTTGGGTTAAGGACTCGCTTGAATGCCACAGCGATATTGAGGCTTCGCCTTCATTATCCCGCCCGCGTGTCCTGTTGGTGCTAGATCGACAAGGGGCACTACAATGACTTCCATTGATCCCTTTGGTAGAACCGACAAGTTAGACGAGGCCATGCTTGAGGCCCTCGTGGTACGATTTGAGGCCCGAGGCAAACATCCATTGTTCGCCGGGATGCTTCGGGAATATCTCGATGCCATGCATATCGACAGCGCGGGTACCATTCTTGATATGGGTTGCGGTACGGGATTGGTAGCTCGCGCTATCGCGAGTCGCCCTGAATTCTCCGGACGTGTCATCGGTATCGATATCAGCTCCCACCTTGTGACTGCTGCAGAGCGCCTCGCGCATGAGGAAGGTATTGCTGAACGCGTGGAATTTCGAATTGGGGACACCCGCACTCTCGAAGACGCCGATGCAACCTTCGACGCCGTTGTTGCGCATACCTTGCTGAGCCATGTCGAAGAGCCGTTGTCCGTCGTAACGGAAGCCGCCCGCGTTTTAAGGCCTGGTGGAATGCTGGGCATCTTCGATGGAGACTACGCCTCGCTGACGTTTGGTCATCAGGATCCCGACAAAGGGAAGGCATATGACGAAGCACTCATCAGTGCCGTGGTCACGAATCCCCACGTTATGCGCCAGATGCCTCGGCTGTTATCACAGGCCGGGTTGACGCTTGTTACCTCATTCGCTCATGTACTGTCCGAAGTTGGTACGGCGGACTTCTGGTCATCGGCAATTGAAGCGTATCGAAGGTTGATACCGAAGACCGGCGTAATGACCAAAGAGGAAACGGACGTGTGGGCGGAAGGTCTACACAGTGATTCCCAAAAGGGCGTCTTTTTCGGGAGTAGCAACTACTATAGTTATGTCGCCAGGCGTCCTTGAGCGCCATGCTGGCAAACTGTCGCCTGACACATTAATTATGAGCCTTCTCCCCTGGCGGTCGCCCGCAGAGCTGTAAGGATTAGTTATGCCCAACCCAATTGGTCAATCATCCTCACTCAGCGCTGATGGAAATCGTACCCCAAAAGGTTCGCCCTCAATTTCGGCCATATTCGCAACAAAGCTGACCGTATGGTAATTCCCGCAGAGGGCGAAGATTTCAAGTTGTTGTTCGGCCGTGAACAGGCTTTGAAACCGGTCCCGTGTTTCGGGGCTCAAGCACGCTGAATTGCAGAGCTCGTCAACAGCCAACAGCAATGTGCTTTCCTCGGCATTCCAGCATGCGGCATCAGGCGTCCCGAGTCGGGTCGCTTTGATCTGTTCCTCGGTAAACCGCACATGTTCAGCGAATCCCGCTACGTGAACACCCCATTCGTACTCGCAGTCATTATTCGCGCAGGTTCTCAGAATCACCAGTTCCCTGTGTCGCATTGTGAGGGGGCTGTCGCGATCCAGCAGGTCCAGAACGCCCTTACGGAGAAAGCGCGGGCTGTTGGCAAAAACGCGAAACAGCTTCAGAAGGTAGCCATTTGGCTTCGGGTAGCGAGACAGCAATGTTTCCACTTCGTGGGTATAGGGTGGTTCTACGGTGTAAAGTCGGTTCGCCATGATCATCGACCTCTAATCGCTACGCTTTGTGTAGCAATTAATGTATGCTACTATTTAAGTAGCGTCAAGAGAGGTAATGATGACAACCAAAAAGCCCGGAAACCCGGTCAGAGGTTCGACCACAGGTCGTCCGATCATGGTTCTCATGGATGTACTCGGGCAGCGCTGGGCGCTGCGCATTCTCTGGGAACTGAGAGGGGAACGACTGACGTTCCGCCAGCTCCAGGAACGCTGTGATCGGATTTCACCTACCGTGCTGAACCGTCGACTCAAGGAGTTGCGGGAGCTTGATCTGATTGACCATGACGGTAACGGCTTTGGATTTACTGATCAGGGTGAAGAACTGGGTCAACACCTGCTTGCACTGAATGACTACGCCCAGCGCTGGGCGGACAGAGCCCAGTAGACCAGGTAGTAAATACATGCTTCTGGCTGACGCTGTTCCCACCTGACTCGCGGGACTGACTACAAATATTGTGCTCTCAAGCCAAGGGATTGGCGTTGGTTCACCACTACCATGCCCAAACCGACCCGTCCGCTTCCGACGAACACAGGCTGCACCACCAGAACCATGACTCCAGAACACCCACAAACCTCGCTGATCACCTCCATTATAGAAGAACAGGCACCCCAGGAAGTCCTGCAACTCGGCCTGGGTGATTTTGACCTGACGCTGTCGGTCTGCCGTGCGCTTCATACCCTGGAAAATTCAGCACTGACGCTGCTCACCCTCAACCTTCTTCAGCATTCTGAGTTTCTGAAAGAGACCCGGAAACGGAACGTGGAAACGGTGATGGATCTGGTGGAACTGAACCGAACGCCCGCCGATGAGGTGCTTCCGGATTTCTACTTCCAGAACCGAGCCATCAACCTGGCCATCATTAACGAAGTGGGCCCATTCGATCAGGCACTGGTAGCCATTTACTACGTCGACAAGATGCTCGTGTCCCGGGGCACCCTCATCCTCAACAATGCCGACACACCGATGATGAGAAAGCTATGCCGTTACCTGGTGACTGAGCGTGAATACACGCTTCAGCGAGCCTTCGGCGGTGTAAAGAACGGGTCCTTCCTCACCCGATTACTTCGCCGCCAATTCAACAAGGCCCCCGGGGTTGTGAAGAACGCCGTCACGACACTCATTAACCCCGACCTGCTCATGCTTGATGATGATCCTGGCCTTCAGGGTTCGGTGATCGTCCTGACAAGGCGCGCGGAGGAAGGTGAGATCGATATGGATTTCGATACCCTGCTGGAATCCATAATGAGCGAGTAAGTCGCGTTCAGTGCGACACCGGGAATGCCAAGAGACAGTCCGCGACCGCATGGCGATGCACCGGGCGATGGACTAGGCTTTGGAGTTATCATTTCAGGCAATGCGGTGATTGAGAATGGCGATATTCAGGGAGGAACCATGAAACCACGAATCAGTATGATCACCTTGGGTGTGAGTGATCTTCAGCGTTCGATCAGGTTCTACGAGCAGGGATTGGGCCTTCCCAGAATGGACTCTCCGCCAGAGGTGGCCTTTTTCACCCTGAACGGTACCTGGCTCGGCCTGTACGGGCATGACGCGCTGGCGGACGATGCGCTGGTGTCGGGGCGTTCAGAAGGGTTTGCGGGGTTCAGCCTGGCCCACAATGTGAGTTCGGAGCAGGAGGTGGATCAGGTCATGGATCAGGCGGTTGCCGCCGGTGCCGTTGTCACCAAACCGGCCCAGAAGACGGATTGGGGTGGCTATGCCGGCTACTTTTCCGATCCCGACGGTTATCTCTGGGAAATCGCCCATAACCCATTGTTCTGGGTAGGACCTTCGGATGAGTAGCTGACCCCATAGGCGATTGTCGAATTTCACCTCCCTCATTCGACTATGAAGTGCACCTCAAACAGAAGGAGCTCATATCATGTCGACTAACAAGATTGCTCTTCCAAAGGTCGGTACGCTCGAAGACTGGCACGAGGCCCGCCAGGCACTCCTCGTCAAGGAAAAGGAACTGACCCACGCCCAGGATGCTCTGGCCGCCGAGCGCCGAAGATTGCCGATGGTCCCTGTCGAAGACCACTTCACCTTTACCGGACCAGAGGGTGAGGTTTCGCTGGTCGACCTGTTTCACGGCCGCCGGCAACTCATCGTTTACTGCGCCATGCTGGAACCCGGCGCTGCGCCCTGCCCGGGCTGTTCGATGGTCATGGACAACATTGGCCACAATATCTCGCACGTCAACGCCCGGGACACCACCTTTGTGTTCACATCCCCGGCGCCGCAGGATGAAATCATTGCCCTGCAGAAGCGGATGGGCTGGGACACGCCCTGGTACACGGATCACGGCCGCCGCTTCGCCGATGCTTTCGATGTGGGAAAACGGTTTGCGGTTAACGTGTTCATTCGGGATGATAACAACCGCGTGTACCGCACCTACTTCACCACGGATCGCGGGGCTGAGCTGTTCGACACCAACTTCCGGTTGCTGGACCTGACACCCTATGGCCGTCAGGAAACCTGGGAAGATTCACCCGAGGGATGGCCACAGAGCCCGCCGTTTGAATGGTGGCGTTTGCACGACGAATACGACACTTAACCAGGGATCTCCGATTTGCCCGAACTAAAGACTGCCGGCCTGTTTTTTATCACGGCGATTGCTGAAATTGTTGGCTGTTACCTGCCGTACCTCTGGCTACGTGAGGGCAAGACCATCTGGCTTCTGGTGCCGGGGGCGTTAAGCCTGGCCGCTTTTGCCTGGCTACTGTCACTACACCCGACCGCCGCTGGCCGGGTGTATGCGGCGTACGGCGGCGTCTATATTTTTACCGCCATCCTGTGGCTGTGGGCGGTGGACGGCATTCGGCCAACGGTCTGGGATTTCGTGGGTTCATCGGTGGCCATTCTGGGTATGGCGATCATTATGTTTGCACCGCGTAATGTCTGAATCGTCGGGGCAGGTTTGCTCAACACCTCCCGTGGCCCTTTTTGCCAAACCGGTGTGACGGTGGCAGGATAAACGCTTTCTGATCTCGTGTTAGAGGGCACCATGAATCCGACCATTGAACTTCTCAAGTCACACCGTTCGATCCGTAAATTCCAGGATCGGAAGATTCCCCGCGAGCTGTTCGAGGAGCTGATTCGTGCCGGCCAGAGTGCCGCCACATCCAGCCACGTGCAGGCCTATTCCATCATCCACGTGGTCAATCCGCAGAACCGTGAGGCTCTGGCGGAGCTGAGTGGTGGCCAGCGCTATGTCGCGGAGTGTTCGGATTTTCTGGTGTTCTGCGCGGACATGAAGCGGGCAACGGATGCCGCCGAACGCGCCGGTGCTGAGGTGATTCGTGGCATGACCGAGCAACTGCTGGTGGCCAGCATCGATGCCGCTCTGGTCGCCCAGAACGTTGCCACGGCAGCAGAATCCGAGGGGCTGGGCCTGTGTTACATCGGCGGTATCCGCAACAATCCGGCCGAGGTGAGCGAACTGCTGCGCCTGCCGGATCATGTCTATCCGGTGTTCGGGATGTGCCTGGGCTATCCGGACCAGGACCCGGAGGTGAAGCCCCGCCTGCCACTGGCGTCCATCCTCAAGGAAGACTATTACCAGGACGAGCGGGACGCGGAGCTGGTGGCGGAATTCGACGCCACCATGCGCACCTACTACCACGTCCGCACCGGGGGCAACAAGGACACCAACTGGTCGGAACAGCTCAAACCGCTGTTCACCTCCAAGCTGCGCCCCCACATGCGGGACTTCCTCCGTGGCAAGGGCTTTAAGATGAAGTAGCTGGCCGGGGGCTGCTTAACCGGGCGCCCCCACCAGCGCCCGGTATACGTCCACCATCGCCAGGGTCACCGCTGTGCGGCTGCGCACCGCCGCGTCCCGGGTGGCGGTGAATTCCTGTTCCGCCGTCAGTACTTCAAAGTAGCCGATAAAGCCCTGCTCATAGCGGGTACGGGCCAGTTCCACCGCTTTCTCCGCGTCCGTCATGGCCTGTTGCAGGCGCCCTTCCCTTTCCTGCGCCCGCTGGTAACGCACCAGCCGGGTCTCCGCTTCCTCCAGCGCTTCCAGTACCGCTTGCTGATAGCTGGCCAGCGCCGCGCGGCTGTCGGCACCGGCGGCCTCGATGCGGGCCTTGACCTTGCCATGGTCGAGGAAGGTCCAGTCGATGCCCAGGGCGACACGGCGGGACTCCGCCGGACCGGTGAACAGGTCACCGGTATCCGCGGCAACCGAGCCCAGCAGTCCGCTCAGGGTAAAGCGGGGAAACAGGTCAGCGGTAGCCACACCTATGCGGGCGGTCGCTGCGGCCAGACGACGTTCCGCGGCGGCAATGTCCGGGCGACGGCGCAACACGTCCCCGGGGCTGTCCACGGGAATGGTCGGCAAGGCCTCCGGGAGCCCGGCCGGGGGCGACAGTGTCTCCACCAATGCCATCGGCGGCTGACCGGTCAGCACGGCGATACGGTGCATGGCCGCCCGGATACCCGCCTGCAGGGTCGGCAACTCGGCGCGGGTGCGCTCCAACTGGGCGCGGGCGCGTACCTGATCAAACTCGGTACCCCGGCCTGCCTCTACCCGTGCCTCGACAATATCCAGGGACTGCTGCTGCAGTGCCACACTCTGTTGCGCCACCCGATACTGCTGTTGCAGGCCCCGCAACTCGAAGTAGCTGCTGGCCAGTTGTCCGGCCAGGGCGACCTGTACCGCGCCAAGATCAGCACCGGCGGCTTCCAGTTCCGCCCGTTGCGCTTCGGTGGCGCGGCGCAGGCGTCCGAACAGGTCCAGCTCCCAGTTGGCAGCCAGACCCGCCTGGTAACGTTGCACCCGTTCCGGCCCTGCACCTGGGAGTGATTGCTCAACGTCCGCCAGGTATTGCTCGGCGGCGGAGGCGTTGGCGGTCACGCTGGGCCATTGCTCTCTTTCCGCACCGTACAACAGAGCCGCCGCACGCTCGTAGCGGGCCACGGCTTCCTCCAGGGTGTGGTTGGCGGTCAGGGTCTGGTATATCAGCTGTGCCAGCAAAGGATCATCAAAACCCTGCCAGAAGTGCTGCTGGTCAACACCACCACCGGCTTGTTGCCCTTCGGAGAAGACCTCCGGTTCCGGTGTGGCCGGTGTCTGGTAATCCGGTCCGACGGCGCAACCCGCCAACAGCGCCAGTGCACCGGCTATGGTGATCACTTTAAGCATGGCTACCTCCCGGCACAGCGTCGTCATCCTGATCCTCATCGCAGGTCAGAGTGGATTCATGGTGACTCTTCAGGCGATGGCTGCCGGAGAGCTTGCGCAGGGCAACGTAGAACACCGGCGTCAGGAACAGCCCGAACAGGGTGACCCCGATCATGCCGGCAAACACGGCGGTGCCCAGCGCCTGCCGGACCTCCGCGCCAGCCCCGGTGGCCAGCACCAACGGCACCACAGCGGCAGTAAAGGTGATGGAGGTCATGATGATCGGCCGCAACCGCAGCCGGCAGGCCTCCAGTGCCGCTTCCACAACGCCGCGCCCCTGCAGCTCCAGCTCTCGGGCAAATTCCACGATCAGGATGGCATTCTTGCAGGCCAGGCCAATCAGCACCACCAGTCCCACCTGAACGAAGATGTTGTTGTCGCCACCGCCAAACCACACGCCAATCAACGCCGAGAGCATACACATGGGCACAATCAGGATCACCGCCAACGGCAGCGTCCAGCTCTCGTACAGCGCCGCCAGCACCAGAAATACCAGCAGGATGGAGAGCGGGAACACCACCAGCGCGGCGTTGCCCTGGGTGGCCTGCTGGTAACTCAGGTCCGTCCATTCGAAGTCCATGCCGGCGGGCAGTGTCTCGTCCGCCAGCGCGGTCAGAGCATCCATGGCCTGGGCCGAAGACAGCACCCGAGGGTCCGCCTCCCCGGCGATGTCCGCGGCAGGGTAGCCGTTGTAGCGCAACACCGGGTCCGGCCCGAAACTCTGGCGGATCTCCACCATGGAGCCGATGGGCACCATTTCGCCCTGCTCGTTGCGGGTACGCAGCCGGGCAATGTCCTCAACGCTGTCGCGGTAGGGGGCATCCGCCTGGGCGATCACCTGCCAGGTACGGCCAAAGCGGTTGAAGTCGTTGACGTAGGTGGAGCCCAGATAGGTCTGCAGGGTATCGAACAACTCTGTCAGCGGCACGCCCTGAGCCTTGGCCTTGAGCCGGTCTACTTCCGCATCCAGTTGCGGCACGTTCGCCTGGTAACTGGTAATCGGGAATCCCATACCCGGTGTCTGGCTGATCGCACCCTGGAACTGGTTCACTGCGTTCTGAAGGGCCCCGTAGCCGAGGTTGCCCCGATCTTCGATGAACAGCTGGTAGCCCGAGCCGTTGCCCAACCCCAGAATCGGAGGCGGCATGAAGGAGAAAGCAAAGCCTTCCTTCAGCCCGCTGATTTTCTGGTTGATCTGGGCATTGATCTCCCCGGCACTGAGGCTGCGCTCATCAAATGGCTTGAGGGGGAAGAACACCACCCCGGTGTTGGAGGTATTGGTGAACTGCAACGCGTTCAGACCGGGAAACGCCACGGCGTTGGCCACGCCTTCGGTTTCCATGGCGATATCGGTCACCTGCTGCAGGAGCTGGTCGGTACGCTCCAGGGATGCCCCTTCCGGCAGTTTCACCCCGGCCATCAGGTACAACTTGTCCTGGATCGGGATAAAGCCCGGCGGCACCGCCTTGAACATCAGCCCGGTGCCGGTCAGCAACAGCGCATAGACCACAAACACCGCTCCGCGCCGGCGCAGGGAGCGGGACACGCCGCCCTGGTATTTCTCGGCACTGGCATTGAAGAAGCGATTGAAGGGCCGGAACAGCCAGCCGAACAGGAAATCGATGCCTCTCTGCAGTCGGTCCTTGGGGGCACTGTGAGGTTTGAGTAGCATCGCCGCCATCGCCGGTGACAGGGTCAGCGAGTTAATGGTGGAAATCACCGTGGAAATGGCGATGGTCACCGCGAACTGCCGGTAGAACTGACCAGTGACCCCGGACAGAAAGGCCATGGGGATAAACACCGCACACAGCACCAGACCGATGGCGATGATCGGGCCAGACACTTCCTTCATCGCCTGGTGAGCCGCCGCCAGCGGACTGCGGCCTTCCTCGATATTACGCTCGACGTTTTCCACCACCACAATGGCGTCGTCCACCACGATGCCGATGGCCAATACCAGCCCGAACAGGGTCAGGGTGTTGATGGAGTAACCCAGCAGGTAGAGCGCACCGAAGGTGCCGATCACCGACACCGGTACCGCCAGCAGCGGGATGATGGAGGCACGCCAGGTCTGCAGGAACAGGGTGACCACCAATACCACCAGCAACACCGCTTCCAGCAACGTGGCCACCACCGCCTTGATGGAGTCACTGACGAAGATGGTGGTGTCATACACCGCTTCGTACTCGACACCCGCAGGGAAGCGGGTGGCCAGTTCGTCCATGGTGTCGATCACCTCTTGGCGGATGTTCAGGGCGTTGGCTCCCGGGGCCTGGAACACACCAATAGCCACGGCGTCCTTACCATCGAGCTGGGAGCGCAGAGTGTAATCGCCGGCGCCCATCTCCAGCCGGGCCACGTCTTCCAGCCGCAGGATTTCGCCGTTGTCGCCGCGTTTGAGCACGATGTTGCCGAATTCTTCCACGGTTTCCAGCCGACCACGGGCGTTGATCAGGGTCAGGAAGTCGCTGTCCGGCACCGGTTCGGCACCGATCTGACCAGCGGATACCTGCACGTTCTGCTCACGCATGGCGCGGACCACGTCGCTGGCGGTCAGGCCGCGGGCGGCAATCCGGTCCGGATCCAACCAGGCGCGCATGGCGTAGTCACCGCCGCCAAAGATCTGGGCATCCCCTACCCCCTGGATACGGGCCAGCTGATCCCGTACATGCAGCCGGGCGTAGTTGCGCAGGTACAGGGTGTCGTAGGTGCCGTCCGGCGATGTCAGGTGGACCACCATCAGGAAGGTCGGGGACTGCTTCTGGGTAGTCACGCCCTGGCGGCGCACCTCCTCCGGCAGTCGCGCCTGTGCCTGGCTGACCCGATTCTGCACCCGCACCGTGGCGTCCTCCGCATCCGTGCCGGGGCGGAAGGTGACGGTCATCTGCAGGACGCCATCAGAGCCGGCCACGGACTTGAAGTACATCATGTCCTCAACACCGCTGATGGCTTCCTCCAGCGGCGTTGCCACGGTTTCTGCAATCTCCTTGGGGTTGGCGCCGGGATAGACCGTGCGCACCACCACCGACGGCGGTACCACTTCCGGGTACTCACTGACCGGCAGGTTGGGTATGGAGATCAACCCGATGGCAAGAATGATAATGGACAGCACCGCCGCGAAAATCGGCCGGTCCACAAAGAAGCGGGAAACATTCATTGCGCTGACTCCCCGGCCGCTGCAACTGCGGGACCCTGAATGGCATCAGGTTCACTCATGGCCACCAGGTTTGGATTGACCTCCATGCCAGCGCCAAACACCTTCTGCACACCGTTGATGATCACCCGGTCACCGCTGTTGAGGCCTTCGCGGATCACCAGTAGATCCTCCACCTGACGACCGGTGGTCACCTGCCGGGGCGCAACCCGGTTGTCGTCATCCACCACGTAGACGTATCGGCGGTCCTGATCAGTCAGTACCGCCTTGCGGTTCACCAGCAGCGCCTGGTCCAGCTCGGCCACCGGCATTTCCACCCGGGCAAACTGGCCGGGTTTGATCCGGCCATCCGGATTGCCTAACACGGCACGGTATTGCAGGGTGCCGGTACCCGGGTTCAGCCGGTTATCGACAAAATCCAGCAAGCCCTGGTATTGGTGGCCGTTGTCGCCCAGGGCGATACGCACACTGTGGGGCTGGTCATTGGCCAACAGCTGCTGGCTACTGAACGCGGCCTGCTCATCGGCCTCGAAATAAACGTGCACCGGGTCCACCGACACCACTGTAGTGAGCAGGGTCTGGTCCGCGTTGGCCAGGTTGCCACGGGTTACCAGCGCCCGACCGGTACGGCCACTGACCGGGGCGGTGACCCGGGTGTATTCCAGGTCCAGTTCCGCTGTGTCCAGTGCCGCCCGGGCGGCTTCCACCCGGGCCCGGGCACTCATCAGTGCAGCATTACGCTGGTCGTACTCCTCCCGTGAAATGGCCCGGCTCTCCAACAGTGTCTTGGCGCGGCCGGCTTCACTCCTGGCCAGTTCCAGTTGGCTCCTCGCCAACGACAGGTCGGCGCGGGCCGCCTGCGCCCGGGCCTGATAGGGCCTGGGGTCGATCTGGAACAGCAAGTCACCGGCCTGCACCAATGCGCCTTCCTCAAAAGCCACCTCGTGAATGTAGCCGCTGACCCGCGGTCGCAGGTCCACGGTTTCCGGTGCAGCCACGCGGCCGGTGAAGGACTCCCAGAGGGTAACCGGCTCCACAATGACTTCCGCCACATCCACCTCCGGCGGTGGCGGCATCGCCATCGCTTCGTCGCTTTGTGCCTCGCAGCCGGCCAGCAACACGGTGAGCATCACCAGCGCCGGGCCCAATGCCCGGACTGGTCCGTTGAAGTTTTTTCCGGTCAGACGTTCCATGGTTCCTCGCTCCGTCGTCAGGGACGCCTTGTGAGCGTTCCCGTTAGTCAAGAGATCTGGTCAGATCGCTTGTTAGGTCGGTTGGGGTGGAGGTATTTCGACATGAAAGGGTATATTTCAGTCCCTCTTCCCCGATTGGTCGTCTAACATAAGGAGTCTTGAGTCCGGGAGGATATCGGGTTACTGCGGGAAGCTTGCCTGATTCTGCAGATGAGACCTGAATGCCATACAGTTCAGGTTGCAAAGGATTATACTGCCGCGAAAGGGAGACGCGACGATGACTGCTACCATTCCAGAGGTTGCCACCAACCTCATGCCGAACCTTCAGCAACAGTTGGCCCTGGTCGCCAGCCGATGGACAAAGCAGCAGGGCATACAGAGTTCCGCCATTGACGGCGTGGAGCTGATTCGTTGCGATCAACCATCCAGTTGTGGCTCGTCCGTCTACGAGCCGTCCCTGTGTTTCGTGATTCAGGGCACCAAGAACATTCTGCTGGGCGACCGGGAAATCACTTATGATCCGCTCACTTATCTGGCCAGCTCCGTTCACCTGCCGGTGCTGGGCAGAATTCTCGACGCAAGCCCGGAACGCCCTTACCTGGCGGTGAAACTGACCGTGGATCCACAGGAGGTGGCTGATCTGGTACTGGAACTGGGCGACAAGGCACCGTCGCTGGACCCACATGGCCCTTGCCCGGCAGTGGAGTGTGGCCTATGCATCACTTACATGGATGAACTGATGCAGGGCGCACTATACCGGCTACTGAGCCTGCTGGATTCTCCCGGGGACATTCCCATACTCGCGCCACTGGCACGCCGGGAAATCATCTACCGAGCACTGATCGGCGAAATGGGCTCACGCATGCGCAAGTTCGCGGCCGTCGATTCTCAATCACACCGGATTTCCACAGTCATCTCGGCGCTGAAGGATCACTATTCGGAGCCATTGCGTATTCGCGAACTGGCGGAAGCCGCCAACATGAGCGAATCAACCCTGTACCACAGCTTCAAACAAGTGACCCGCATGTCACCCCTGCAATTCCAGAAGAAACTGCGCCTTCACGAAGCCCGGCGACTAATGCTTGCCGAAGGCCTGGAAGCCGCCACCGCCAGCTATCGGGTGGGCTACGAGAGCCCTTCCCACTTCAGCCGGGAGTACAGCCGTCTGTTCGGCGCACCACCGAAGGCAGACGTTACCTCCCTGCGCGGCGAGAGCAGTGCGCCCGAGCCCGTGTGAATAACCGGGCCGCGACTCACGCGTAAAACAACAGCGGCACAAAGGCCACCAGCACCAGGGATATTCCCATGGCAATCAGCGGCATGATGATGCGTTCATGTCGCTGATAGAAGGTGCCACCTTCCTGCTGTGCCGCCAACACTTCCGCTTCGCCAACGACCTGCCGGGTCAACAGGTGGTTCAGCGCGACCGGCGGGCTCAGGTAGCCCAGTTCGAAGGCCACCAGGGTCACCATCCAGAAGTGGATGGGGTGTATCCCGCTGCTGTAGGCGATGGTGGACACCGTGGCGGTGACCAGGATAACGGCGCCGAAAGCGTCCATGATCATGCCTAGGACCACCAGGATGACGACCATCAGCAGCATCGCGGACCAGGCGCTGTCGAAGGCCTGGGGGAAGGCTTCCATGATCTGGGAACGTTCGATCACTCCGCCGATGCTCACCGACAGGCCCAGCAATAACAGCAAGGCACCGATCTCGGAGGTGGTGTCGTTGGTGGCCGAACGAAGGCTGCTCTCCAGGCCCTGGTGGGATTGCCCCTCACTGGCGCGACCGGCTGTCTTCTTCAGGGTCACATGCTCAAACAGCAGTATCGCCAGCATGATCACCGGCAGCAGTCGCGGCGCCGAGAATTCGTCCATTCGTACGTCCAGGGCAAAGCGGTACAGCAACACCACACCGGCAATCACCAGGGCATAGGGAATCAACGGTCGCAGAGCCTGCAGCATGGCCGGGAAGGCTTCCGAGGACGGTGCCAGGTTGAAGCTGCTCTGGCGATTAACCGTCATCGCCACAGTCATGAACATCATGGCGGTTAGCACAAACACCCAGATGCCCCAACCAAACAGTTCGTCAGTGGTGACTTCCCGGTTGAGGTAGGCGATCACCACCACCAGCAGGCAGGGGCGCAGCACCACCCCCAATGATCCGGACATGGCAGTGGCGGCCAGGGCCAGATGCCGGCGGGCACCGGCGGCACGCAGCTCGCTGTATATCACCGCCCCCGCGGCAATAACAAAAATGCCGGAAGCACCAGTGTAGGCAGTGGGCACCGCCGCCACCAGAACAGCAACCACGGCCAGCATCTCCGGCGGCATCCGCCAAGGGCGGAATACGTTGAAGACCAGAGTCGCCAGCCAGGTCTGCTTGAGCATCATCCCCACCCAGACGTAGAGCCCGACATTGAGGAACATGTCCGCAAGCTCCATCATCTTGCCGAGATAGATACCGATGCCGGAGGCGTGCCCGATCAGCACGAAATAGGTGCCGGAAATCAGGCACATCACCGTATACAGCGGCACCGCAAGGAACGCTTTGTTGAAGCGGCCACCGTCGCGCAGATCATCGGGCATGCGGAACAATCGATACAGGCTGGCCAGGGTGAGGCAGGCAAAACCGATAATCCAAAGGTTATGGAGAAGCAGAGCCTCCGCCGACATGGTGGTATCACTGCCCATGCTTGATTGCCGGAAGATCACACTGGAGCCCAGCAACATTGCATTGGCGATAGTCTGCAGAGCGTGGGATACGGTGTAATCAAGCCGGGTTTCCATCGCCCGCATGGCGATATGGTGGCGGCTGAGGGTCGCGGTCACCGCACACAGCATCACCAGAACCACCAGGATATATCGCTGGGACTCCAACCCGAACGCGATCAGATCGGCTACGAACAACTCGACCGCCCGGTAGGCTTTTACGCCGGGGGTCAACTTGTCCTTCAGGCTCTCATAACTGGCGAAGCTGGCCTGGCAGTCTGCCACCGACCGCTCGATGGCAAGGCGGACATCCGCCGGGTCTTTCTCCTGTTCCCCGAGCAGCGCCGCCATGGGATTGTCCGAGCCACCCGATTCGGAAAGCTCCTGCTGGATCGCGGCCTCAATGTCCCGGTTGGGATCGCAGGTCGGCTGAACCGGGTCGACGCGGAGCTTGTAGTAGCCACCCCACATCTGCTCCCCTGCCCGCAGCATCTGGTTGTGAATGTCGCTGCTGGTGGAAAACAGCACCACCGCCAGCAACAGTAAACAAGCCGGCAGAGAGGAAAACCACTCCAGCCTGGTACGACGAAAACCCACTTGTGACATAACAGCGCGACCTGAAGCCATGGGCGTTACAACAAACCATCCAGATCCATGGTTTCAACGTCCTCTTCTTCGTCCCAGAAGGTACCCAACTGTCCCAGGGGAGTTCGATGGCCTTGATTCTCAACCCACATGCGATCGGAAATGGCCACGATCATCTGTGTCGCCATGGCATCGACAAAAGCCCAGTCCTCGTTCGGGGGTGTTTCCTCAATGGATTCGGCGTGACGGCGGATCACATCACGCAGGCGCTCATTGTCACCCTTGTTCATCGCTGCAATCGCGTGAAACACATGGCTGATGCGGACACCCACCTGTTCACCCTGCCGATCGGAGATTTCCAGCCGTTCAAAGGCGTTCTCGCCCTCAGGCATGGCACCCGGAATCATTGCCCAGATGGTCGCCCGCAGTGCCATCGGCGCTCCCCACCACTTTTCGTTATCCAGGCAGCTGGTTGCCCTGCCAACCACGGAGCCCACATTCTTGGGCACACCAATGGAGGACGTGGACTGAATTTCGGCGTTCAGAGCCTGAAGCCCTGACAACAGGCCCGCCATGTAGATGAATTCGTCCATGTCGTCATCGAAGTCCGGGCACTCGCCATTACCGGGCTCGCCATAGAAAGCATTATGATGCTGCCAGCTGCGGAAATAACGTTTCGCCGCCAGGGCGTGGGCACGTTTCTGGCGAATCATCGCATCTTCAGCGGCATCACCGTCCATGGCACCCAAAGCGGCCAGCCCAGTCAGTTCATGTTCACGGGCCTGCTCATCGGCGCAGCCCGCGGCTGACAGATATAGCATCACGGCAATCTGGTCCGGCTCACTGGTTACCCGACCGAACGACATCAACAACGGAGCGGTCGCCTCACTCATGGCACAGCCCATGGCCAAGTCATCGGTGCTCAGCAGGTAAGGCACCGTATGGTTGCGCGAGAACCCCTGAAGGACATCACCGGTGGTCTTGTAGATCATGTGGTTCACGACGCCGCACCCGCTCAAGGCAACGCTGGCAACCACCGCTGCAGTCACACCACGCAGTTTTGCCATTGCTGGCAACCACTGCCCTGTCGCTTTCTGGAAACGTTTCATAACTTCCGCACCTTCTTTTATTGTTTTCAGAGCCAATCGGGCCGCCTGGACCACCGCCTGCGAATCGTTACAATTTGTAACCGGGCTCGCATTATGGCGGACAACCCCCTGTTTTTATGAGAACCGCACCGCAAATGGGAACGGCAAAACCTGTTCCTTCATCCTCACGGGTTTGCACATTGGCGCCGAACCCACTATAGATTTGTTCAGCCTGCGGCTGGCTTGCCGCCGGTGTGACACCAAAAACGACAATAAGGAGTACCCGATGCGCAAACCCGAACTGGCAGCCGCCATTGCCGACAAAACCGGCCTGACCCGCGAGAAAGCCAGCGAAGTCATTACCGCCTTCACTGACCAGATCTCAGCGGCAGCCTCCAGAGGCGAAGACACCACGCTGATCGGATTCGGCACGTTCAGTATCCGCACTCGCGACGCCCGCGACGGGCGTAACCCCCAGACCGGAGCCACCATCAAGATTCCTGCCAGCAAGACCGTCGGGTTCAAAGCCGGCAAGTCACTGAAAGAGGCGGTGAGCTAAGCTGACCAGGCCCGCTGGTGCGGGCCTTCCCTCCTAATCCTCTCAGGAAGCACACTCAGACCGGGAACCGTCCACCCGGCAACGAATCGCCTTCATCAGCTTGATGGCGCGTTCGTCGTAAACGCCATCTTCAAGCAGGGATAACCGCACCTTGCGTAACATCTTGTCGTATTCCGCCACATCTTCCTGCGGGGGATGCATCCACACGTCTTCCGGAATGTCGGCTTCGGCCTGGTCAATGATCTGGTAGGCCTCGTCGATGCGCTTGATGGCCTGGTCGCGAACCATCTGGCCGGCATCATCCGGAAAACGGTCACGGTGGATGATGACCTGGAAATTCATGTAAGCCAGGGCGTACTTGAACACGCCGCCATTGGGCTGAACGCCCTTGTACAGTTCCAGCGGGGAGTAGGCCACCGCCGGCGCATAGGCCAGGTCAACACTGCCGTTATTGAACTTGCCGGCAAAGTTGGCGGAGTTGGAGCCCACGACCGAAGCACCGACGTGACGCACCATGCGCACCGACGCCGTATCGAAATCCAGAGTCGCGATGCGCTTGCCCTGGAGCTCTTCTACCGAGTCGATGGAACGATCGCGGGTGTGGAGGTACACGGCGCCGCCCGGGAATACACCAGCCACTTCGTAGGGACCATCAATCAGGAACGGGCGGGCCTTGGCCTGGCTCAGGGTGTTATAAAGCAGGCGCATTTCCTCTTCACCGGGGACCGCACCCATGGCTTCCAGAGTGCCGGTGAACTTGTTGAACTCGCGGGCTCGGGTACCGGTCAGTAGGACGGCATCGCACTGCCCGGCCTTGAAGTCCTCGGCCGCCACTTTCTCGTCAGTGTAGGCCCGCAGGTCAAGCTTGATGCCTTCCTTCATGGCCACTGGCTGAAAGGTTTTGGTGATGGCGAACAGCGGGCCATTGGCACCAACCGGGTCAAAGACACAAAAGCTTCGTTCGAGGATGGATTCTTCGGCCTGGCTGACAGGCGCCAGCAACAGACTGGCACACAGGGCAGCCGCTGCGGCCACCCGTTGCGGGAGGTTAGCTGATTTCACGGGGATAACTCCTGAATTATTATTGTCAGACGTCCCGGGCACATCCTTGGTACCCGTACATCGTGAGATCCTGACCTGAGATTAGGCCGGGCGTCACAAGAATACGTTGGCACAGGCGCCTGCCTTCAAGGGCTTTTCAGCAAAAAGATGGAATTCTGTGATGGGCTCGACAGAGGTCAGGCAACCTCTGCCGCATTTCTCTCCGGGAGCAGCCGGATCAGCCCGTCCCCGTACCCCAGGCCACACGCCCTTCACAGAGGGTCAGTTTGACGACACCGGGGATGGCGTCATCAAGCACCGGCGCATGACGCCCGGCCGAAACCAGAGTGTCTTCGCCCGGTGTCCAGGTGGCATCCGGATCGAAAACACACAGGTCGGCAACCGCGCCCGCCTCCAGGCTGGCGCTTCGGCCAAGGATGGCGGCAGGACCCGCCGTCAGCGACCGCAGCAGAGCGGGCAACGCCAGCTCACCCCGGCTGACCAGCATCAGACCCATGGACAGGGTGCTTTCGATGGTGGACAGGCCGGGCTCGGTAGCACCCAGAGGCGCCTGCTTGGCCGCCGAGTCATGGGGTTGGTGCTGGCTGACGATGGCATCGATGACACCGTCACGGACGCCAGCCAGCAGTGCCTGACGATCGGCTTCGGCGCGCAGCGGAGGGCGCACGTGGAAGCGACTGTCGAAACCGGCGAGGGCGTCTTCGGTAAACAGCAACTGGTGCATGGCCACGTCGGCCGTGACACTGATACCACGACGACGGGCATCCGCCACCATTTCGACACTGCGAGCCGAAGACAACTGACTGAGATGCAGGCGAACACCGGTTTCCTCCGCCAGCAACAGCATCTCCATGACCGAGGCGGTTTCCGCCACTTCCGGAATACCCAGCAGACCGAGCCGCGAGGCCACCAGGCCGTCGTGGGCGTAGCCATCCGCCGCCAGGGCCTGGTTCTCGGGGCTGAACATCACCGTCAGCCCGAAGGTTTTGGCGTAGGCCATGCAGCGGCGCAGAATCCGGGCATTGCGCACGCCACGGCGGCCGTTGCCCAGCGCCACACATCCGGCGGCGGACAACCCCGCCATGTCACTGAGCAGTTCACCCTCCAGGCCCCGGGTAACCGCGCCCACAGGAAGCACCCGGATGGGCGAGCGAGCCTCCGCTACATCCCGTATCAGGTGGGTAACCGCGCCGGAATCGTTGACCGGCGATGTCTCCGGCGAGGCACAAACCGTGGTAAAGCCACCCCGGGCCGCAGCACGGGTTTCCGAGGCTATATTGCCTTTTTGGCCATTGCCCGGCTCCCGCAGATTGCAACACAGGTCCACCAGACCTGGTGCGACGATACCACCGGCGGCGTCAAACACCTCATCGCTGCTGGCGGCGTCGGCGGCCTCGCCAACAGCGCTGATACGACCATCGATAATATGTATGGATGCCTTGGCCAGCTCGTCACCGCCAGGCAGCAAAAGCCGGCCATTGATGATCTTCAGGGATGCTCCAGCGGTGTTGTTGATCTCCGTCACGCCTGATCCCTCCCGGCCTGTTTCTGGTTACGTTCTGACACCTGCCCCCCATGGCCATGGACATCACCGCCATGCGGATGGCGATACCGTTGGTGACCTGATTCAGGATCACCGACTGGGGGCCATCGGCCACGGCGGATTCAATTTCCACCCCGCGATTAATGGGCCCTGGGTGCATCACAATGCATTCCGGGTGGGCCAGAGCCAGCTTGTCCCGGCTGAGGCCATAAAGCCGATAGAATTCCCGTTCGCTGGGCAACAGGGCTCCCTCCATCCGCTCCTTCTGAAGCCGCAGCATGATCACCACGTCCAGGTCCTTCATGCCTTTTCGCATGTCGTATTCCACGGTGCAGCCCAGGCTTTCCACATCCCTCGGCAGCAGCGTGCCGGGGGCGATTACCCGCACTTCCGCCGCGCCGAGTTCGTTCAGCGCGCGGATCTGGGACCGTGCCACGCGGGAATGCAGCACATCCCCGACAATGGCCACTTTCATGCCCTCGAACCCGCCCTTGTGCTGGCGAATGGTCAGCATGTCCAGCATCGCCTGGGTGGGGTGGGCGTGGCGGCCGTCACCGGCGTTGATAATGGCCACCCCCGGGGTCACGCTCTCGGCAATGAAATGCGGCGCCCCGCTCTGGGAATGGCGAACCACGAACATGTCACTGGCCATGGCTTCCAGATTAAGCAGGGTATCGGACAGGGACTCGCCCTTGGAGGTCGCGGAGGTACTGATATCCAGGTTCAACACATCGGCGGACAGGCGCTTGGCGGCCAGTTCGAAGGTACTGCGGGTGCGGGTGCTGGACTCGAAGAACAGGTTCACCACCGTGCGCCCGCGCAACAGGGGGACCTTCTTGATGGTACGTTCGCCGACTTCGATAAAGGAATCGGCGGTATCGAGAATGTCGGTCAACAGGGCGCGGTCGAGCCCGTCAAGGGTGAGGAAGTGCCGCAACTGACCGTCCGAGGTCAGTTGCAGGGATCGTTTGGAAGCTTGGTCTGCAGTCATGTGTCGCCTGTTCGCCTGTTCACGAGAGAGTGTCGCGGTGATTACTGCCCGGTTTCCTGCAATTCGATGTGCAGCGGATCGGGGCCGCGGAGTTTCACCCGCTGATGACTCGCCAGTGCCAGCACCTTGCCGGTGACGTCCGGCTGGATGGGCAGTTCCCGGGCACCCAGATCAATCAGTGTGGCAAGAATGATACTGGCCGGGCGGCCATAATCGAAGATTTCATTCATCGCGGCGCGAATGGTGCGACCGCTCATGATGACGTCGTCGATCAGGATGATGTCGCGATCCTCGGTGCTGAACGGCAGGCTGGATGGTTTGACCTTCGGATTCAGGCCGATGCGGCTGAAGTCATCCCGGTAAAACGAGATGTCCAGTTCCCCGAAAGGTTCTTCCAGTCCCAGGCGCTTCCTCATCACATCGGCGAGCCAGACGCCGCCGGTGCGGATACCAATGAGCGCCGGCGACGTCACGCCCCGCTCTGCCATGATGTTGCGCAATCCAGCTTCCAGTTCGTCCAGTAACCGGTTCATATCAAGCAATGCGGTCATTATGTCCTCACTTAACGCCACCGGCGATATCCGGCGGGATTTACTGCTGGCGAAACCAGGTTTCCAGGATCAGGACGGCGGCACGGTCATCCACCCCGTGGCGCCCGAAATCGCGGCTGCCACCACCGGCCATTGCCTCGCCCTTGGCTTCAAAACTGGTCAGCCGCTCGTCGACCATCTCTACCGGCACATGGAAGCGGCCGTGCAACCGTTTGCCAAACTTGCGGGCGCGGGCGCACATATCGTTTTCACTGTCGTCCATGTTCAGGGGCAGGCCGACCACCACCAGATCCGGCTTCCATTCGTCCAGTAGCCGGCCGATGGCATCCCAGTCGGGGATACCGTCCCGGGCTGGCAGCATGGTCAGGGGCTGACCGGTGCCCAACAACTGCTGGCCGGTGGCAACGCCAATGCGGCGGGTGCCGAAATCAAACGCCATAACCCGGCGGTTGTCTCTTTCAGGCATGGCCAATGGACTCGCTCAGTTGATTCAGGTCGATACCGATCAGCTTCAGTACCGCCTCGTAGCGCTTGTCCCAGGGGGTGCGAAACAGGATATCGGTATTGGCGGGGCAGGTCAGCCAGGAGTTACTGCCCAGTTCGCTTTCCAGCTGCCCCTCTCCCCAACCGGCATACCCCAGGGCCACCAGGAATTCTTCCGGCCCCTCTTCACAACCAATGCCTTCGAGGATATCCCGGGACGTGGTCAGCATGACGTCATCGGTTACCTGCGCCGTATTGTGCCAGCTGGTGCCGGGTGAATGCAGAACAAAGCCGCGTTCGGGTTGTACCGGGCCGCCACTGAAGACTGGCAGATCCAGTTCACCGCCTTCCATATCCAGTTGTTCAAGAATTTCCCCCAGGTGGATGTCCAGGGGATGGTTGATCATCAGCCCCAAGGCACCGTCGTCGGAATGTTCACACACGTAGATCACTGCCCCGTGAAAGCGTGGATCCTCGAGGTAGGGAGACGCCACCAGGAAGTGGTGACGCAAACTGTTTGGCGAATGTTTTGATGCTGTCATCCCGATGTCAGCCCCCGCCGCTGGAAAGACCAGGTTCGAATGATTTCAAGCTCGTCGACTTCTTCTCTCATACTTTCCGGGAACGGCGCGAATGGTGCGGCCATTCGCACAATACGGATGGCAGCATCATCCAGCACGGTACTGCCGGAGGATTGCAGAATGGCGACCTCTTTGATTGTGCCATCCTTTTTCAGAGAAACCAGCATTCTCAGTGTGCCATAGATACCCGCTCGCCGCGCTTCCGTTGGGTAGTTGATATTGCCGACCCGAGTCACCTTGGTAATCCAGTTCTGTACGTACCAGGCGTTACTCGAGCTCAGGGTCGACGCTGCCGTAACCCGCATGATACGCGGCTTCTTGGCATAGGCCTGGCGCTGGGCATCAAACCGGGCTTCAAGGCTGGCAATTTCCAGGCTCCGCTCCATCAGGCTTTTTTTCTTACGCACAGGCAGTGGCTCTTCCTTCGATTCCACTGCCTCTTCCGGCTCCCGGACCTGGCGGCTGGACGCCGCTTCGGTCTTGACTGTCTCGCGATCCTGCTGCTTCACCGGCTCGGTCCGCGACGGCGGTTCCGGCTGCACTTCGGCAATCTCCGGCTGGCTGACATCAGTCGGCTGCGGCGAAGTCAGCTCCCGTACCTCTTCCTCGGAGCCGCTGCCTTGCTGGCTGGTCTGGGCCAGGAAGTCAGCCTCGTCCGGATCGGTTTCATCGTCAAACTGCGACAGGGTGATCTCCATGGTTTGCGCGGATGAACGCGGAGGCTCCGGCGCAAAGGTAATCCCCAGCACAATCACCGCGTGCACGGCCAACGCCATGAACAGGGTAAAGGAAAACCGGTCGAAATCACTTACCTGCGCTGCCATTGCTACTTCAACCGCTTCTCTATGGCATCCATCAGTTGCCCGGAAATATCAATACCAAACGCCGCATCCAGTTCACGAATGCAGGTGGGGCTGGTGACGTTGATTTCGGTGAGATAATCCCCGATCACATCCAGCCCGACAAAGATCAGCCCCTTTGCCTTGATCACCGGCGCCACCCGTTCACAGATTTCCCGGTCACGGGCGGTCAGTTCACGACCTTCGCCGCGACCGCCGGCGGCGAGGTTACCCCGGTTCTCACCCTGGGACGGGATACGCGCCAGCGAATAGGGCACCGGTTCACCGTCAATCAGCAGGATGCGCTTGTCGCCATCACTGATCTGGGGAATGAATTTCTGGGCCATGGCCTGATGGGCGCCATAGTTGGTAAGGGTTTCGATGATCACACCCAGGTTGGCGTCATTTTCCTTGACGCGGAAAATGGAGTGACCGCCCATGCCATCCACCGGCTTCATGATAATGTCACCGTGCTCGGCGTAGAATTCACGGAAGCGGGTGGCCGACCGGGTCACGATCAGCGGTGGCGTCAGGTCTTCAAACTGGGCCGCGAACAGTTTCTCGTTGCAGTCCCGGAGGGTAGCCGGCGGATTCACCACCAGCGCTCCCTGCTGTTCCGCCGCATCGAGGATGTAAGTTGCCATCAGGAATTCCCGGTCCACCGGCGGATCCTGGCGCATCAGGATGACGTCCAGGTCGCCCAGTGCACGATCCTGGGAGGCACCGAAGGCGTACCAGTTCTCGGGATCCATGTGCACCGTCAGGTCACGGGTGTGCGCCCTTGCCTGCCCACCCTTCAGGTACATGTCCGGGAGCTCCATGTATTCAATCTGCCAGCCACGTTTCTGCGCCGCCAGCAACATGGCCAGTGAACTGTCTTTCTTGAAGTGGATCTTCTCGATGGGGTCCATCACGATCCCGAGTCGGACTGTCATAATGCCTCTTGAGCTCCAGGGTTAAAAACACGAACCGGTCAGCAGAGCGAAGGAACGATTAAGTGCTATGCTGAGAACACTGATGGTATTGTACCCGAGCTTTTAATGCATCCGCAGAAATCCGGGGTGTATAACGTGACATTGCCGGCAGAAGTACATTTGGTCACAAAGTTGTGCTTTTTATCCGACCATCGATCCTCTATAAATAAGCGGGATTTATAGAAGAACCCCAAGGTTTGTGTTAAAACCCCCGTTTAAAATAACGACAGTCGCAGAGCGCAAGGCAGTTGGACAATGGATGACAACTTCGAGAATCTGAAGATTATGGTGATCGACGACAGCAAAACCATTCGTCGCACCGCAGAAACCCTTCTGAAAAAAGTTGGCTGTGAGGTCATCACCGCAACCGACGGCTTTGACGCTCTGGCGAAAATCGCCGATTCCGAGCCGGACATCATTTTTGTCGACATCATGATGCCCCGCCTGGACGGTTATCAGACCTGCGCACTGATCAAGAACAATTCCTCTTTCAAAAAGACGCCGGTCATCATGCTCTCCAGTAAGGACGGTCTGTTTGACAAGGCCAAGGGCCGCATTGTCGGTTCTGATCAGTATCTGACCAAGCCGTTCAGCAAGGACGAGCTGCTCAACACCATCCGCCAATACGTACCCCAGGCGGAACAGTAAATCTGCCGAAGTATCGAACTATTGAGGAAACCATGGCCCGCATTCTGATTGTTGATGACTCCCCCACCGAGGTGAAGAAAATCTCAAGCATTCTGGAAAAGCACCAGCATGAAGTACTGACTGCTGATAACGGTGCTGACGGTGTGGCAAAGGCCCGCGCCGAGACTCCGGATCTGGTTCTGATGGACGTGGTCATGCCAGGTCTGAACGGTTTTCAGGCCACCCGGCAGCTGACCCGCGCTCCGGAAACCGCTTCCATCCCCGTGGTTATTGTCACCACCAAGGACCAGGAGACCGACCGCGTCTGGGGTACCCGTCAGGGCGCCAAAGGCTACCTGGTCAAGCCTGTCAACGAAGATGACCTGATCAAAACAATCAACAGTCTGATTGCCTGATCCCCAACCGTGGAGTACGCATGTCCGCCCAGGCCGCCCCTTTTGCCGTTCTGACGGATATCGCCCAGCGCAGCCGGTCCATGGCGGCCGGCCTGCCAGAGCAGCAGGAAGCCGTTGAACTCTGGAATGGCATCGGCTTTGTTCTGGCGGGCGAACGCTATGTGGCGCCCATGGGTGAGGTTACCGAAATCCTCCATGTTCCCCGGTTCACACACATTCCGGGGGTCAAGCCGTTCATGATGGGGGCAGCCAACGTTCGTGGCCGCCTACTTCCCCTTGTCGATCTCGCGGGTTTCTTTGATGTATCCCGCTCCTCCCGCAGTCAGCGTGAGCGCCGGGTTCTGGTGGTGGAACAGGGTGACGTGTTCAGCGGCCTGGTGGTCGACAGCGTGTCCGGTATGCAGTACTTCGCGCGGGACAACTTCGTGGCCTCGCCCGGAGGTGTGCCGCCGAGCGTTCAGCCGTTTGTCAATGGCGGTTATGAACGAAACGAAGAAGTCTGGAAAGTGTTCTCCGCCGCCGACCTGGTGGAAGACGAGCGGTTTCTGGACGTTGCGCAGTGGTAAGGATGATGACAATGGCAGGAGCTTCATCCCTGCTACCCAAGCACGCAGAAGCAAACTTGCCAATATAATGAAAAGGCCGGGAGCCAGAAGATGAAAAACAGAGCCGGAAGATTCAGTATGGGACAGGGAGGCAACAAGCTTGTTGCCGGCCTGATTGCCGCACTGATTGCACTCACCGTCCTGCTTGTTGTGGTCCTGTTCATAATTAACAAGGACAGCCAGAACGACCAGGAATACATCGCCCACGCCTCCGAGCTGCGGGTACTGTCACAGGAAATCGCGAAGAACGCGACGGAAGCCGCTGGCGGTACAGCCGAAGCCTTCGACCAGCTGCGTCGGTCCCGTGATGAGTTCCAGCAGTTGTGGTCGTACGTGGTTGACGGTAACCCGGAAACCGGCCTGCCGCCCAGTGAGATTGCCCGGCAAAGTAGCGTTCAGGCCAAGTGGGATGCGGTGCGTGAAAACGCCGACAGCATTCTCTCCACCCGGGATGCGGTACTTGGTCTCCATGAAGTGGCGCGGACCCTGAACGAAACCATCCCGCAGTTGCAGGTGGAGTACGATGACATCGTACAGATCCTGCTGGACAACAACGCCCCGGCCGAACAGGTGGCACTGGCACAACGTCAGTCCCTGTTGGCGGAGCGTATTGTGCGTTCGGTTAACAACGTACTGTCCGGTGACGAAGACGCGGTGATCGCCGCCGACCGTTTCGGCCGTGATGCCAGCCTCTTCGGCCGGGTTCTTGAAGGCCAGATGAACGGCAACCCGGCCATGGGCATTTCCCGGGTAGATGACGAAGACGCTATCTATGGCCTGGAGGCCGTTGGCGAACTGTTCGAATTCGTTTCCCAGAACGTAGACGCGATCCTTGAAGCTTCTCCCGACCTCTTCAAGGTACGTACTGCAGCCTCTGACATCTTCCAGAACTCCCAGATCCTGCTGGACGACATTTCCGTCATGGCAGACCAGTTTACCGGGCAGGCCGGCTCCCGCCTGATCAGCCCGACTCTGGCCTTTGCCATCCTGGCCGCCATGGTCGGTATCGTTGTCCTGATTGGTCTGGTGCTCTATCGCGAGGCTCAGGAACGCCTGGCGACCACCCAGGAGCAGAACGAGCAGAACCAGAATGCGATCCTGCGACTGCTGGACGAACTGGCCGACCTGGCGGATGGTGACCTGACCACCGAGGCCACGGTTACCGAGGACTTCACCGGTGCCATCGCCGACTCCATCAACTACGCGATTGACCAGATGCGCGGGCTGGTACAGGCGATTCGTGGCACCGCGGTACGGGTTGCCTCGGCATCCCAGGAAACCCAGGCTACGGCCATGCACCTGGCGGACGCTTCCGAGCACCAGGCCCAGGAAATTGCCGGTGCTTCCGCAGCGGTGAACGAGATGGCGGTGTCCATCGACCAGGTATCCTCAAACGCGGCTGAATCCTCAGCGGTTGCGGAGCGGTCGGTTGCGATCGCCAAGAAAGGCGCGGAAGTGGTACAGAACACCATCCGCGGCATGGACAACATCCGTGAGCAGATCCAGGAAACCTCCAAACGGATCAAGCGTCTGGGTGAATCCTCCCAGGAAATCGGTGACATCGTATCGCTGATCAACGACATTGCCGACCAGACCAACATCCTGTCCCTGAACGCGGCGATCCAGGCCTCCATGGCCGGTGACGCAGGCCGGGGCTTCGCGGTGGTTGCGGACGAAGTTCAGCGACTGGCGGAACGTTCCTCTGCAGCGACGAAGCAGATCGAAGCACTGGTCAAGACGATCCAGTCGGATACCAACGAAGCGGTTATCTCCATGGAACACACCACCGCTGAGGTGGTCCGTGGTGCCCGGCTGGCCCAGGACGCGGGTATCGCCCTCGAGGAAATCGAGAACGTATCCATGTCTCTGGCGGAACTGATCCAGAACATCTCCAACGCCGCCCGTCAGCAATCGTCGTCGGCAGCGCACATTTCCAACACCATGAACGTTATCCAGGAAATCACGTCCCAGACTTCCTCCGGTACCAACGCGACCGCGAAGTCGATCGGTAACCTGGCAGAAATGGCATCCGAGCTGCGGTCCTCCGTTGCCGGCTTCACCCTGCCTGAGGAAGAAGGGGCTGAACAGCAGGAAGAGGAAGACAGCGACGTCCCGGTGGTGGGCTGATCGAATCTCCGAGGCGACTGACGGTTTATGGCTGAAACACGCGACGACCGATCACCTGCCGAGGGCATCTGGTCCCTGCGCCGACTTCCGGAGATGGATGAGGCGCAGTTCCACCAGTGGCAAACATTACTGGAGCAGCGAACCGGCATCACGTTGGCCTCTGGCCGCCGGCCCTTTCTCGAGACCAATCTCGGGATACGGATGCGGGAAATCGGCTGCGACAGTTATCAGGCCTACTACGAGCAGATTGTCTCCGGGCCTGATGCCATTGTGGAATGGGCCACCCTGGTTGACCGCCTGACCGTACAGGAAACCCGGTTCTTCCGGGATCCCGATGCTTTCCGGTTCGTCTCGGACTTCGTCCTGACCCGGCCACGGGAACAGCTGAAACGGCGACCACTGGAAGCCTGGAGTGTCGGCTGCTCCAGCGGAGAAGAGCCCTACACACTGGCGATGATTCTGAACGAATGCATGACCCAGTTGGAACTGCCGCCGCTGTTCGGGGTAACCGGATCGGACATCAGCAAGCCAGCCATCGAAAGGGCCCGCAAGGGCGTGTTCAACCCCCGTAAGCTGGCGGGGGTGAACGAAGATCTGAAAGCCAGGTACTTTCTGCCGGCGGAACGAAATGCCGTGGAAATGACGGAAAGTATCCGGGATCGGGTGTGTTTCACCCAATTGAACGTGCTGGATCTGAACGAAGCTCCGATGCACGGGATGAACATCATCTTCTGCCAGAATCTGCTGATTTATTTCCGGCGCTGGCGTCGGCGGGAAATCGTAAAGCGGCTTGCAGAAAGGCTGGCGCCCGGGGGGTTGCTGGTCCTGGGCCAGGGAGAGCTGACCGACTGGCAGCCACCTGGCTTACAGAGGGTACCCTCGGAACATGTGCTGGCGTGGATCAAACGCCAGACTGACGAAGAATAACCGGAGTGGTTATGGGCAATCACCATGACAGCATCGCCCTGGACTGGGTTCGGGGCGAAATACAGGACACGCTGACCCAGGGTCAGCAGGCACTGGAAGCGTATGTCGAGAACCGCGACGATACCGCACGTCTGCGCTTTTGCCTGAACTACCTCCATCAGGTGCACGGCACCTTGCAGATGGTGGAGTTATATGGCGCGGCCCTGCTCACCGAGGAGATGGAAAAACTGACCCAGGCGGTGCTGAATGACACCGTCGGCAGTGTGGACGACGCCGTTGAAGTACTGATGCAGGCCATCCTGCAGCTGCCCCAGTACCTGGAACACCTTGCCACCAGCAAGGATGATTTTCCCATGGTGCTGCTGCCACTGCTCAATGACCTGCGGGCCGCCCGGGGCGAGTCCCTGCTGTCGGACACCTCCCTGTTCAAGCCCGATCTGGCTCCGTCACAGCAACGGGCCGCCAGCAATGCGTCCCAGCGCCTGCAGGATCCCAAAGTACTCGGACATATTCGCAAGCTGCGTCAGATGTACCAGTTCGCCCTCGCCGGCGTGATACGTGAAGCGGATCTGGATGCCCACTTTGACTATATGCAGAAGGTACTGCAGCGGCTGATCCGGCTGTGCCAGAAAACCCCCAGGGGTGAACTCTGGAAAGCGGCTTCGGCTTTTCTGGAAACCCTGCAAAACCGCGTCAATCCGGTCAACACGGCGGTCAAATCCCTGCTACGGGAGCTTGATACCGAAATCCGCCGCCTGGGCGATGAGCATGTGGACATCCTTCAGCAGCCGATCCCGGAAGCGCTGTTGAAAAACCTGCTGTACTACGTGGCACGCGCCCGTGACCTGGACACGCCACAGGTAACGGAACTGCGCAAGAGTTATCACCTGGAGCAGGCACTGCCGTCGGAAGACGATGTCGATGCCGCCAGAACGCGGGTGTCCGGCCCCGGCCGTGAGGCCATTCATTCCGTAGTCAGTGCCCTCAACGAAGAGTTGGCCAAGCTCAAGGACCAGCTCGATCTGTTTGTCCGCGCCGAGCTGCGCCAGAACAACGAACTGGAAGAACTGTTGCCGGGGCTGAAACAGGTTGCAAATACCCTGGCGGTTCTTGGCCTTGGCATTCCCCGCAAGGTGGTGACCGAGCAGATTGAGCTGGTCGAACGCCTGTCCGCACAGGTCGATGCCGTCGACGACGGCACCCTGATGGACATAGCCGGAGCCTTACTCTATATCGAAGCCAGTCTGGCCGGCCTGGACAGCGACCGCTACCAGGAAACGCCGGCAGCCGACGAGGCTGAACAGGGCGTCAACCTCGGCAACCGTGAGCTCAATGAAGCCAGCGGCGCACTGTTACGGGAATCCAGGAACACCCTGGAGCAAGTGAAAACTGCGATCGTCAATTTCATCGCGTCTCAGTGGGATACCCGGGAAATCGAGCATGTGCCCGGCCTGCTGCACAGCATCCGTGGCGGCCTTGGCCTTGTTCCCCTGGACCGTGTGGCCGATATGCTGGGCTCCGCGGAACGCTACATCACCGACGTCCTGCTCGGTGGCAGGCAGGTCCCCGACTGGAAGCAGCTGGACACCCTGGCGGATGCGGTGACCAGTGTCGAGTATTATCTGGAACGGCTGGCAGAGGGTATCGGGGAAAACGACAGCATTCTGCACGTTGCCGAGGAAAGTCTGGCCTCGCTGGGCTTCCCTGTCGGATCCGAGCCTACCTGGCGGGAGCCCCGGGAAGAAGACATTCCGGTGGTCGACAGTGAAGTCCCTTCCACCGCGCCAATGGCGGAAGAAACCAAGGGATCCGACGCAGATCTGCTGGACGATGAAATCCTCGAGATCTTCGTGGAAGAGGCCGAAGAGGTCCTGCAGACAATCCACGATTTCTACCCGCGACTGCGTCAGAATCACGACGACCACGAGGCCCTGACCGAAGTCCGGCGTGCCTTCCACACTCTCAAGGGCAGCGGCCGACTGGTTGGTGCCACCAGCATCGGTGAACTTGCCTGGTCCGTGGAGAACCTGCTGAACCGGGTGATCGACCAGACCATCAAACCCAACGATGAACTGTTCTCACTGATTGATGACGTCAATGCGCGCATTCCGTCACTGATCAGCGATTTCCGGGAGGGTCAGTCCGACGGCGATGTGATCGAACTGATCGCCCGTGCGGAAGCCATGTCCACCACCCGCAAAACGGATGATGATGCCCCGGCCGCCATCGAGGAAGAGGCGCCTGAAACAGAAGAGGTGGCGTCGGAGCAGCCGGAGCCAATGGCGGAAGACGTTGCCGCTGACGAAGACGACCTGATCGATGACGAGATCCTCGAGATCTTCATCGAAGAGGCCGGTGAAGTCCTCGACACCATCCGCGAATACCTGCCCATGCTGCTACGGCAGCATGACGATCGCACCGCGCTGTCGGAAGTCCGGCGAGCCTTCCACACCCTCAAGGGCAGTGGACGCATGGTCGGTGCGCTGGTGGTTGGCGAACTGGCCTGGTCCGTGGAGAACATGCTGAACCGGGTAATCGACGGCAGCATCTTCATGAACGATGACATCGCCGCCCTGCTGCAGGATGTCACCGCTGCCCTGCCCGCACTGGTAGAGGACTTCGAGAAGCGCCGGCCGGCCAGCCAGGACACCGCTCCCCTGGAAGCCCGCGCCAATTCGCTGGCCAATGGCGAGATTCCCGACGCAGCCACCATGCCAACGGTCGACGTTCAGGAGGTGGACACTGCCGATGACGCCTCCCTCGAGGCCGACGAACACGATGACGCCGGTGTGGATCCGGTTCTGCTCGAGATATTCGAAAGTGAAGCCGAGACCCATCTGCAAACCCTGAGGGAGTTTTTGGAGACGGCGGGTGACAAGGCATCCGTCGCCTACACCGACAACCTGTCCCGTGCCCTGCACACTCTCAAGGGCAGTGCGCACACCGCAGGGATTGCTCCAATAGCGGCCGTGATTACGCCTCTGGAGCGGTTCGTCAAGGAATCGCGGGCCCAGAACAAGCGGGCGAATCGTGAGATCGTCACGCTGATCGCGGACGCCTGCGAGTTCCTGACCCAGGGCCTGCGCCAGCTCAGGCAGGATCCCCAGGCGCCTCTCGACGGCACCGATGCCTACCTGGAGCGGCTCAACGACATTACCGCCGCCACCCTGCGCAGCCATACCAGCGTCGATAGCGAGGCACCACGGCAACAGCCCGCACCACAATTGGTCCAGCTGTTCCTGAACGAGGGGCTCGACATCCTGCTGGACGCCGACCGCATTCTCGATGAATGGGCGCAGAATCCGGAACAGACAAGTGCGGTCGAAAAACTCCGCACCGAACTTCATCAATTAACCCGTGGCGCCCAGGAAGCCGGCCTGGCCGATGTCGCAGGCTTGTCGGACGCCCTTGGCCAGACCTATGAACGTGCCGGTTCGCCGGGCTTCAAGCCGGATGACGGATTCTTCACCACGGTACGTGCCGCCCACGAACAATTGATCAACATGATGGACCAGGTCGCCGCGGGACTGGCGACAGAATCCGGTGACGAGCTGATTGCCGAACTGGATGCCCTGACCATCGACCTTGCCGGACCCAGGGAAGCCGAACCTGACGCGTTCGAACAGGAATTCACCGGCGACCTGGAAGAGATCGACCTCAGTTTCGACATGGAGGAGGAAGAAGCGCCTCCCACTGAGGACAGCCAGCAGCCTCCGTTGGTGGAAACCGATGAGGATATGGATCAGGAGCTCGCGGAGATCTTCCTGGAGGAAGCCCGTGACCTGATCAACAGCTCTGCAGACACCCTGCACAACTGGAGCGATAATACCGACGACCTCGATCTGCTGAGACTGTTGCAGCGAGACCTGCATACCCTCAAGGGTGGCGCGCGACTGGCGGATATCCCCGCCGTGGGAGATCTCTCCCATGAACTGGAAAACCTGTTCGAGGGCCTGACCGAACAGCGGCTGTCGATTACCGACGAACTGTCCGACCTGTTGTTCCGCAGCCATGATCGCCTGGCTGGCATGGTAGATGCGCTGGAACAGCAGGAGCCGCCCCGCCCCGCCCCGGATCTGATCGGTGAAATCCATGCCTACATGGACAACACCAGCGGGTCGCGCCCGGTGACGGATGTCACCACACCAGAGGCAGAACACGAACCACAGCCAGAGGCTCCGCAAGAGCCGGATGAACCGGAAGCGACCGACTTGTCGCACCTTGACCCGGAGTTGGTGGGCATCTTCCTGGAAGAAGCCTACGACCTGATCAATTCCACCGGTAGCGCCCTGCATACCTGGAGCGAGGATCCCTCGAACCGGGATGTCGCGGCCGAGTTGCAACGTGACGTGCACACCCTCAAGGGTGGCGCCCGCATGGCTGGCGCCGACGCCATCGGTGACCTGACCCACGTGCTTGAAGACCTGTTCGAGAAAGTGGCCGAGGGCCAGCTGGCGGCCAGCAGCGAGATGACCGACCTGCTATTCGCCTGCCATGACCGGCTGGCACAGATGGTCGAGCAGGTAGCTACCCAGAAACCCTGCCCTCCGGCCGAGGAACTGGTTGCCGAGGTGAAGGCTATTCTCTCGGGCAAACCGGCATCCCCCAGACAGGACGTGACCGACGCGATACCGGAAGCCAGCGATGACGAACTGATCGGCATCTTCCTGGACGAGGGCCTGGAGATCCAGGCCGCCATCAGCGAGTGCCTGGCGCAGTGGCGGGATGAGCCGGACGAGTTCACCGGGATCACCCAGCTCCAGCAGGAGCTTCAGACGCTCAAGGGCGGAGCACGCCTGTCCGACATGGACCCCATCGCCGATCTGGCGGAAGCATGGTCCGACGCCCTGGATCCTCTGATCAGCGGCGCCAGCAATCAGGCGGCCCTGTTGGCACTGAGTGACCGTGCCCTGGACGATCTCAGGCAGATGCTGTCCAGCCTGGAAGACGGCGAGAAACCGGTGGCAAACCAGACCCTGCTGCGGGCTTTACAGGATGCACACAGGGCCGCCGCGGAAGACATGCCCGGGGAGAGCACGCCCGAGACAACCGTCGAGTCGGACGTTGACCCCGAAGTCCTGGAGATTTTCCTGGAGGAAGCCGGTGAGATCCTCGACCAACTGGAGCAGTTGCTGGAAGACTGGCGCAAGGAACCGGCCAATCACCACTTCAATCAGGAAGCCCAACGCGCACTGCATACCCTTAAGGGCGGTGCTCGCCTGTCACGCCTGAGCGAACTGGGCGATAAGGCCCATGCCTTTGAAACCCGACTGATCGACCTGGGTGGCAATGCCCCGGACAGTCAGACCTGGCAGGCGATTACCGACGACCATGACGCTATTGTTGCGTTGGTTAACCGGATCCGCGAAAAGACCGATCAGGGTGACACCGCTCCAACACCGGCACCAGAACAACCAGCCGCTAGCGAAAAACCGGCCGAGTCGGCTCCCGCCTCCGAACAGAAGCCCCAGCCGGCGCCGGCGCCACAGCCTCAGCCACAAAAGTCGCCGGCCAAGCCCCGCAAGAAAGCGGCGGATGCCCAGCGCACGGCCCAGGAAACCATTCGGGTATCCGCACCGCTGCTGGATGAGCTGGTCAACCTGGCAGGTGAAACCAGTATTACCCGTGGCCGCCTGGAGCAGCAGAGCAGCGATTTCAGCTACACTCTGGATGAAATGGCCGCCACCATCGAGCGTTTGCGCGAACAGTTGCGGCGGATGGAAATCGAGACCGAGACCCAGATCCTGTTCCGTGCAGAAAAGGAACACGGACCGGACTACGGTGACGACTTCGATCCCCTGGAAATGGACCGTTATTCCTCGATCCAGCAATTGTCACGGGCGCTGACCGAGTCCTCATCGGACCTTGCGGACCTGCGTGAGACCCTGTCGGACCGGGTACGGGATACCGAGACCCTGCTGGTACAGCAGTCGCGCATCAACACGGAACTGCAAGAAGGTCTGATGAAGACCCGCATGATTCCGTTTGCCTCGATGGTTCCGCGCCTGCGCCGCATCGTGCGTCAGATCAGCGGCGAACTGGGCAAAAAGGTCGAATTCGATGTCCGTAACCCGGAAGGGGAAATGGACCGCAACATCCTTGAGCGCATGATTGCCCCGCTGGAGCATATGCTGCGTAACGCCCTGGACCACGGCATCGAAACCCCGGCTGATCGCAAGCAGTCGGGTAAGCCGGAAACCGGTGAGGTGACCCTGTCACTGACCCGGGAAGGCGGTGACGTGGTGCTGCGAATGATTGACGACGGCGCCGGCATTCCCTCCAGCGTGATCCGCGACAAGGCCATTCGCCAGGGCATGCTGTCCCCGGACGAGGAGCTGAGCGACCGGGAAGTCCTGCAGTTCATCCTGCAGCCGGGTTTCTCCACCGCCCAACAGGTCACGCAGATCTCCGGCCGTGGTGTTGGCATGGACGTGGTTGCCAGCGAAATCAAGCAACTGGGTGGCAGCCTGGACATCGACTCCACTGTGGGTCGCGGCACCACCTTCACCGTACGCCTACCCTTTACCGTGTCCGTCAACCGGGCGCTGATGGTGTCCACCGGCGAGGATTTCTACGCCATTCCGCTGAACACCATCGAAGGTATCGTACGGGTCAGCACCTATGAGCTTGAGGAATACTACAAACCGGACGCGCCGCTGTATGAATACGCTGGCCAGCAGTACCGGCTGCAGTATCTCGGCAACCTGCTGAACAGTGATCACCATCCCAAGCTCCAGGGCCAGGCGCTGCCACTGCCGGTCATCCTCGTTCGTGGTACCGAGCAGCCCATGGCCCTTCAGGTGGACAACCTGATGGGCAGCCGTGAAATAGTGGTGAAATCGCTGGGGCCACAGTTCAACTCGGTGCGGGGCGTTTCCGGGGCCACCATTCTGGGTGACGGTAACGTGGTGGTGATTCTCGACCTGCCGGCAATGATCCGTTCCGACATCCTGTCCGAGCGTCAACGCTTGGCAAGCCTGGAAAAGGCCCGCGAATCCGCACGCTATGAGCAGCGTGAGACCCTGGTCATGGTGGTGGATGACTCCGTCACCGTGCGGAAGGTGACATCCCGCCTGCTCGAGCGTAACGGTATGGAAGTGGTGACCGCCAAAGATGGTCTCGATGCCGTGGCACAGCTTCAGGATCACAGACCGGATATCATTCTGCTGGATATTGAAATGCCCCGTATGGACGGTTTCGAAGTGGCCAGCTTTGTGCGCCATGACGATAACCTGCGGGATACGCCGATCTGCATGATCACCTCGCGGACCGGTGAAAAGCACCGGGAGCGGGCACTGGCGATTGGTGTCAACGAATACCTCGGCAAACCCTTCCAGGAAACCGAGTTGCTTGAAACCATCACCCGGCTGACCAGGAACCAGTGATGGCCGGCCTCCCGTCAGGCCGGCCCAGGGTCGGGATTGTGTCGGACATCGTCCTGCAGCGGCACCGTTTGCAGACGGCCACTTCAAAGTTCGGTCTCGATGTGTGCTTCACAGGCGATCCGGAGCGCCTGCAGGAATACCCGGAATTTCCGGAGGCCGACCTCTGGCTGGTCACCCTGGAAGACGAAGCGGACCACCCGGTGCTGTTCGACCACCTCCTTGGAAACACCGATGCGCCGGTGCTGTTCGGACTCGACCCGGCGCCCAAACCCGGCACCACCGATTATTTCCGCTGGGAACAGCGTCTGATCGGCAAGCTGGAACAGCAACTGGGTCACCTGGAAGAACTGGACTCGGAGGCCAGCCTGCAGGCACTGGCCGAGCACTCGCCGATAGAGACGCCCCCGCTGCCCCATTGGATTCCACCGGCGGCCTCCGGCTCCATCGCCAGGGATATCTGGATTCTCGGTGCTTCCCTGGGCGGCCCGGCAGCCGTGAAGACCTTTCTCGACCATTTGCCCCCTGGATTGCCCGTCGGTTTTATCTATGCCCAGCATATCGATGGTAACTTCACCGATGTACTGACCCGGGTCCTGGGACGTCACGCCCACTACCAACTCAAGGGTGCGGAAAACGGTTATCAGGTACGTAATGGCGATGTCGTGCTGTTACCGGTCGAACGGGAATGGACACTGGATGCCGAGGGCGCACTGATCGAAAAGGACACGCCCTGGCCCGGACCCTACGGCCCCTCCATTGATCAGGTGCTGCTGAACGTTGCGGATCATTATGGTAAACGCTGCCATGCTATCCTGTTTTCCGGTATGGGCAACGACGGGGCGATAGCTGCCCCCCTGCTGAAAGCATACGGTAGCCGCATCTGGGTCCAGGAAAGCGACAGTTGTGGCAACAGTTCAATGCCCGAATCGGTCGCGGCGACCGGGTGTACCTCCTTCTGTGGTACACCGGAACAGCTGGCCCGGGAACTAGTCAAAACGATTGAAGAATCCTGCCTGCTCAAGGGCCGGCAAAACAGGGATTCCGCCTGAGGAAATGAGTGATGAGCGATAACAGTCAAACCCTCTCCTGCGTCATGATCCCGATGAGCGGCAGACAACTCCTGTTACCCAACGTGTCCATTGCCGAGGTAGTGGATTACGCCAGCACGGACGCCGGTGCCAATACACCGGAGTGGCTGGTGGGGCACCTGAACTGGCGGGGGCTGGACCTGCCGGTCATTTCCTACGACGCCGCCAATGGCGCCACCCTGACAATCCCCGGCGACAACCGTGGCCGCATTGTGGTGCTCAATACCATCGGCAACGAGCACCGGAAGATCCCGTTCATGGCACTGGTGACCCAGGGTATTCCCAGCCAGGCGCGCCTGAGTGAAGAGCAGATCCGCAAACTGGATGGTGAAGCCGGCCCCGCCGACCTGATGCAGGTTGAGGTGGAAGGCGATACCGCCTGGATTCCCAACCTTGAATACCTGGAATCGCTGGCTGCCGACGTCGCTCACTGATTCGATCGGACCTGCCGCACGCTGAAGGTATGACTTGGCGGATTACGCTTTGCTAATCCGACCTACGGGGATTCCCGATATACCGGGGCATGGCGTGAACATTTGCAAATGTTATAATGTTGCAAATTCTCCAGGACAGTGCCCATGCCGACCAGCGCTCTTCCCTATCGCCCCCACAATCACGATGCCTGTGTTGCGCAGGCGCTGGCGGATGCCCGCGCTATCTGCCAGCAGCAGAACGCACGCCTGACCCCCACCCGTGAACGGGTCCTGGAACTGATCTGGCAATCCCACAAGCCCCTGGGGGCCTATGATGTGTTGGCGGTGCTGGCCGAGGACGGCCATAATGCCGCCCCGCCAACTGTCTACCGGGCGCTGGATTTCCTGCAGCAATACGGACTGGTTCACCGCATTGCCTCGCTGAACGCCTTCGTTGGCTGCACCCATGCCGGCAAACACCACAATGGCATGTTCCTGATCTGTCGCAGCTGTAGCAACGTGCTGGAACTGACCGCGCCGAACGTAGCCCAGGCCGTTTCGGAAGTCGCCTCGGCTGAAGCCTTTCAACCGGAAGACGTGATGATTGAGATCGCCGGACTCTGTCCGGCCTGCCGAGCGGATGCCCCCCATGACTGAACCACTGGTATCCCTTGACCATGTGACCATCGCCTTTGATGGCCGCCCAGTGGTGGACCGGGTGGACCTGAAAGTCCATCGCGGGGACATAATCACTATTATCGGCCCCAATGGCGCCGGGAAGACCACCCTGATCAAGGCCGTCCTCGGCATCCAGCCGGTTACGGAGGGCGCGGTGAAGCTTGCCCGCAACCTGACGGTCGGTTACGTGCCACAGCATCTGACCCTGGAATCCACCCTGCCATTGACGGTGAGGCGCTTTATGGCCCTGAGCGGACGCTCCGACTCCGAGTGCCGGGCCGCGCTGGAGAAGACCGGCGTGGGGCACCTGGTTGATGCCTCTATCCACCACCTGTCCGGGGGCGAGAAACAGCGTCTGTTACTGGCCCGTGCCCTGGCGAGGAAACCGGACCTGCTGGTCCTCGACGAACCGGCACAAGGCGTCGACATCAACGGCCAGGCGGCGCTCTATGACCTCATTCGACAGCTTCGGGACCAGCTCCATTGCGGCGTGATCATGATCTCCCACGACCTTCACCTGGTGATGGCCGCCACGGACAAGGTGATCTGTCTCAACCAGCACATCTGCTGCAGCGGGTATCCCGCGGATATTTCCCAAGACCCTGCGTTCATCGAGACCTTCGGACAACCCGTGGCGGAGAGTCTGGCGGTGTACCACCATCACCATAATCACCGCCACGATCTGCACGGGGATGTCGTGTCCGGAGTGGTCAGCAACGATCGCCATCAGGAGTGCGACCATGCCCATCATTGATGCCGTACTCGATGATTTTTTCTGGCGGGCCCTGGTGGGCGGTCTTGGCGTGGCCCTGGTGGCCGGCCCCCTCGGCTGTTTCGTGGTCTGGCGGAGAATGGCGTATTTTGGCGATACCCTGGCGCACTCCGCGCTGCTGGGCATTGCCCTGAGCTTCCTGATCAGCGTGCCCCTCAACGTCGGCGTCATCATCACTTGTGTGGTGCTTGCGATTGCCTTGGTACTGCTGTCCCGCAGCCACACGCTGGCGACGGATACCCTGCTGGGCATCCTCGCCCACAGCGCGCTCGCTATCGGCCTGGTCACCCTCAGCTTCATGCCCGATGTCCGCGTCGACCTCACCGGCCTGCTGTTCGGCGACCTGCTGGCCATGAGCCGTAATGACCTGCTGTGGATCTATGGCGGCGCCCTGCTGATCCTGCTACTACTGGTGATGCTCTGGCGAAGCCTGTTGATGAGCACCATCCACGAAGAGCTGGCACGGGTTGAGGGCATTCCCGTTGAACGCCTGCGACTGGTCTTGATGCTGATGTTCTCACTGGTCATCGCCGTGGCCATGAAGATCGTCGGCGTGCTGTTGATCACCGCGCTGCTGATCATTCCGGCCGCCACCGCACGACGTCTGGCACGAAGCCCCGAACACATGACGCTACTGGCGGTTATGTTCGGTTTCGTGGCGGTCGGTGGGGGGCTGACCCTGTCCTGGCACCTGGATACTCCGGCCGGCCCGTCGGTGGTGGTGACTGCGTTCAGTGTGTTCCTGCTGATTTATGGCGGAGCGCGACAAACCCAGGCCTGAACGCCCGACTTTTCCTGCAGCCCTCCGTTGGTCTAAAGTGAGTATGTCAGCGGGTGCACAACTCGCCCCTTGATCACTATTGATCGTCAAGACGGACAGAGCCATGGAAAGCACCAGTCTCACCAGGAGCCCGGGGCAGATCCTTCGTTCACTGTGGCGCCCCTTCCTTTGGGTACCACTGGTGGTGCTGGTTGCTGGTCTGACCGTTACCGCCTTTACCGCCGAACAGCTGGCAAACCATACCCGAATCCTGGCCGAGCATGCTTATCGCGCCCAGCATGATGCCCTCGTCAACCGGCTGCACGCACAGGCCGTCGCCCAGTCGCCCGAGCGCCAAGTGGAGGAATGGCTGGCGTCGGTCTTTTCCACGCCTTACCCCAATCTCGCATCAATACGGGTAGATACCCTGGAACGCCACACCAAGATGCCACTATTCCAGTCCGGAGCCCTGTTCGCGCTGGATGACTCGCGCTCCCTGCGTTCGGAAATCGATCTGGACCAGCATCACTGGCTCATCACCACCATGCCGGATAACACCCTCTTCCGGCAGAAAGCCGATACGGCACGATATGCCACCTGGACGGCAGGCGCCATAATCACTGCCATCGGCGTGGTACTGACACTCCTGTTGTGCGCCCGTATTCATGCACTTCGCGACCAACTGAATCACCGCCTGCTCGCCACCGAAAAGCTGGACCAGCAACTGGGTAATATTCAGGTGGAGAAATCCATCCTGCGCCAGGCGCTGAATGACAGTGAACAGCGCAGCCGCGATTTGGTGGCGCTTTCTGGGGCGATGATCGGGGAACTGGACGAGCAGGGCTGTATTGGTTTCATATCGGCCAACGTCGCGGAGTGGCTGGAGCGGGCGCCTGCCGACCTGTCGGGAACGCCTTTCGAGGACCTTGTTGCTCCCGATAACCGCTCCAATTTCCGCAGGGCCCTGGCAGCGGCACGCAGCGAAAAACAGATGCATCGAATCGACCTGGCATTGCTAACCGCCGACCAGGACGAAAATATCGTACCCGCGACACTCCGCATCCTCGCGCTGCAGGACCCCGTCCACGGCTTTACCGGCTACCGCATTAGCGCCCGGCCAGCGGCCTCCTGACGTTAGAGGGTCTTGTGGGTTCCGTCACACAAAGGCGCGTTCCCGGTCTGTTTACAGCCACAAAACCAGACCCATTCCTTTTTCTCGGCGACGTATTTTATCGGGGTAAAACCGGTCCCCTTGTGTGAGCCATCGCAAAAAGGCTGGGACTGACTGCGGCCACAGGCACACCAGAAATAAGTCTTGCCGGCCTCGACCAGAACCGAACAGGGCGTTGTCCTGGGGATTTCAGGCTTTGCAGCGGCCATGGAAGACTCCTCATCGTTGATGTCATGTCCTTTGGGCAGTATAGCCGTGATGTCCAACACCGTTGCCAACGACAAAACATTCACTTATCATTATATTCACTTTTTGTTATATATGGTGATAATCATGTCATCCCGCCGCAAAGTCTTGTTTGTCTGTACCGCCAACAGCGCCCGCTCCCTGATGGCCGAAGCGCTGCTGAAAGACATGGCAGGCGACCAGTTCGAAGTCGCCAGTGCCGGCACCCGGCCGGAAAAACCGCACCCGCTGGCCCTGCAATGCATCCGCGAGGCGGGCATCAACCCCGATACCGTTTACAGTAAGCCCCTGAGCAGCCTGATCGAAGAACCGTGGGATTACATAATTACCCTGTGCGACAAGGCCGCGCAGGAATGCGACTCGATCTGCGAGCCCGCTCAGCGCATCGCCTGGGATTTCCCCGACCCGGCTCCCCGCAACAGTCATGGGGCCTTTGCCCTGGTGATGAAAGAACTGCGCGAGCGCCTGAGCCTGTTTGTCATGGTGCACCAGAAAGCCACCAGCCAGGCTGTCAGCTATGATCCCGCAGCGGTATTCAAGGCACTTGGGGACGAAAATCGCCTTGCCATCATGCTGATGGTCCATCAGCAAACCGAATTGTGCGTCTGCGAATTCACCGCCGCGCTGGAGGCATCCCAGCCCAAAGTCAGCCGCCATCTAGCGCAGCTCCGAGAACTGGCACTGCTGGACGACGAACGCCGTGGCCAGTGGGTCTACTACCGCCTGCATCCGGCGATGCCCGAATGGGTTCTCGATATCCTGAGCGACACCGCCGACGCCAACGGCCCGTTCCTGAAGCCCTTCCTGACCCGGCTGGCAACCATGCCCGACCGTCCCGTTAACATGGAGTGTGTCTGAGGCAAGTGGCCTGCAAATGTTGAGTTGGTGGCGATTGCCGGGGTATGGGGGTCAAAAACAGGAACCGTGGCTTCCTTGAACGTTTTTGACCCCCATACCCCGGCAATCACCACATCGGATTTAAGTCATCGCCTTCGGGAGAACAGTTATGAGTAAAATCAAGGTGGGGATCAACGGGTTTGGTCGTATCGGCCGGCTGGCCATGCGGGCAGCCTGGGAGTGGCCGGAGATGGAGTTTGTGGCCATTAACGATCCGGGCGCCGATGCCGGAACGCTGGCGCATTTGTTGAACTTTGACAGCATCCACGGTCGTTGGGATCACGAAGCCTGTACAGATGGCACCCATGTTGTCATTGGTGACCAGCGTATTCGCGTGACTCACAACAAGACCATCGGCGAGACCGACTGGTCCGATTGCGATCTGGTGATCGAGGCCAGTGGCGTTAACAGGAAAGTCAGTGTCTTACAGGCTTACCTGGATCAGGGTGTGAAGCGCGTTGTTGTCACCGCACCGGTGAAAGAGGCAGGCGCGAAGAACATTGTGGTGGGCGTCAACGATGATATTTTTGATCCGGCAAACGACCGGATTGTTACCGCCGCCTCCTGCACCACCAACTGCCTGGCACCAGTGGTCAAGGTGATTCACGAGAAACTGGGCATCAAACACGGGTCCATTACGACCATTCACAGCCTGACCAACACCCAGACCATTATTGATGCGCCCCATAAAGACCTACGGCGGGCACGGGCCTGCGGCAGTTCGTTGATCCCGACGACCACTGGTTCGGCCACCGCGATCATTGAGATCTTCCCGGAACTGAAGGGCCGGCTTGATGGCCACGCCGTGCGGGTTCCGCTGACCAACGCCTCACTGACCGACTGCGTCTTTGAAGTGAACCAGCCCACCGACCGGGAAACCGTTAATCAGTTACTGAAGGAAGCTGCTGAAGGTGAGCTGAAAGGCATTCTGGGTTACGAGGAACGACCGCTGGTATCCATCGACTACAAGACCGATCCGCGCTCATCCATTATCGATGCCCTGTCCACCATGGTGGTCAACGGCACCCAAGTGAAGATCTACGCCTGGTACGACAACGAATGGGGCTACGCCAACCGCACCGCCGAGCTGGCGCGCCGGGTGGGTTCTGCCTGAGATGACTGCAGCTATCCGACAGTATCTGGTGATCACCGGCAACTACTGGGCCTTCACGCTCACGGACGGCGCCCTGCGGATGCTGGTGGTGCTGCACTTCCACCAGTTGGGCTACTCGCCACTGGAAATCGCGCTGCTGTTCATTTTCTACGAGTTTTTCGGCGTGGTGACCAACCTGGTGGGCGGCTACCTCGGTGCCCGCATCGGTCTGAACCGCACCATGAACCTGGGGCTGTTTCTGCAAGTGCTGGCGCTGGGCATGCTCGCGGTACCGGCAGCCATGCTCACCGTGCCCTGGGTTATGGCGGCACAGGCCCTGTCTGGCATCGCCAAAGACCTGAACAAAATGTCCGCCAAGAGCGGGATCAAACTGCTGGTACCCGACGAACAACAGGGCCGGCTTTATAAGTGGGTGGCCATCCTCACCGGCTCCAAGAACACCCTGAAAGGCGTCGGCTTCTTCCTCGGCGGGGTACTGTTAATGGCCGCCGGCTTCAAGGGTGCGGTCATCATCATGGGCGCCGGCCTGCTGCTGGTGTGGCTGGCCAGCCTGTTCCTGCTCAAACAGGAACTGGGCAAGAGCAAGGCCAAACCCAAATTCACCGACATCCTCTCCAAGAGCCGCGCCATCAACGTCCTCTCCGCCGCCCGCCTGTTCCTCTTCGGCGCCCGCGACGTCTGGTTCGTCGTGGCCCTACCGGTGTACCTGCACACCGTCTTCGGCTGGGATTTCTGGAAAGTCGGCGGCTTCATGGCCACCTGGATCATCGGCTACGGCTTCATCCAGACCATAGCGCCGCGTATCACCGGCAACATGGAAGGCAAGCAACCGGCAGTACTCTGGGCCGCCGCCCTGGCATTGATCCCAGCAGCGATTGCCATTGGCCTGATGGCAGGCTGGTCGCCCCAGATTGTGGTGATCGGGGGCCTGTTGTTATTCGGCGTACTGTTTGCCATCAACTCCTCCCTCCACAGCTATCTGATCGTCAGCTATGCACGGGGCGATGGCGTGTCACTTGATGTAGGCTTCTACTACATGTCCAATGCCGCAGGAAGACTGCTCGGCACCATCCTGTCCGGCTGGATTTACCAGGCCTATGGCCTCGAAGCCTGCCTATGGATATCCGCCGGCCTGGTAGCAATGGCCGCCGCCCTGGCCTCTGGCTTACCCGAAAAGCAAGCGCGGCAAACCAAACAGACATAACCCTCGAACGGTTCAGCACACGGTCGATCAAGGGCCGGTGGGGTCACAGAGTCAAAAAATTCAAAGAAACCACGTTTCTCCTTTTTGGCTCTATGGATCCAACAAGGGCTGGCGGGGCCACAGGGTCAAAAAATTCAAAGAAACCACCGTTTCTCCTTTTTGGCTCTATGGATCCAACAAGGGCTGGCGGGGCCACAGGGTCAAAAAATTCAAAGAAACCACCGTTTCTCCTTTTTGACCCTGTGGCCCCGCCAGCCCGTCTTCCCCCAGCTCAAAGCGGCCGAACCACCTCAGCCAACCGCCCGGAAGCAACCAACTCCATAAACTCATCCCCCAGCCGGTCACTCTCGGCAATCGCCTTACGCCAGGAGCGCTCACGCCCGACATCATCGCCAGCGTACCTCTCGAAATCCTTCCGATCCGGCAGCTTACGATCCGGTAACGACTCCAGATACTCCCGTGAAGGCGCCACCAGCAACACATCCTGAAGACGGGTCGCATCACCGCGACGCCAGGGCAGACTCTTGTCGAACCACCCTGGCACCACCTTATCCGTGAAATGCGGGTACAGAATGATGCCCGGCTGCTCATAGGGCAGATCCAGGTGATAATCCAGCAAACCGCCATCCCGATAAACCCCATCAGGGGCACCGGGAATATTGCGAACACCAGACATCACCATCGGAATCGATGCCGAAGCCAGCAACGCCGGCAACAGATTATCCCGGGTCAGCGGTACCTCATGGCTGGGGAAATCCACCAGCTTCGACACCGGCGCTTTCAGACGGGCATCGTGAATAATACCGCGCTCCATAAAACGTCCCAGATGACGACGACTGACCATATTCGCACTGATCGCATTCATCAGCCCCAGACTGAGACGCCCCCTCGTGTCATGCTCCAGCAGACCACGACTACGAACCACCACCACATTCAGGCGATAAAGCGGGTGATTCAGCAAATAGTCCTCGTGACCGCCCAGCAGTTCTTCCAGAAACAGGACACTCTTGCGGCTCACTTCCGCCGTACTCACACCCTTGGCAAACCGTTGGGAAGTATAAAGGTCGGCCAGGCGTGCCAACTGGGCCTTGGGATCGTCGGTCGAGGCAACCGCGGCGAAACGCCAGCTACCGATCGAGGAACCGATCAACGACCGTTCCTGCGGGACCGCGGGCAACCAGTCACCAAAAATGGCCTTGTCCAGCCCCGAAATACCCAGGGCCTTGGGGCCGCCAGCGGCGCCAGGGATGACATGGACATCCTCAGCCGACAGCGGCTTGTCCTCCAGCCGCTGCAGGGCACGACGACCCGCCCGGATAGTCAGCGCAGGCGATCGGGTATGTATGGCTGTCATGATGCTCCCCCTATGAAAACTCCGGGAGTTTAGCGAACTGCCAGGCTCTCAGCCAGAGGCCGCGCAGCTATACCGGTCGCTAATTGTGCCACACCCGACGACACACCATGCTAGACTTTCTGGAGTGCGGTCACGGAAGCGGGCTCAATAGGACAGGAACAGCGGGAGTGTGCTGTGAATCCATTACTCTCAACGGACAAAGTCGCCACCAACCCTACCCTCGCAGTGCTGGGTTTCAAGCGTCAGATCGTCTACCACCTCCACTTCTGGGCGTTTATTGCCGTCGCCCCACTGGTCCTGGTGCAGTGGAATCACGGCAATTATCTGCTATCGGGGCTGCTGATCCTATTCTGCATCAATGCCTTGCTGGTGATCGCGCTTCTCCGGTTCCGCAATATCTATTTTCTCAAAGGACGACTGTTTCCCTTGCTGGCGGTCATCTGCGCAGGCTATTCCACGACCATCAACGGCCATGCCGGCCTTTACTGGGCTTACCCGGCCGCCACGGCCCTATTTTTTCTGTTGCCATTACGGGAGGCCACCATCTGCAACATTTTTTTTGTCACGGTAATGGCGGTGGTGTCGTTTCTCCAGTTTCCGGAGGCGGATTTCTGGCGCATCACCTTTTCCCTTGGCCTTACCTGCGTGTTTGCAATGGTGTTTGCCTGGCTGGTCGGTCGACTCCAGGGCGAACTCACGCGCCTGGCCACCACCGACCCCCTCACCGGCTGCCTCAATCGATCGCAGCTGGCCGACATCCTCAACAGCCAGATCCAGATGCGGGAACGTTACGAACGGGTATCCAGCCTGATCCTGCTGGATCTCGACTACTTCAAGACAATTAACGACCAATGGGGGCATCTCGCCGGCGATCAGGTACTGACGGAACTGGCAGTAAGGATTCGACGGCGCCTTCGGGAAAGTGACCAGTTGTTTCGAATTGGCGGTGAAGAATTCATGCTGGTGTTACCGGAAACCCGCCAGCGGGACGCCGAGACCCTGGCCCAGGAGTTGCTGACCAGCATCAGCGCGAGACCTTTTGTGGATGATATCCGGCTCACGGCCAGTGCCAGCGTGGCGGAAGTGGCCAAAGGTGAAACCTGGTCAGTGTGGCTGAATCGTGCTGACCAGTCACTGTACCGGGCCAAATCCCAGGGGCGGAATCAGGTCATCAGCGCCCCAAAATCCGTGAACGTCTCACGTCCAACCGACGAGGGCGGCGGGGAACTGATCGCTGACACCTGAGAACCTGTCGGCGATTACTGCTGCTTGCGAAACTCCCGGTAAGCTGAAAACACGTCCCAGGGGCTCTCAAAATGCGGGTAATGCCCCACATTGCGCAAACTGACAACATCGGCGTTCGGTACCAGTTCCCGGTAGCGCCTCGCCATGGCGGCACCGGAAACCGGATCGGCGACACCGGACACCAACCGCATGGGCTGCGTGGCCTTCTGCAGGGCGCCCACCCACCGATTACGGTGACAACGCCGTTCTTCCATAAAATGAATCAGGTGATGAAGGATGCCGCGGCCGTTGTTGTAGGTAAGTAATTGCCAGAAGTCGTCCATGTCCTGGCGGTCCGGCGGGTTGGCCGGTCCCAGCAACCGGCGGAAATTGCGCTCAAAGGTCCGGCGACTCAGGCCACGACTGATCAGGCCACCCAGAGGACTACACAGCAGCTTCTGGATCAACAGAGGGTGGTGAACCTCCGGAAACAGGGCGCCGTTGAGAAAACAGATACTGGCAATGCGAAACGGCAACGTGCCTTCCTGTTCCCTGGCCAGCAACTCCTGAGTCACACTGCAGCCATAGTCGTGGGCAAACAGGTGGACGGTTTTAAGGCCCAGGCCGGAAATCCAGCCTTCGAACAGATCAGCTTGGTCTTCAATACTGTAGTCGTATGGTACCGGCTTGTCGGAAAAACCGAACCCCAGCATATCCAGTACCAGCACGTTGTACTGCTGGGTCAGCATTGGCCACATTCGGTGCCAGTCCCAACTGGCGGTTGGAAACCCGTGCAGCAGGATCAGCGGCTCGCCCTGCCCCGCCATCCGGCTGAAAATGGCATGGCCTTCATAACTGAACCATTTGCCGCCCTGTTGCCACCACTCCAGTGTTCCAACCTGTTGAGCGCTCCGGGAAGCCATTGTGTGTCCAGCGATGACCTGATCCATGCCCTGTTCCTGGAAAAGTTTGCAGACTAAAACTGTAGAACAAACCTGTGGGAGCCGCCATAGCTGTGGAGCGGATTTGCGGGTGTTATCCCGGCCACGTGTAGTCTTTTGCGGACCGGTCCACGTAAACCATGGAGATAACCGGCGATTTCCCTTAAGCTTCGCCTTGAATCAGACACTGAATACCGGAACCGATTATGAGCAACTCCCTGGAAGATTTGGCCGGCCATTTCCGCGACATCATCAATGGCCTGGGGGAAGACACCTCCCGCGAGGGCCTGATGGACACACCCAAGCGCGCGGCCAAGGCCATGCAGTTCCTGACCAACGGCTATCAGCAGGACCTGGGTGAACTGGTCAACAACGCCGTCTTTGAATCCTCCATGGACGAGATGGTGATGATTCAGGACATCGAACTCTACAGTATGTGCGAACACCACATGTTACCGTTTATCGGCAAGTGCCATATCGCCTACCTGCCGCAGGGCAAGGTTCTCGGGCTGTCCAAGTTTGCTCGTATCGTCGACATGTACGCACGCAGGTTGCAGATCCAGGAAAACCTGACCCGGGAAATCGCCGAAGCCATCGAGTCGGTCACCGGTGCCAAGGGCGTGGCAGTGGTGATCGAGGCTCAGCACATGTGCATGATGATGCGGGGCGTGGAGAAACAGAATTCCCGCATGAAGACCTCCGTGATGCTGGGCCAGTTCCGCAAATCCCAGGCGACCCGAACCGAATTCCTGCAACTGCTCAGCCACCGGGACTGATCCCATGTCGGCCGCGCCAGTTGCCGTAATCACCGGTGCCGGACGAAGGCTTGGCTATGAAGTGAGCCTGGCCCTGGTTGAGCGGGGCTACCGGGTATTCGCCCTGCACCGGACCCACACCGAAGAGGTAGATCACCTCATTCGTCAGGGTGTTACCGCCCTCCAGGTCGACCTGGCCGATCCGGATGCGGTCCAGGCCCGGATTGATGACATAGTGCGCGCCACGACCAGCGTCAGTCTGCTGGTGAACAACGCCTCCGCCTTCGAAACCGATGCCGAAAATCCACAGGAGCGACCAGCCCAGGCCGCCCGCCTGTTTCAGACCAACAGCACGGCCCCCATGCAGTTGATGCACGGACTGGCCCCAGCTCTGGAAACCGCGGCCAGGGAATACGGGCGCCCGTCACTGATCGTCAACATCACCGATATCTTCACCGAACGCCCCAACCCGCTTTATGGCGCCTACTGTGCGTCCAAGGCGGCCCTGGCCAACCTGACCCTGAGCTATGCCGCACTGCTGGCGCCCGATGTGCGGGTCAATGCCATTATGCCCGGCCCCATAGGCTTCCTGCCCCGTCATACCGACAGCCAGAGACAGCAGGTGTTGTCAGAGACCCTGCTGGCCCGTGAGGGAGGCTTTCACAGTGTGGTCATGCAGGTGTTGGCCCTGCTGGACAACGATTTCATCACCGGCGCGCAGATCCCGGTGGATGGTGGCCGACGCCTGGCCCAGGGTATGGCCCGCCACGGTCAGGGAAGCGCGGACTGAATTTTCAGTCCTTCCTTCAAAAAGCCGTCGATAATAGGGCTCATCGATCCCCTCACCGAGGAAGCGACCGCTTTCGCTGTACTCCAGGATATCGACATCAATAGGGCGATCCTTGCGACTGCTGAGCGGGTCTGAGCGGTCCCGCCCGAGGGCTTCCTCCAGCTGGTTGAAGTGGTCCTTGAGCTGTGTCGGGGATAACGGACTGAACACCACCGCCAGCGCATTGAGAAACGGGCGTTCCGTGTCGATACCCCGGGGGCGGGTATGGATGACCGGCGACAGCCACAGGGAGTCGTGGCTTTCCAGCAGCCGGGTGACGGCCCTCACCAGGTTCTGTTCCGGATCGATGTTACTTCCCAGTCCACACAGGTACCACATGGCGGTGTTATCTCAGCAGCTTGCGAATGTAGGCACCCACCAATACGGTCACAAACAGCACTCCGATCATGGATTCCAGGGTGACCAGCACAGAGAGTAGCCCGGTGGCAGGTGGTTCCGGTGCACTCCACTGACCATAGAAACTGCTGATAAAACTCTGCAGGCTGAGCATTACCGCTTCTCCGGTTCTGACTCCGACCGTGATGAACGCTACCGCAAACAGGATTGCGATCATCAGCGCCGCCGCCAGAATATTCCGGAACCGGATACCCCACCCGAAAACACCCCCGAGCAGGAATCGGCGCACCCTGTTGGTTTCCTTATGGTGCCGCATATGGAAAAAGGCGTGGTCTTCCTCCCGCAGGTGTCCGGTGGTGGACATCCAGTTCTTGAAGCGGGTGTAGGCTTCCGCCAGATGACGGCGGTCATCACCGCTCGGACGCGGCATCATCGCCCGCGCCAGCAAGCCGAAGGGCGGCGGCGTTGTCGAACGCCGGGCCGGTTTGGCACCGTAGATCAGGGACACTGGATCAAACCACGCCTGTTCGGCGTGGAAACGTGCCATCTCTACCCTCGGGGTACCTTCCTCGGGCGCTTCCAGTTCCAGCATCCAGGCCTGACTCACCGATGAGCCGTTCAGACACAAGCGGCCACGGAAATGATGCCCGGTCATCCGCAGGTGGCGGCCCACCAGGGTATCCTGGATGCCGATGCCGGCGTCTTCGTCCGTCACCGTCACCCGATCCAGCCAGAGGTCCGCAGCCAGTTCACAGTTCTCCACCAGGATGGATTCCGCTGCCAGTTCCCCCAGCCGCAACTGGTTCAGATGGCTGCGGCGGATTTCAATACAGCCTGACACTGTATACCCTTCCATCAACAACCCGCCGTCAAAACAGTTTCTGCTCAACTGTTCGGCGTGGTAACTCTGGCGGCCAATATAGACCTGACCCAGGAACGGAGAATCGTTCACCGGCGCCTCATCCTGGACCGCCAGTAGTTGCACCGGCGCCTGGAAGCTGCCGTTCAGTGCCAGACAGCCACTCAGGGTCATTTCGTTGAGCCAGAGCATGTCGTCGCTGCCACGGGTACCGAATTCCATCAGCACAGAACAGGCCCGTATGCCCCGGAACGAGATACCACCAGCACCGCTGAAATCGCAGCCGAACATGACGACGCTGCCATCCAGGCGCCCGGACTTCAGACTGAAATGATTGTTGAAGCGGCAGTTGAGGCACCAGAAACTGCCCCGGAATCGAGCCCCGAGCCAGCGGAAATCACCCACCACCTGGCAATTGATCAGCACGATGGATCCGGAAAAATCCAGGCCGGACTGTTCCGAGCCGTCAATGACCGCATTGGCAATCACGGTCACCCCGTCTGCCGAAGCCACAGCCGCCAGGAACTCCGCCTCGGTCACCTGGCGCGGCTGCTCCGATGGCAAACCCAGCCCATGGCTGTCTAACGCCACCCCTTGCGCCTCGACAGTATTGAGTACCTCACGTACCACCAGCGTCACACCATCCCGTCGATCACGACCGAGCCGTACCCGGACACCCTGACCAACGGTGACCGCCGGATAGCCCGCCTGCTGGAACGGACGCCAGTGACTGTAGGCCAGCCGCTGATCCTCGGTCACCAGCACAAGAAAACGACCGGCTTTCAGATCGGAATGTATGACCCGGGCAAGAACGGTTTCTTCGGTCAAAGGGCGAACTCCTGACCCTGACGGGCAAAGCCGGCAAACTCCCGTTCCACTTCTGCACGATGTTGCTCGAAATTGTCTTCGTAGCTCATCAGGTACATACGCTCACGCAGCGCGCCCGAATAGTGTTCGCGGAGTTCACGAACCGAGGCATGGACCGGGTTCCAATCCGACAGGGTGGCATCGTGAAGAATGGTCTGCGGCGCAAATCTCGCCACCAGATCAGGAATCGGGCGAGTGTCGCCACTGAACAGCAGGTGATCGTTGATCATCAGGCCATAGGACGGTTTTTCCGGGGTATGCCGGTTCTGGAACGGCTGCAACCTGACGCCCTCGAACTCGAAGGGCTGGTCGTCCAGCAGAACCACATCAAAAAAGTCCGTCAGCTCCGCAGGCCCTTCCCCCACCTGCCCCATCACCCCCTTCAGGGTGTGCTCCCACAATTCTTCATAAACCCCGGGAGGTAAATACAGCACAGGTTTGAAGTCGTAACGGAAACGACACTCGTATCCCAGCCGTTCCAGGCCAAAGCAGTGGTCCGCATGGGCATGGGTGATGAAGACGGCGTCGACATCAGCCAGGGTCAGCCCCCGATCCCGCAACGCGAACTTGATGGTATAGCCGGCATCAATCAGTAACCGGCGGCCACCGGCCTCTACCATGGCGTTATTATTCCAGTGGTCAATCGCTTCGGAGTGGCCAACTCCCAGCATGGTCAAGACAGCCATACTCAGGTCCTTTTCAGATTACGGGGCGGCTCACCTCGGTGAGCACCTTGAACAGCGATCCTATTACATGCAAGCCTTGGCGATCAAAGACCTATAGTATCATCTCCGGAGACCGGCGAGCCGGCGCCCGGCCGGCCATTCACATTGTTTAAAGGGCTTACACAACCATGCCAACCCATACACCAGAAGCGCTCCGTGCCATTTTAACCAGCATTCGCACCATTGCCCTGGTGGGCGCCAGCAACAAATCCCACCGCCCCAGCCATGAGGTCATGGCGTATATGCAAAGCCGGGGCTATCGGGTCATCCCGGTCAATCCAAAGCTGGCCGGCCAACAGCTGCTCGGGGAAACGGTTTACGCCGATCTCAACGCATTGCCCGAACCGGTGGACATGGTGGAACTGTTTCTGGCACCGGAACGCACCGGACCGGTGATCAATGCCGCGATTAAACTCAACATTCCGGTGGTGTGGATGCAGGTTGGCGTGATCAATGAGGAAGGCGCCCGGAAAGCGGAAGCCGCCGGCCTGACCGTTGTTATGGATCGCTGTCCAAAGCAGGAGATTCCGCGACTCGGCGTACCGCCGATCACCGGTGGCTCGCTCTAGTGTCAGGGTATTCATGCCGGGCCATCCTGTGACCCACGACCTGTTCGAACTGTCGGCCTTCTGCCATACTCACTGCAAGCAATCCGAAGACTGGCAAATCCATGAGATTCAGGCGAAATACAGCAAGGCGGCGTATACAACAAGAGGCCGGTGGCCGCCCGTAACCCTCATAATCAAACACAATCTGCCGATAGATACTGTTGTTGGTGCACCAGACCGGAGTGAAGTGTGGAAAAACCTGAATCAGTGACAAACAAAGTCGTCAAAGGGCTTCTGCACCCCGTTTTTCCAGTACTGATTCTTATCGTTTTTCTCGGATTTGCTTCTGTTCTCAAATACGGCATAGAGCGGCAGGACAGGCACCAGCTTGAAAACAACCTGGCCGGCGAAACCCAAGCCATGGCCGTCAACCTCGAGCGGGAATTCCTGGCCCACGTACAAGCGATTCGCCGCATGGCAAGACGCCTTGAGGCGAATCCGAACATGACGAAAGAGTTGTGGCGCGAGGACGCCAGAAACTATCTGGACGACTTCGGCGTCTATCAGGCCCTGGAATGGATTGACCGGCAGTTCGTGATTCGCTGGCTGGAACCCCTGTCCGGCAACGAAGAGGTGATCGGCTACAATGTGGCGTTTTCCCCGGAACGCCGCACGGCTCTGGAGGCTGCGCAAGCCAACGGCACCATCGATATCTCCGGTGTGATCGACCTCAGGCAGGGGGGCAAGGGCCTGGTCATCTATGTTCCGGTGCACTCCGGCGATGAAAACAACGGATTCATCGCCGGCGTCTTCCAGATGGAAACCCTGGCTCGCCAATTACTGACCCGCAGGGTCCTGGACGCCTTCCATATTCGCATTTCTGAAGATGATGCCCTTGCCTACGAACTCAACATAGACGGCGAGTTTGCCACTGATTATTCCCACACCGTCGACGTGGACCTGCCGACGATGAACTGGTCGCTGACGGTTACCCCGTCAACCGACTGGGTCAACAACCGCAAGAGCATATGGCCCTGGGCTACGTTTACCTCCATTCTGTTCATGGGGATACTGACCAGCCTGACAACGTTGCTGGTCCAGATCTTGCTCAAGCGCAATCGCGCCCTGTTGAAGACCCGTAAAGAACTGGAGTTTGAAATAGACCAGCGCAAAGCGGTGCAGCAGGATCTGCTCCGCCTGGAATCCACCGACGCCCTGACCGGACTCGCAAACCGCCGTTTCTTCATGGAAGACCTCAGCCACACCCTCAGCATTGCCGACCGGCAGATGCGCCAGGTCGCTCTGGTGATGATGGATCTCGACCGCTTCCAGATGCTCAACGACACCCTTGGCCACCAGTTCGGGGACGAATTGCTGATCAAGGTATCCGAGCGCCTGAACAGCCTGAGCAGTGAGAAGGTCCTGGTGGCCTACTCCGGTGGAGACGAGTTCATGATCTGCCAGCAACATGTAGACAGCCTGGACGACGTCATTCATCTGCTGGGCCAGATCAAGCAATGTTTCTCAGAACCTTTCGAGGTCCAGAATCAGGCCCACTGCGTCACCGCGACCATGGGCGTTGCGGTCTATCCACAGAGTGGTCTGGATACCGACACCCTACTCCGTAATGCCGATATTGCCCTATACCGGGCCAAGGAGCAGGGACGCAACACCTACCAGTTCTATACCGAAGGCATGCAGGAGCGGGAGGTCATGCGCCTGGAACTGGATAAGGACCTCAGTCAGGCGCTTGCCAACGACGAGTTTGTGCTCCACTTCCAGCCACAGGTCGACCTGGAAAGCACCAGAATCAACAGTGCTGAGGCCCTGATACGATGGCAACACCCGCGCCGTGGACTGCTGCCTCCAATCGAGTTTATCCCGCTGGCCGAGGAGAGCGGCCGCATCACCGAGATCGGACGCTGGGTCGTGATGGCCGCCTGTCAGCAGCTTGCCCGGTGGCGCGGTACGCCTTTCGAGCATCTCAGGGTTGCGGTCAACCTCTCTGGACGTGAGCTGGATGATGAAAGTCTGGTGGACCATATTCAGGAAGCCCTGGAGACCCACAAGGTGCCGCCACACCAGTTGGAGGTGGAGCTGACTGAAGAAATCTTTATCCAGAACATCGAACACAATCTCAATCAGCTGTCCCGGCTCCACCAGTTGGGCGTCCACCTTGCCATCGATGATTTCGGGGTGGGCTACTCATCACTGGGCTATCTGCGGGACTTTCCGGTCGACTTGCTGAAAATCGACCGCTCATTTATTACCGAGGTCACCGAGCGGCACGACGATGCGGTGATCACCCGGGCGGTGATCAATCTGGCACACAACCTTGGCATCCGGGTTGTGGCGGAGGGTGTCGAGACCATGGAGCAGTTGGCGTTCCTGAAGGATCACCAGTGTGACCTGGCCCAGGGGTACCTGATCAGTCGGCCGGTTCCCGCTGCCGCACTGGAAAAAGCCCTGAGCGAAGGTACTATGGTTACCGACGTTCCGGCGGATAGCCGCATCTAGCCGGCGCCGTTTAACTGTCGTTTCGGACCATTTCCAGCAAGGTAAGATTCCATGACCAGCCGCTACCTGACCCCTGAACAAGACCGGAAAATCCGCCAGTGGGAGCGCTGGAACCGGAATTATTTTATTTTTGCCTTCGTGGCGCTGACGATTATTCTGGTGTTCAGCAGCCAGTTGGGCTTGTCCAGTGGTGAAAGCTGGGGGCCTCTCGGGGTTCTGATCGCGGTGCTGATCACGCCGATTATTGTGCTTCAGTTGCGGCTGGCCTGTCCGGCCTGTGGTCGCAAGATTGGCTGGCAGGCGAAGCTGATGGCGCCGGACCAGTGCAAGGCCTGCGGGACATTCCTTCGCGCCAAGGGCCAATAGTACCTTTCCTTTCTTCAAAAACCTTTGACCTGTGAGCCGCTCATAGGTTTTAGAGTATCATTGGGTTGTTGGAGTTTGCCGTGTCAAGGCAGTAACGACTTCCGAAAACCGCTGTGAATACGTCCCTGTACGCTTGCTCTTCGCCATCCATGGCTACGAGCATTTTCGAAAGTCGTTACTGCCTTAACACTCCGCTTACTTCAGTCGTGGATTCCTGTACCTATTTACTGATGGCGGGGCCCAAAATAGATGATGAAAGTCAAAGACATTGCAAAAGCTGCCGGCGTAAATCCAGATACCGTGCGTTTCTATACCCGGGAAAACCTGTTGAAGCCGACCCGCAATCCGGACAACAACTATCAGCAGTTTAATGCCGAGGACCTTCGGCGGCTGCGGTTTGCCCGCAAGGCCCGGCAGTTGGGCTTTTCGCTGCCGGAGATCCGGCAGATTCTGGAGCAGGCGGATGGCCATAATTCTCCGTGTCCGATGGTGCGGGATGTATTCCAGCAGCGGCTGGCGGAGGTGGAACGGGAAATTCGGGAGCTGCAGGAGCTGCGCCAGCGGATGACGTCAGCGATGGCGGCCTGGCAGGACATGCCGGACGGTACGCCGGATGGCCATACCATTTGCCGGTTGATCGAACACTGGGAAGACCCGATGCCCCCTCACCGGGCAGACAGTCAGAGTGAGGAGCACTAACGAATGACCGATGCACCTGTACTACAGACCACTCTCAATATTTCCGGCGCCTCGTGCCAGGGCTGTGTGAAGAAGATCCGAACCGCTTTGGAGCCGCTCATTGGTGATTCAGAGCTGGTGGAAGTGGATCTTGAGCAGCAGACCGTCGCCCTGCCAGAGGGGGTGGATGCCACCGAGGCTGCGCGGATCGTGACGGAAACCGGCTACCCGGCAGAGCCCATCAGGGAAACGTCAGAGCCTTCCAGTTGCTGTACATCCACGGCCGGGGACGCCAGAGAAAATGAGGGCCCGACGGATTATCCGTCCCGTGATGCCCCCGAGGCAGTTGGCGAAAGCAATCGGGCAGAACCGGCCACCACAGGAAACGGGCAGATTCATCTTTCCGTGACCGGTGCCACCTGCGCCTCCTGTGTGAACACTATTGAGCAAGCCCTGATGTCGGTGGCCGGTATCAGCCATGCCCATATGAATCTGGCAGACAACACCGCAACGGCCACGGGTGAGGCAGATCCTCAGGCTCTGGTGAAAGCCGTGGAGAGTGTCGGTTATGGCGCCAGTGTGATTGAAGATGAGGACGAAGCGGACGACCGCAAGCAGGAAGAGGACCGGAAGCAGTACAAGACCCTGCTGGTCAAGATGGCGGTCAGTCTGGGGCTGGGCCTGGGATTGATGGTCTGGGGCATGGGCTTTGGCACCATGATGGTGACAGACGCGAATCAGGCCACCTGGCTCGGGCTGGGTGCATTGACCCTGGTCATTATGGCAGTCACCGGCGGTCACTTCTTTACCGGCGCCTGGAAAGCCTTCAAGCACCACAACGCCAACATGGACACTCTGATCGCCCTCGGCACCGGTACCGCCTGGCTCTACTCCATGGTCGTGGCCAGCGTACCCGGCGTATTGCCGGAGATGGCACGCCATGTGTACTTTGAAGCCTCGGCGATGATCATCGGCCTGATCAACCTGGGCCAGGCACTGGAGCTGAGAGCAAAGGGCAAGACGTCGGAGGCCGTGCGTCGGCTGCTGGACCTGCGAGCGAAAACCGCCCGGGTGATCCGTGACTGTGAAGAACGGGATATGCCCGTGGAGGAGGTCCGCAAGGGCGATCGCATCCGGGTCCGACCCGGGGAGAAACTGCCCGTCGACGGTGTGATTGCCGAAGGCTCGACCCGGATTGATGAAAGCATGCTCACCGGTGAGCCAATGCCGGTGAGCAAATCCGAAGGCGATGAGGTGTCCGCCGGCACCCTGAACACCCATGGCTCGATTGTTTATGAGGCCACCCGGGTGGGCAGCGAAACCGCACTGGCGCAGATCATCAGGCTGGTGAAGAAAGCGCAGGGTTCCAAGCCCGCCATAGGCCGGCTGGCCGACAGGATTTCGTCGGTGTTCGTGCCCACGGTCATGCTTATTGCCGTAGTGGCTGCACTGGTCTGGTACAACGTCGGCCCGGAACCGGCGGTGGTCCATATGATGGTGGCAGCCACCACGGTGCTGATTATCGCCTGTCCTTGCGCCCTTGGCCTGGCCACCCCCATGTCCGTCATGGTTGGGGTTGGCAAGGCGGCGGAGTATGGCGCGCTGATTCGCCAGGGCGATGCCCTGCAAACCGCCGGCAAGCTGGACCTGGTGATTCTGGACAAGACCGGCACCATTACCGAAGGTCATCCGGCGGTCACACATGTGCATGCCGCCAATGGTGATGAACAACGCCTGTTAGCGATCGCCGCTGGCCTGGAGCAGCATTCCGAGCATCCCTTGGCAGAGGCCATCCTTGCCAGAGCGGAACAGGACAAAATTCAGCCTGAAAAGGTGAACCGCTTTGAAGCTGTCAACGGGAAGGGGGTCAAAGGCGAGCTCGACAACCAACCGGTACGCCTGGGCAACCGCCGCTGGCTGGAAGATGAGGGGCTGTCCTGCAACGGACTTACCGATGCCGCCCGGACCATCACCGAAGAAGCCGGAACCCCGCTTTTCCTGGCTAAGGGCGATGATGTGCTGGGCGTTATCGGAGTCGCCGATGCCATCAAGCCGGATTCCAAAGCCGCGATCCAGCGCCTGCATGACGACGGCATCCGGGTCATGATGGTCACCGGTGACGTGGACGCCACCGCCAGGGCCATTGCCGCCAAGGCCGGTATCGACGACTATCGCGCGGAGGTGCTGCCGGCAGACAAGGCCGGGGTGGTCAGTGAAATGCGTGGCAAGGGTTATACCGTTGCCATGGTCGGTGATGGTATCAACGACGCTCCGGCTCTGGCCGCGGCTGATGTCGGCTTTGCCATCGGTACCGGCACCGATGTTGCTATTGAAAGTGCCGCCATCACGCTGATGCGAGGCTCGCTGCATGGCGTGCCCGATGCCATTGAAATCTCCCGCGCCACAGTAAAAAACATCCACCAAAACCTGTTTGGCGCGTTTGTCTACAACACAATGGGTATTCCGGTGGCTGCCGGCCTGCTCTACCCTGTCTGGGGAATACTGATGAGCCCGATCTTTGCTGGCGCCGCCATGTCCCTGTCATCAGTCACGGTGGTCTCCAACGCCAACCGCCTGAGGTTGTTCCGGACCAGCCACAAAAACATCGACACCCCGCAACAGGAGCGGAACTGATGAGCACACTTCTGGTCAACTCCGGAGGATTATTACTGATGGCTGCCATCGTCTGGTGGTTCTGGCTGTCACCGTCATCCGCCGGCACCTCCGACGACGATCACAGCCACCATCACTGAGGAAATTGACATGACCTTACGTAAAAAAGCTTTCGGCCTAACCGCCGCTTTTGGTCTTAACATCCTTGCCGGTACCCCGTTGCTGGCGGCGGAAGGCACTAATAGCATCCATGTATATAAGTCCCCTTCCTGCGGCTGCTGTAGCGACTGGGTGGATCACCTGGAAGACAACGGCTTTGACATTGAAGTTACAGAAACCAATGACCTCAACCAGATCAAAATCGACGCAGGTCTGACCCCGGCGCTGGCCAGCTGCCACACCGCTTTCATAGGTGACTACGTCATCGAAGGCCACGTCCCCGCCAACGACATCCAGCGCCTCATCGCCGACGCGCCCAAAGCCAAGGGTCTGAGTGTTCCTGGTATGCCCGCGGGATCGCCGGGTATGGAAGTGGGTGACCGCAAGGATCATTATCAGGTTCTGCTATTCAACGAACAGGGCCAGTCCAAGGTGTTCGCGGAGTACAATTAATGACTTTTCGGGTCTGACGCATCCCGTCATAACCGGTATACTCCGCCCCTGACATTCACTATTCGCCAGCCAGGTCCCGTTCATGCTCAATGCCGACGCTCTCAGCCAGTTGCGCCAGCTGAAAACCGACATCAAGGAAAACAAGGTGGTCTTTCCCGGCACCGTCAAAGCCACCAACGGACGTTTCGGTTTCGTAGCACTGGATGAGGGCCGGGACGTATTTCTGCCACCGGAAGAAATGCAGAAAGTGCTGCCCGGTGACCGCGTCAAGGTGGCCGAACAGGAAGGCGACAAGGGCAAAATCCAGGGCGTGGTGGACGAGTTGCTGGAAAGCAGCCTGACCACCTTCGTCGGCCGCTATCTGATCAAGGGCAAGGGGCACTTTGTGGTGCCGGAAACCCCCGGTATCAATCGCTGGATCTTCATCCCACCGAAAGAGCGGATGAACGCCGAGCAGGACGACTTCATTTACTGCCGCATCCACAAACATCCGATCAAGGATGGCAAGGGCCAGGCCAAGATCCTCAAAGTCATTGGCAAGGCTGGAGAGCCGGGTATAGAGCGGTCCTTTACTCTGGCCACCTTCGACCTGCCGGACGTCTGGCCGGAAGCGGTAAAGAAACAGGCGGAAGCCCTGGACGAAGGCACCATTGAAGCCAGGTCCGGTGATCGCGAAGATCGCACCGCCCAGCCTTATGTCACCATCGACAGCCCGGGCACCCAGGATATGGACGACGCCCTGCTGGCGGAACCCAATGCCACCGGCTGGAAGCTGTCCATCGCCATTGCCGACCCCACCGCGGTCATTGAGCCGGGCAGTGCCGCCGAAGCCGAGGCCTTTAACCGGGCCACCGCGATCTATTTCCCCGGTGAGCCCCTGCCGATGCTGCCGGACAGCCTCAGCACCCGGCTGTGCTCGCTGATGCCGGACGTCAAGCGCCTGGCGCTGGTGTGCGACCTGCAGGTCAACAACGATGGCAGCCTGGGCGAGTACAGCTTCCATAAGGCAGTGATCCAGTCCAAGGGAAAACTCAGCTATGAGCTGGTATCCAACCTGATCGAGGGTCGAGAAGACGACGACATCAAGGCTCTGCCCGACGCCGTCGCCAACAGCCTCGACCAGTTGCACCAGACCGCCACCGCCCTGCGCAAATGGCGCAGCGAGCACGCGCTGCTGAGCGCGGATCGCCCTGAATTCCGCCTGCGTCTGGACGAAAACAAGCGGGTGCGGCTGATCGAACCCTCGGTTCAGAACGAGGCTCATCGATTGGTCGAAGAATGCATGGTGGCCGCCAACCGCTGTGCCGCGGATTTCCTCAGCCAGCAGCCCAAGGGACTGTTTATCCAGCACCCCGGCCTGCGTGATGATCGGGCAGACAACATCCGCTCCCTCCTCGAAAACCATGCCCCGGAGCTGGCCGCTGTCGATGCAACCTCCGCCGAGGGCTTCCGCGATTTGATGAAACGCACGGAGCAACTGGACGCCGAGGTCCCGGTCAAGGCGATCATCTCCCGCCAGCTGGCACGAGCGGAACTGACGTTCACAGCCGCCCCTCACCAGGGTATGGGTCTACCGGCTTACACCACCTTCACGTCGCCCCTGCGCAAATTCAGTGATTTCCATGTGCATCGACTGATCAAATCGATTCTGTGGCAGGAACCCATGGGCGAATTGACCGAAGCGCAACTGGCTGAATTGCAGACTACCCAGATCCGTGCCCGTCAGGCCGCAAACAGCCTGGAAAACTGGCTCAAGAGCGATTTCGCCAAGACCCTCGGGGCCGACCCCATGACCGGTGTTATCAGCCGTACCGTGCCCGCCGGATTTTTTGTTCGCCTGGACGTCAACGGCCTGGAAGGCTTTGTCAGCTGTCGTACCCTGGAAGGCAAGTACGGCTTTGATCCGGTCACCCTGCGACTCATCCACAACAAGAACGGCCGCATCTTCCAGTTGGAACAGCCGGTCACCGTGACCTTTGCGGACGTGGACGAGGAACGCAAGCAGATCAATTTCAGGCTGGTGGACGCCGAAGAAATCGCCCGGCCAGAGGAACCGCCGAAGGGTTGAAAAACCGCAGGGACAGGTGCACCGTATTAATCAGGCAATACCTTACGAAGGAGGTGCGCCATGCCCATCAGTCCTGACGAATTCCTCAAGAAATACGGTTTCGACAAGGACGAAGAGGAGCGGGATCACAGCCTGCGCCATAACGCGATGGAGCACGCAAAACACCTGAAGCGTCCCCACGCTGGCACACCCCATGATTGGGAGGAGTGGGAGCGCTACAAGCAGGAGCATCCCGACGAGGTCGAGGAAGACGACGAGGACAGCAATGGCTGACCTCGGATGACGCTACTGCTCCAGCATTCGCTCTAGGCGCTCATCCTTGGCCCGCCATTGATCCGCCAGCCAGTCCTTCACGTTCCTGCGGTGTTCGGCATCCGTCGAGTAATCCCGCCCTTTCAGGTGTTCCGGGATGGCAACCGTGTGAATTTCCATCTTCACTTCCCTTACCCGGCCACAGATAAAGTCCCAGAAGGTCGGTGCGCCGCCGGGGTAGGCAATGGTCACATCCACCAGGGTCTGGATGGAGTCGCCCATGGCGTCCAGCACAAAAGCAGCACCGCCAGCCTTGGGGGTAAGCAGGTGGGTGTAGGGTGACTTCTGCTTGTCGTGCTTGGCCTGGGTAAAGCGCGTGCCTTCCACGAAGTTCATCACGCTGACGGGGGTGTAGCGGAACTTTTCACAGGCCCGGCGGGTGGCCTTGAGGTCTTCGCCGCGCTTTTCAGGATGCTTGATCAGATATTCCCGGGTGTACCGTTTCATGAACGGGAAATCCAGTCCCCACCAGGCCAGGCCAATGACCGGCACCCAGATCAGCTGCTGCTTCAGGAAAAACTTCAGAAACGGTGCGCGGCGGTTGAACACCCGCTGCATGGCGAAGATATCGACCCAGCTCTGATGATTGCTGAGTACCAGATACCAACTTTCCCGTTTCAGGTTTTCCGCGCCTTTCACATCCCAGCGGGTACCGTGGGTGAGTTTCATCCAGCCGGTGTTGCAGGCCACCCAGGATTCCGAGATCCAGATGATCGCTTTGGTGCAGAGTACACGGAAGCCCTGGTGCGGGATGATCAGTTTAAGCACCGCCGGTATGTAGAGCAGCAGGCACCAGAACAGGGTATTGATTCCCAGCAGGATGGAGTTGAGTACGCCGATAACGGGGGCTGGCAGGAAACTGAGCATGGTGGTCCTGTTTTGGTTGTTGTTGCCAATGGGGTGCAATCATATCAACCACAGGCATGATTGGGCAGTGGCCCGAAGTGACCGGTGTGCCCTGAGTGTGTGACGGTTATGCCATAGCTCATTTCAGACTGCGGGGGTAGCCTTTCCGGAAGACTTTAAGGGCAGGAGTCCGGTGATCAGTGGGCCTACCTGCGCCAGACACGCCGTGAACCCATCCATGGGGGCTCGGCATTGCCATCCTTGGCAATGCACGGTCTGGCACAGGTAGGCCCACTGATCACCCTCTGACCTTTGCGATAACGCTACAATTCCCCATGTATTAAAGTGAGCTTCAAACCCATCATGGACATTCCCATGCCAAACCTCTTCAAATCTGCCGCCGACAGGGCCGCGGGACTCACCCGACAAACGGCGCTGTACGCCGGGAACGCCTTCGACCGGGTTTTCCGCGCCGCCAGTCTGGTACAAGCGGGGCAGACGCCGTTCGAGACGCTGTATACCGACGGGCTGGTCAGTCTGCGGTATTACCCGCCGCTGGCGGAGGATTTCATCGAGCTGGATGGCGAGACCATTGCGGTGGAGCGCACCGCCCACAAGACGCCGATTGTGATTGTGCCGCCACTGGCGGTGAATATGCTGATCTACGATCTGTTTCCCCAGCGCAGTCTGGTGCGTTTCCTGCGGGCGAAGGGCTTTGAGGTGTATCTGATCGACTGGGGCATCCCCACCCGCGAGCACAGTCACTACAACCTGCACACCTACGTGGCGGAGCTGTTGCCGGCGTACCTGAACCGGGTGCGGGAGCACAGTGGTGAGCAGGAGTTGTCGCTGCATGGCTGGAGTATGGGGGGTATGTTCACGCTGTTCTATTCGGCCCTGAGCAAGGATCAGCATATCCGCAACGCGGTGGTTCTGGGCTTGCCCATCGACAGTCATGCCTCCGGTCTGATGGGGCTGATGTACCAGCGCGTGGCGGATGTGGCGGATTTCGTGCGTAAGCGCACCGGGTTTCGCATTCACGATTTGAAGCCACACTGGTTCCATACGCCGGGCTGGGCCAATACCATCGGTTTTAAACTGACCAATCCGATCGGCAGTGTGATGGGCTACTGGGAGCTGATCGTGCGGCTGGGTGACCGGGAGTTTGTCAGCAATCACGCCACAACGTCGGCGTTTCTGGACCGGATGGTAGCGTATCCTGGCGGCATTATTCAGGACACCGTAGTGCGGATCTGGATCGACAATCAGTTGTCGCAGGGCGAGATCCAGATCGGCGAGGACGTTGCCCGCCTGGAGAATGTGAACGCCAACCTGTTGGCCATTGCCGGGCAAGAGGACACGCTGGCGACGCCGGGCGCGGCCAAGCGGGTGATGGATCACGTCAGCTCTACTGACAAGACGTTCCGGGTGGTGCCGGGGGGGCATATGGGCATTCTCGCCGGCAGCAAGGCGCCCCGGGAAAGCTGGCTGGAACTGGCGGATTGGCTTGGGGATCGGTCTGACTGAGCGTTCCTGACTCAGGGTAGCTGGCAGGGTGCTACTATTACGATAAGACTCATTCACGACACCCTACCGAAAAGGAATGGTTTTATGACCCACACGTCAGCGGAAGTAAAGACCGATTCCGACACTCAGGCCCAACGCCAGCGACTGGTTGCCATTGCCCGCGACATTATCCGCAATGAGGGCATGGCCGCGCTCAAATTTGAGGCTCTGGCCGACAAGAGCGATACGCCACTGCCCACCGTCGAATCCCTGTTCGGTGACAAACCCGGCCTGGTCCGTGCGCTCTATGAAGCCTGGGTGGAGGAATGGCAACGGCGACTGATGGCCGCACTCCCCGAGACACCGCCAGAGGCCATACTGCGACAGGCCGCCCACATCTACCGTGAACTGGCCTGCTCCGATCGCGCCCTGTTCCTGGCTGCCAGCACCCCGGTCGCCATTGAAGCCGACCTGTTCGGCGTATTGTCCCGGTCGACCGCCTTTGAGCTGTTTGCCAACTTTCTCAAAACGGGTATGGCGGAGCGCCGGTTCCGTGTCACTGCCGATCCCGAGGCTACCGTCCGGGTCCTGTGGGCGGCCGTGCATGGCGCGGTACTGCTGGAAATCTGTAGCGGCTACGACGAACTGACCGGCAAACGGATGCTGGACGAGGGCATCAGCCTGCTGTCCCGGGGGCTGCAGCGCTGATCAGGTTCCACTAGAGATGCTTCAGGGTTTCGCGCAGCTCTGCAAGACTGGTTACGACCGCTGACGGCTCTATACCCCAGTCCTCGAAGACTTTGTCGGCATCTCTCCGCACCCATACCGCTTTCAATCCCGCAGCCCGTGCACCGATCACGTCCCAGGCATTACTCGATACCAGACATAACGGTTCATCCCACGCGCCCGTTGCTCTTCGGGCATAGGCGTAGACAGCCGGATCGGGCTTGAAGCTCTTGATGTCGTCGACAGAAACCAGCCCCTCGAACTGATCCAGCAAGTCATTGTGGCCCAGGACTTTTTCCAGGGCAGGGTAACTGCCGTTGGAGAAGGCGAACAGCGGATAGTGCCCCTTAAGCGCTTTCAGAGCAGGCAGGGCATCGTCGAAGGCGGGCAGGGAAAGGTAGGCGGCCATCAGTTGATCTTCGCGGTCGCGGGTCAGGGACAGTTTGTGAGCGGCCATGGCATATCGAAGGGCCTGGCGGGTGCATACACCGAAGTCTTCGTAGACTCGCATCAGCCCTTTGCGGAAGGAGAACTCCAGCTGTTTCTCCCGCCACAGGACACTGACAGCCTCTGCGCTTGTGCCGGCGTCCTGAGCCAACAGGTCCGCCATGCCCATGGGATCGACCAGTGTGCCGTATACGTCAAATGCGAGCCTGAGGGTCATGGTGCCTCCTGATATTCTTGAGCGATCACTCGCCATACACTAGTTCAAAGCATCTACGATGTGTATGCGACCAGGGTGGAAGTGGATTACACTGCGATCCATGAACGGCATAGATACATTGAACCTCGATACCCGCTCACTGAGCACCTTTCTGACCGTCCTAGATGAGGGCAGCGTGTCCCGCGCAGCAATTCGTCTGGGGGTCAGCCAGTCGGCGGTCAGTCACACCCTGGACCGGTTGCGTCAGTCGCTGGGAGACCCGCTGTTCGTAAAGTCCGGGCGCGGGATTGCGCCGACCCAGTACGCGCTGCGGGCGGGACCTCATATCCGGCAGATTCTGGATGACCTGCAGTCCCTGTCCAGCGGACCGCCGTTCACGCCAGCGACGGCAGAGTTCACCTTCACCATCGCCGCCAACGATTACCAACGCGATCTTCTGCTCCCCGGGCTGGTCAGCACTCTGCGGCAAGAAGCACCAGGGATTCGACTGCAGGTGATTCCCTCCGGGATTCCGACTGCCGATATGCTGCGAAAGGATGTCTGCGACCTGATCATCTCGCCCCATGCGCCGGAAGCAACGGATATCATGCAGCGGGGTTTGATGGCGGACCGGATGGTGGTGTTCTACGATCCGGACTATCGCGAGCCGCCCCGGGATATGGCCGAGTACCTCAAGGCGGATCATGTCTCCCTACTGTTCGCAGCGGGAGAAAAGCCCGCCCTCGAGACCTCGCTGAATGCCCGCGGACTGACCCGGCGCAATGTGGTGACGGTATCCAATTTCTCCGGTCTGCCGGAATTCCTGCGTGGTACCGATATGCTGGCCACCGCCCCGGAGCGCATGAGTAACCACTTACTCAGGGGCTTCGCCTGGGTTCCCCTGCCCTTTGATTTCAAGCCTTTCACCCTGCTGATGCTCTGGCACCGCCGCAACCAGAACGACCCCGCCCACCGTTGGCTTCGCAATCAGGTGAACGCCGTGGCGGCAACGATGAACGGTCTGAACGATTAATCAATCGATTTTGTTCATACATCGTATGAAGTGTTGGGCCGTTATTCCCGAACTATTGGGGGCGTAAACTCTGTTGACTCTCAGTGGGCCGCAGGGAGCGGGGTGGGGTAAGGGGTCACAAACAGGAACCGTGGCTTCCTTGAACGTTTGTAACCCCTTACCCCAACCCACTCTCTGCTTGCTCACCCTCCGATTAAACCGGGAAACAGTATGCTTGCGCTTACCAGCGTCTGGACGACTATATTACTTGCCGCCGCCGTGGCCCTGGGGCCTTTGGCCACCGATATGTATCTGCCGGCATTGCCGCAGATTGGCAACGATTTTGGTACCGGCACCGATCAGGTGCAGCTCACCCTCAGCCTGTATATGGCTGGCTTTGCGCTGGCGCAGTTGATCTGTGGACCGCTGGCCGACCGCTTTGGCCGCAAACCGATTATGATCGGCGGCTTTCTGCTGTTTGCCCTCGCCAGCATCGGCTGTGCCCTGGCGACTAACATTGAAACCCTCATGCTGTGCCGCTTCCTCCAGGCCCTCGGCGGCTCTGCTGGTCCTGTACTGGGTCGTGCCGCGATCCGGGATATCTACACACCACGGGAAGCCGCCCGCATCATGGCGATCCTGGCCAGCATCATGGCGCTGGCACCGGCGATTGCACCGACCGTCGGCGGGTTCATGGTCTCCGGCCTGGGTTGGGCCTCCATTTTTATCGTGCTGGCCGGATACGCGCTGATCATGGCCGTGGTCGTAGCCTTCGGCATTCCCGAGCCCATGCGCCCGGAATACCGCCAGCCCCTGAGACTATGCAGCCTGTTGCGGAACTACCGCACCATCACCACCGACATCAGCTTCCTCGGCTACACCCTGACCAACGCCCTGATCTTCTCCGGCCTGTTCGCCTTCCTGTCGGGCTCGTCCTTCGTGCTGATCGATTTCCTCGGCGTTGCACCCGAACACTTCGGCCTGTTCTTCGCCTGCATCGTGGTGGGCTACATCACCGGCAACCTGACCGCCGTCCGCCTCGGCAGCCGACTGTCACCGGACCAGATCCTGGTCCGCGGCCTCACTATCGCCGTTGCCGGCGGCACCCTCATGGCCGGCCTGGCGGTAGCCGAGGTCTACAGCGTCTGGACGGTGATTCTGCCCCAGGCCCTGTTCATGGTCGGCGTCGGCATGGTCCTGCCCCAGACCATGGCCGGCGCTATGGCCAACTTCCCCCACATGGCCGGTTCCGCGTCAGCCCTCTTCGGCTTTAGCCAAATGGCCGTGGCAGCCATTGCCGGCGCGCTTGTTGGCCACCTGCACGATGGCACCTCCCTGGTGATGGCCACCATCATCGCGGCCAGCGCCGCAGCGGCCCTGGCCAGTTATCTGGTTCTGGTTCAGCGACACCCGGCGGCGGGGTTCGAATCGCAACCGGTTTCAACGCGTTAGTCGAAAAGAAAACCAGAAGGCAATGACCAGGTTCTGAATCGGCCAGGGTGACACCTCCCAAAACTGTGCGGAGCCAGGGATGGCGGAGCCCAAGCGCTACATGGATGTACTCGAGCGTGTTTTGGGAGGTGTCACCCTGGCCGATCACCCCCAAGCTTGAAGCGTGCTATAGACAGTGCCACCCTGACAACAAGGCACCAAGGTCGAGGATGAAAAATCATCCGATCTGAGCTAAACAGAGTAAGCTGTCCTAGCAGAATCCAGACAACAGGAGCATCGCAATGAGCAACGTAACCCTCGATGGCAACCCCATAGAAGTCAGCGGCAAATTCCCCACAACCGGCGACAACGCCCCGCCCTTCACCCTGACCAACAGCAGCCTGGAAGAAGTGAAACTCGACAACTGGGCCGGCAAACGCAAAATCCTCAACATCATCCCCAGCATCGACACCGGCGTGTGCGCCGCTTCCACCCGCAAATTCAACGAAAAAGCCGGCGGCCTCGACAACACCGTCGTACTCGTCATCTCCGCCGACCTGCCCTTCGCAGCGGGCCGTTTCTGTGGCGCAGAGGGCATCAAAGACGTGGAAACCCTCTCCACCTTCCGCAACTACAGCTTCCAGCAGGACTACGGTGTCGCCATCCAGAGCGGCCCCCTGGCCGGCCTTTGTTCCCGTGCGGTGATCGTGCTGGATGAAAACAACAAGGTTTTGCACAGCGAACTGGTCAGCGAGATCAAGAACGAACCGGATTATGACGCCGCCTTGAAGGTACTCTGATCCTGCTCAGTGTCGGGTTACGCTTCGCTAACCCGACCTACCACCACTTCAAAGTCCTGATCCGAGCACCAGACCACCCGTGAGTTCACCACCTGACAACACCACCCTGGCCCGCCAGCTCTTCTCCATGACCTGGCCAATGTTGTTCGGGGTGCTATCACTGATGACCTTCCATCTGGCCGACAGTGCCTTTGTCGGCCAGCTTGGTCGTGATCCTCTCGCAGCCCTTGGCTTTACCGTTCCCATGCAACAACTGGTCAGCGGCATGTACGTCGGCCTGGGCATTGCCACCACGGCCATCATTTCCCGAACCCTGGGTCAGAACGACGAGCTCAGGGCTCAGCGTCTGGGCGGGCTGGTGGTCACCGTGGGTGCATCCCTGGCGCTGCTACTGTGCGCTTCGGTCTGGTTGCTGCAAACCCACATTCTTACCCTGCTCGGCGCGGAACCGGTGCTGCTGCCGGTCATCAACGAGTACTGGGCGCCCTGGCTGGTGTCGGCCTGGACGGGAGCCATGCTCTATTTCGGATACAGCATTTGCCGCTCCCATGGCGATACCAAGCTGCCAGGCTACCTGATGATCGCCACCAGCCTGCTCAACATCGCGCTGGACCCACTGTACATCTTCGTCTTTGGCTGGGGGCTTCCCGGAGCGGCCTGGGCCACTATTACCGCCTTCGGCCTTGGCGTTCTGGTGATCTATCCGGCCCTGTTACGGCGCCAGTGGATCAGTTTTCAACTCAGACAACTCAGCCTTGGCAAGGCACTGAAACAGCTCAACGGCATCATGGCACCGGCGATGGTCAGCCAGCTGATGCCGCCTGCCTCGGCCATGTTGGCCACGGCCCTGGTGGCGGGGTTCGGGTCTGCCGCCGTCGCCGCCTGGGGGCTGGGAACCCGTCTGGAATTCTTCTCGATTGTGGTGGTGCTGGCACTGACCATGTCCATGCCGCCGATGATCGGGCGTATGCTCGGGGCCGGCGACATCGGCCAGATCCGCAAGCTGGTGCGACTGGCGGTGCGTTTCGTGGTGGGCTGGCAACTGGCCATTGGCCTGATCTGGGTGCTGGCCTCGGGGCTGGTGGCGCAGTTGTTTACCAGCGATGCCGGGGTTCAGGAAGTACTGGGGGACTATCTGGTGCGTGTACCGCTGAGTTACAGCGGTCTGGGGGTGTGCATGCTGATGGTGTCGGTGTGCAATGCGCTTGGGCTATCGCTGAGAGCCTTGCTGGTGTCCACTTTGCGACTGTTCGCGTGCTTCCTGCCATTGCTGTGGGTTGGGTCGCAGATCAACGGTCTCACCGGTTTGATGAGCGGTGCGCTGGTGGGGAATCTGATGGCCGGCGCGATGGCCTACACCTTCTATCGCGCCGGCATGGGCAAGCTGCAACGCTCAGGCAAAGCGTGAACGGAAGCTTTCCGGCATCGGGACGACGACCTTCTGCTGGTAGTTGAAGAACACGAAGCCGTACTTGGCCAGCGCCACCGGTTGGCCACTATCATCTTTACTGACACGGAACACGAAATCGCCACCGTATTTGTTGAAGTCCATCAGCCCGACCTCAAACCGCAGCATTTCCGGGAAGAAGGATTCGGACTGGTACATAGTGGCCAGGTCAGTGACGATAATCCCGATGCCATTCTGATCGGCTTCCTGAATGCCGTATTTCACGAGAAACTGCGCCCGCGCCTCGGAAAGCATCGAGATCAGGGCGTCATTGCCGAGGTGGTTAGCGCCGTTGATGTCGGTAATACGAACCGGCATTCTGGTTTCAAAACAAAAAACATCATCCGGAAAAGAGAGCTTTATACGGGCCAAGTTCGAGATCCTGCTTGGAGAAGGTTTCGGGGGAAAGCCATGATACTTGGTTGCAGCCTCGCCATCACCCCAAGACAGCGAGTCGAACATTGGTTATCTTGGATTTGTTATTGGCGGCCCGCACCGGCACTGGATGAAAGAGGTTGGGAGGCTGCTGTCAAAACTGTGCGGAGCCATGGATGGCGGAGCCCAAGCGCCACATGGATGTGCTTGAGCGTGTTTTGAGAGCAGCCTCCCAACCTCTTTCCCGCACCCGGGCCTGACAACCGGAACACAAATGGAAATTCTATGGATATTCGCCCTGCAGCCACACTGGTTCTGACACGCGACACTTCTGAAGGTCTTCAGGTGCTGCTACTGCAACGCACCTGGGACGCGGTTTTTCTGCCCGGTTATTACGTGTTCCCGGGCGGTGCTGTGGACGAGCAGGAGCCGCTGGGACGGGAGCATGCCGTGGGGCCGGCTGATGCGCAGATCAGTCAGACCATGAGTCTGGATGAAGGCGGCGCGGATTATATGCTGGCAGCGGTGCGGGAGTGTTTTGAGGAAGCCGGGGTTCTGGTGGCGGTAGACGCGGATGGCGTGACCATCGGTGGCGATCATCCGGTTCTTGGTGAACGCCAGGCGGTTTTCCGCGGGGAACGCAGCCTGGCACAGGTGTGTGCGCACCACGGGTTGTCCATTCCGCTGGACCGGCTGGCGTACCTGGGGCACTGGATCACGCCTCCGGGACCGCCACGGCGATTTGATACCCGTTTTTTTGTAACCGTGGCGCCGGAGGGACAGATAGCCAACCACGACGGGGTGGAGACGATTGATCATGTGTGGATAAGTCCCGCTGCGGCACTGGAAGAACACCGTAACGGTCAGCGTCTACTGGGGCTGCCGACGATTCGCACGTTACGGGTGTTAAGCAGCTTTGACACCACGGATGCGTTGATGCGCTATGCCGATGCCAATCCACCGGAGCCATACCCCGATCAGCCCTGGCCAGCTTTGCAGAAGGGTAAGCCGGTGATGTTGGAACCGGGCGCCCCGGCCTATGACGAGGCCGCCAAGCTGGACCCCGAGGGGGAAGGCTCCACCCGGGCGGAGATTGTCCCCGGTGAACCGGTGGAGGTGGCCGCGGGCGTGGTCCGGTTGACCGCGCCGAATCCGGGCGTAATGACAGGGCCGGGCACCAACACCTATATTCTGGGCCATGAACGGTTTACGGTGCTGGATCCGGGTCCGGACGATGACGTCCACATCGAGCGTATTCTGGCTTTGACTGGCGGGATGATCGATCAGGTGGTGGTTACCCACACCCACCGGGACCATTCACCGGCCACAGCCGCACTCAAAGCCCGCACCGGGTGCCGGGTTTACGGCCTGCCAGCCCCTGCGGGTGCCTCCCAGGATCAGACCTTTGCACCGGATGATGAACCGGCACACGGCGACCTGATTGTTTCCGAAGCCGGCACGCTGAAGGCGATTCATACGCCAGGCCACGCCTCGAACCATATCTGCTACCTGTTGACCGACCAGGCACTGTTGTTTTCTGGTGATCACATCATGCAGGGGTCAACGGTGGTGATTAACCCGCCGGATGGCGACATGAAAGCGTATATCGAGGCATTGTACGATTTGCTGGCTGAGCCCGTCCGCTACATTGCACCCGCCCACGGGTTCCTGATGGGACATCCGGAAGCGGTCATTGATTACCTGATCACCCACCGATTGGCGCGGGAACACAAGGTAGCCAAGGCCCTGAAAGGTCTGGCTCCGGTCACTCTCGGGGATCTGACGGCAAAGGCTTACGACGACGTGCCGGCAGCAATCCATGGCGTTGCAGCTCGCTCGGCACTGGCACACCTGTTGAAACTGGAAGCGGATGGCAAAGCCATCCAGCAGGGCGAATTCTGGTCGGTAACCGACAGAACCTGATCAGAAAGCCCGGAATGTCCGGGCTTGTTGCTGAGGCCTATTTCTTGGCGATGATGTAAACCGCATGAACGATGCCTGGAATGTAACCCAGAATAGTCAGCAGGATGTTGATCCAGAAGTGTTTGCCAATGCCCACCTGTAAAAAAACGCCCAATGGCGGTAACAAAATCGCAATCAGAATTCGCAAAAGATCCATACAGTTTACTCCCTTCAGCACGTATAACTGTCACATAAACGAAAAGCTTTATCGGTAAACCTGCCCTGCAGGTCCGTTTCAGAAAATACACAAAGAGCTCATGAAGGTGGCATTAAACCTTTGTCACAGCCGTATTCATGATAGCAGGGGCGCATTATCCTAGACTCCGTTTCCGCCGCCGGAACCGAGTGCTTCGCTCCGATTGGCTGACGACCTTCGAGGAACTATGCTATTGAAATTACTTAAAAATCAGATTCTCCCTGCAGGGCTGGCTCTCGTTGCTTTGATCATGGCCCATCCCGCTTTTGCAGATCAGGCCAAAAAGACCAAGGAGGTTCTGATCGCCGAGTTGGCGGAGGACGAGAGTGTCGAGGACGTAGAAAATTCCGAACCCCGCAAAGGCGCGCAGACCACGCCTGCAAGCGGGAATACCAGGCAGAAGGATAAACCGGAAGGCGCCGGTCAGCAGGCGCCCGCTGCTGCGGAAAGCGAGAAGCCCAAAAAGGTCGCGCCCAATATTGATCTCAAGGAAATCGCCCCAATCCCGGAGCCCGCCGGGAACGAGGAGGTCAGCCCGGCGACCGAACCCGAAGCAGCCACCAGTTTTGAACTACTTGGCTCCGAGGTCCGCCCAGGTACCTCTACGCGCCTGGCCTGGTCGCCGAATATACAGATTGCCGGGCTGTCGCAGCCCACGCCAGTACTGGTGGTCAATGGTGTCAACGCCGGCCCCACGCTTTGCCTGACCGGCGCAGTTCACGGAGATGAACTCAACGGCATCGAGATTGTTCGCCGTACGGTCTACGATCTCAACCCGGAAAAACTCTCCGGTCGGGTGGTGGGCGTTCCCATCGTGAACCTGCCGGGTTTCCAGCAGGGCACCCGCTATCTGCCGGATCGTCGTGATCTCAACCGTCACTTCCCGGGCAGCCCGGACGGCAGTCTGGCGGATCGTATTGCCCACTCTCTGTTTGAGAACGTGATCCGTAAATGCGACATGCTGGTGGATATCCACACCGGGTCCCAGAAACGCACCAACCTGCCCCAGTTGCGGGCAGATATGAACAATCCGGAGGTAGCGGCACTGACACGGGGTTTTGACCGTATGGCAGTCGTTCACAGTTCAGGCTCTTCCGGCATGCTGCGCACGGCGGCAGTAGAGGCCGGTATTCGCACGGTCACCATGGAAGCCGGCGAATCCCACCGCATCCAGGAACACCAGATAGACGCCGGGGTAAACAGCCTGACCAGCCTGATGGAAAAGGAAGGCATGATCTCACGGATGTTTGTCTGGGGAGACCCGGAGCCGATCTACTACGACTCCGACTGGATCCGTGTGCCAAACGGCGGCATCCTGTTCAGCGAGGTGGATCTGGGCGCCGAAGTTTCCGAAGGTGAGGTGCTGGGCTATGTCGCCGACCCCATCACCAATGCCCAGCACCCTATCCGCGCAAGCAGCAAGGGTCGGATCATCGGTATGGCTGTGGACCAGGTGGTAATGGCCGGCTTTGCCGCCTACCACGTTGGTACGGAGGCAGAAGTTCCAGGGGAGTAGTATGCTACCGGCTCCCGCTGTTTATGAACAATGACAGGAGCCGGCGTGTCTTTTCACTCCCCGAAGCCACTATGGCTGGCCTACCTCGGGCTGGTCCTCACACCGCTGTTCTGGGCAGGTAATGCCGTTGTTGCCAAGGGTTCGATCGCAAGCATCCCCCCCTTGTCCATGTCATTCTGGCGCTGGGTGATCGCCCTGGCGGTCATCCTGCCCTTTGGACTAAAAGGCGTCCTTCGCCATCGCCGGGTCATTCGTCAGTACTTTGGCTCTATGCTGGTACTGGCCACTTTCAGTGTCGCGGCGTTTAATTCCCTGCTGTACTACGCTGCCATTACCTCCAGCGCCACCAACATTGCGCTGATCAACGCCACCATCCCCATCTTCATTGCTTTGCTGGCCTGGCTACTGCTGGGTGACCGCACCCGCCCGGTCCAGATAGTGGGTATCCTGCTGGCCGTACTGGGCATCCTGACCGTGATCGCCCGTGGCAAACTTTCCGTACTCACACAACTCGAGGCACAGCCCGGAGACCTGATCATGGTGGCTGCGGTGTTCAGTTGGGGGCTGTTTTCAGTCCTGCTCAGAAGACAGGCGGTGCCCTTGCCGGCACTGACCTTCCTGACCACCCAGATCGCCCTTGGCACGCTGGTGATCCTGCCGTTTTATCTGACCGAACTGATGTTCTTCAAGGGTGGTTTTGAGGTCGGTCGCACCACCATCATGCCATTACTCTATTTCGCCTTCTTTCCCGGCATTCTGGCCTACGCGTTCTGGAACCACGGCGTCCACCAGGTAGGCCCCGCCCAGGCCGCCATGTTTATGTACCTGACACCGGTATTTGCTTCAATACTCGCAGGTGTCTTCCTTGGCGAGCGCCTGGGAATGTTCCACATTGTCGGAGGGCTACTGATACTGGCGGGGCTATTCCTGGCAACACGTAAAGCGCCAGTCAGGCAATGATCTGAAAAAATACAGAACCCCGGGGGCTCCGCCCCGGGGTTCTGACAGGCCATTGGGGAAACACTTCCTTTTCAGTTGGTACGATGACGGGCACGCAGTCCCAGTCCAAGCAAACCCAATCCTAACAGCGCAAGGGTGCCTGGTTCAGACACCTGCGAGGCATCGGAGATCAGCTCGATTTTCGCCTTCACCTTGGCGCCGTATGTCTTGCCTTCATGCAGCCCGAAGATATAGCCCTCATTGAACACGGCATCAAACAGGGTCACCCGCAGAAGGCCATCACCCAGCGCACCAAACACCAGATCCAGTGGACCACCCCAGGTCAGATGGCCAGCCTGATAGTTTGCAAGCAAGATCTTCCTGACTCCGTCGGTTTCTCCATTCACCGAACCGAACAGCGCCTCCGGTGAGGTGAAGTTGAAGTCGACAGAGATCGACTGCGGATCCTTATCATCACTATTGACCGTCTCCTCATTGGTCCAGATCTTGAAGAGTGTAAAGTAATTACTTTCACCTTCCTCAAGGTTGAACGAGAAGGGGTTATCAGCAATGTCCGCAGAGTTAACCACCAGACCCGGATCAGATGAGTTGAGATTTACGTCATAGCTTGCAGTTATCTGCGCCGCACTTGTCAGTGTTGGGAAAAACAATACGGCGGCCAACAACGTGACCAGTGTAAATCGTGGCATGCTTGCCTCCCTGGGTTTCCCCATAATCCATTTATGAGTAACACCCTGAAGCCAAAGCATCCACAATGCCAACCCCGGCCTTTCGCTGTAAAACCAGAGGCCTGGGTACTTCCGTAAACTCAGCACTGGCCATGATCGTAAAAAAAACTGACACCGACCAGGAACGCCGGATCAGCCGTTAGCGGAAACGCCGGACAATCGCTGCTTCAATCCGCTCCAACGCCTGCTCCAGAACTGCCCGGGGGCAACCAATGTTCATCCGCATAAACCCGCTGCCACAGTCACCAAAGGTGAGGCCCGGATTCATCCCGACTCCCGCATCCCGCACAAAAAACTGTTTCAGATCCTTATCACCCAGCGCCAGTACCCGACAATCCAGCCACAACAGATAGGTGCCTTCCGGTACTGACAGGGTGATTTCAGGCAGACGCTGTGTCAGGTAATCCGCCACGTAGTCCCGGTTTTGCTGAAGGTAGGCCATCAGTTCATCAAGCCAGGGGCCACCGAACCGGTATCCAGCCTCAAAGCCGGCAATACTGAACGGATTACACTGCAACATGTGCAGAGAATCAAAGACGGTTTTCATCGCCTGACGACGGTCTGGGTCGGAAATCACCAGGGCCGACAACCCCAGGCCCGGCATATTGAAGGTCTTGCTCGGCGCAACGGCGGTTACCAGTGCATCCTCAGGGCCTGCCAGGCGGTCGAGTACACAATGCACCGGCTTATCCGGATACACCAGGTCACAGTGAATTTCGTCAGACAGCACCACCAGGCCATGTCGGCGGGCAATATCCAGTACCGCACGCAGTTCCTCATCGGACCATACCCGGCCAACCGGATTATGGGGAGAACAGAGCACCAGCAGGCGGGCATCGTCGCGGGCGGCGCACTGCTCCAGATGCTCCAGGTTCATCTGGTAACGACCATCGACACAGTCCAGCGGGTTCTCGATTACTGTCCGGCCGGTCTGCCTGATGGCGCTGAAAAACGGCGGATAAACCGGCGACTGAATGATGACGCCCTCACCGGGTTCCGCAAACGCCATGCATGCGGCATGAAGTGAGGGCACTACTCCCGGCGCCATCAGTATCCAGTCCCGCTCAATGGACCAACCATGACGGTCCCGGAACCAATCCATCATGGACTGATACAGGGAGTCCGGGAACAACGAATAGCCGTATATCGGGTGGCGTGCCCGGGCTTCCAGCGCCCGGGTAACGGCTTCCGGAGCCGGGAAGTCCATGTCCGCCACCCACAACGGCATCACATCCTCGGTACCGAACACCGCTCGGCGGGCGTCGAATTTTACCGAACAGGTCTGTTCGCGGATAACGAGCGTATCGAAATCAATGGGCACGTGGCGCTCCGATCAGTGATGTACACGGGTTAATCGCCATCATTCTGTGTCAGGAACATTGATAGCTGCAACCCGACATGTCCGGGTCCGCGCTCCCCTTAGGGCTTTGGTCGAAGATTCTCAGGTTTTCCTTGCCGAATACGGCCAACACTTGCGAACCTAACGGTTTATTGTCCATCGTCTGACAAATGAACCCCCTCGGAGTCTTCGAATGATTGGTCAGATCCTGTCCACGATGTTGCCGGTTTTCCTGATTGCCGGATGTGGCGCACTGTATGGCCGTTATCGAACCCCCGATATCCAGGGCCTGAATACCCTGAATATGGAGCTGTTCGTTCCCATGCTGGTGTTCGCGGTACTGGCAGACCAGCAGGCACCGCTGCAGGAATACACCAGCCTGGCCCTGGCAGCGACGGTGGTGGTGCTGGGCTCCGGCATTATCCTGTATCCCCTCGCGCGGGTGCTGAAGCTGGACCTGAAGACTTTCCTGCCTCCGATGATGTTCAACAATTCCGGCAACATGGGCATCCCGGTGCTGGTATTCGCCTTTGGCGAGGCCGCCCTGCCAGCCGCCATTGTGCTGTTTATCGTGGAGATGCTGCTGCACTTTACCGTTGGCCTCTACATGCTGGACCCGCACACCTCCATCCTCAAACGGCTGCGTCTGCCCGTTGTGTTTGCCAGCATTGCCGGTCTGAGCATTAATTTCGGCGGTGTGCCCATGCCGGACTGGCTGCTGGAAACCCTGAACATGCTGGGCGGTGTGTGTATCCCGCTGATGCTGTTTACCCTCGGGGTGCGTATGCTGGATGTGGATTTCAGCGACTGGAAGCTGGGCATGCTGGGCGCCATAGCCTGCCCCGTTTCGGGGCTGATTCTGGCCTGGCCGATGATCGCGATACTGGATCTTCCCGGGCTGCAGGTCGCCGCCCTGTGGGTCTTCGCCGCCCTGCCGCCAGCAGTCCTCAACTACATGGTGGCGGAGCAATACCAGCAGGAACCCCACAAGGTTGCGTCACTGGTACTGCTCAGCAATCTCGGCAGCCTGGTGGTGATGCCTATTGTACTGGGGCTGGTGTTTGCGGCCGGCTACGTATGATCTTCAGGCCATAATCCGTGTTTGTCGCTTGCAACTGGCCAGCCTTTGATCGATGGTAAAAGAAGCTTCGTAATACCTTCTCAAATCTGTTGATTTCATTCGTGATACGGAGGTCTGCCCCATGAGCGTCCTGCTCCTTCTGATCAGTGCACTGGTCCTGATTTATCTTGGCATTGGTGGCCAACCCGCAGCGGTAGTGATGGTCATTGCCACCATCATCGGTCTGTTCCAGGACGGCTGGCATCTGCTCAGCATATTATTTGGCGGCGGCTTGCTCGCCCTGGCCCTGCTGCTGGTTTTCCCCGGCGATCTCCGCCTCGATAAGCTGAGCCGCCCCCTGCTGGGCTGGGTTCGCAACCGCCTGCCCCAGCTCTCGGAAACCGAATCTGAAGCGCTCAAATCCGGCTCCGTGGACTGGGACGGCGAACTGTTCTCCGGTCAGCCGGAATGGTCAAAGCTGCTGGACGCCAAACCCGCCCACCTCACCAGTGAGGAACAGGCGTTCCTGGATGGCCCGGTGGAAAAGCTCTGCGCCATGCTGGACGACTGGAAAATCACCCACGAAAACTATGATTTACCAGACAAAGTATGGAAGTTCATCCGTGAAAACGGCTTCTTCGGGCTGGTGATTCCAAAGGAAGACGGCGGCCTGGGCTTCTCCAATACCGCCCACTCCGAAATCGTGATGAAGATTTCCACCCGCAGCGTGTCCGCCGCCGTCACGGTGATGGTGCCCAATTCACTGGGCCCGGGCGAACTGCTGATGCATTACGGCACTGACGAACAGAAACACCATTATCTGCCACGGCTGTGTAAAGGCGAAGAAATTCCCTGCTTTGCCCTGACCTCTCCCGTGGCAGGCTCAGATGCTGGCGCCATTCCCGACAAGGGGATCGTCTGTAAGGGTCAATGGAATGGCAAGGAAGTGCTGGGGCTGAAAGTCACCTGGAACAAGCGCTACATCACTCTGGCGCCGGTTGCGACGCTGATTGGCCTGGCCATCAAAGTCTATGACCCCGAAAAACTGCTGGGTGACCAGGACGACATCGGAGTGACCTGCGTGCTGGTGCCCCGGGACACCGAGGGCGTCAACGCCGGCGCCCGCCACCTGCCGATGAATACGGTGTTCATGAATGGACCAACCTGGGGCACCGACGTGTTCATCCCCATGGAACAGGTCATCGGTGGTCAGGACATGCTCGGCAAGGGCTGGACCATGTTGCTGGAATGTCTGTCCATCGGTCGCTCCATTTCCCTGCCGGCCCTGGGCACCGGCGCCGGCAAGGTCGCCAGCCTCGCTACCGGTTCCTACGCGCTGACACGGGAACAGTTTGGCCGTTCCATCAGCCAGTTTGAGGGTGTTCAGGAAGCCCTGGAACCCATTGCCGGCTACACCTACATGATGGACGCGGCACGGCTGCTCACCTCAGGCATGCTGGACCGGGGCGTGCGTCCATCCGTGCCGTCGGCGGTGCTGAAATACCGCAACACCGATCTGATGCGTGAAGTGATCAACCATGCCATGGATGTGGTGGCTGGTCGCGGCGTGATTACCGGCCCCCGCAATTTCCTGGCGCGGGCCTACCAGGCGGTCCCCATTGGTATCACCGTGGAAGGTGCCAATATCCTCACCCGCAGTCTGATGATCTTCGGTCAGGGCGCAATACGCTGTCACCCGTTCATCGTGGAGGAAATCGAAGCCGCGGGTATGGAGGACGAAGACAAGGCCGCGAAAAAATTCGATGGTATTTTCTACCGCCACATCGCCCACACCACCCGTAATGCCCTGCGGGCGTTCGTACTCGGGTTGACTCGCGGCTGGCTGGAACCGGTGCCCCGCCAGGGCGACATCAAACCCTGCTACCGCCAGTTGGCCCGCTTCTCCGCCGCTTTTGCCCTGATGACCGACGTCACCCTGCTGACCGTCGGTGGTGGCCTGAAAGCCCGTCAACGATTGTCCGGCCGTATGGCGGACTGCCTGGTGCACCTGTACTACGCCACCGCAGTGATCAAGCAGTGGCATGAGGAAGGCTACCCGGACGACCAGCGACCACTGGTGGAATGGGGCCTGAAAACCAGTCTACGGGACCTGCAGGAGTCCATGCGCGAAGCGATCATCAACTTCCCGATACCGGCCCTGCGCTGGCCGTTGCGGTTGCTGGTGTTCCCACTGGGCGCCACCGGCCTGAACGGTCCTGACGACAAGTTGGGTGCCACGGTCGCCGACACCATCGTGAAGGACACCCCTGTGCGTCAGCGCGTCAGCCGCGGCGCCTACATCAATACCGATCCGGACGATCCCCTGGGCCGGGTGCTGAATGCCTATCGCCTGGCCAACGAAACCGTCGAAATGCGCAGCCGGCTCCATGAAGCCATTCGCAACCGAAATGAGGACGAGGTGGATGGTATCGCTCTGTTGATGGGCCACCAGCGCAAGGAATTGGTGGACTGGGCCTGCGAGCAAGGCGTCATCAAGAAGGAGGAATGCGACAAACTGCTGGAAGCGCTTGAAGCACTGTACGATGTGATCCGGGTGGATGCCTTTGAGGGCGATGGCCTGAAAGCCCTGGCGCGCTGCGCCAAGGGTAAGCGAAAGGTGGTGGAACGTCCGCCACGGGACGAAGACTAGGCCCCACCAGATTAACGGGTGGGGCCTTACGGCGAATCGGCTTAGAAGCGGCTCATCCGTTGGCCACGCCCAATTTTATAGCTACCCTGGCCTGCTGCCGATCGGCTTCCGCTGCCCGCAGTTTCTCGCCGCGGTATACCAGGTATTCGCCGATGGCCAGGGTGATCAGCACGCCAGCGCCAACCTGCAAGGCGAACGCCACATCCAGTGGTTCGCCGGGGACCCAGAAGAAGAGCAGGATCGACATCCCCAGAATGGCGATACAGAGTGTTGAAAGCGCGTATCCCATCAAATCACCACCCGGAATCTTGAACGGCCGCGGATGATCGGCATCACTGATACGTAACTTTATAAATGCCAGGTGCATGGCGACATAGGGTAACAGGAAGATGATGGCACTGAACGAGAAAAGGGTCCAAAAGAGGTCTTCAAGATTATTGGCCATAAAACCGTAGATCACCATAATCGACGAGCTGATCGTACCGGTCAGGATTGCGGCACCAACAGGGCTCTTGTGCTCCTTGCTCACCCAGCCGAAGATCTCGGGCATCTCTTTTGCGTCGGCCGCTTCCGCCGCGGCACGGTTACCGCCGAGGGTCCAGGTCACCATGGTCGAGAACAACGTAAACAGCGCCATACCGCCGATTACCAGGGCGAAGGCGCTGCCTAGCTCGCTGCCACCAAACAACTCCTGAAGCGTCACCGCCAGGATATCAACCATGTCGACATCATCGGCCGGAACCGCCGCCAGCACACCCGCCGTACCAAAGATGTAGAAGCCTGCCGCGCAAAGGCCAGCAGCCAGCATGGCGCGAGGGATATTGCGTTTGGGATTGATGATCTCGTCACTCTCGGCACTGATCAGCTCCATCCCCAGGCAGCCATAAACCACCACGGGCAAGTACACCAGGCCGGCCTGAAGATCATCCATTGCCGCCCCAAACCCGATATCGTTAACGAATCCATGCTCCAGGCCGTATGCGATGCCAGCACCACCCAGGGTCAGAATAACCGCAAACTTGGTCAAGGTGCCGATATTGGGAATCCATTTGCTGTAACTGAGGCGGATGCAGTTGGCCCAGGTCGTCAGGGCGCACATGGTTATCCCCAGGCAGATCTGAGTCCAAAGGCCCATCTCGGGGAAAAACAGAGCCGCGAAGATGCCAGAGAACATGATGTACACCGCCGGCATCCACAGGGCGATATTGATCCAGTATTGCCAGGTAATCCGTGCCGCCCAGCGGGTATTGAAGGCATCACGAACCCAGGCGTAGATGCCGCCCTGTTCCGGGTAAGAGGTGCCCAGTTCGGCAGTGACCAACGTATTGGGGATCAGGAATAAGACAATAACCACCAGCCACCAGAAGATAGCCGCCGGGCCAACAGCGGCGGTCATGGCGATCTGATCAATCAGCAGGACCGCGGAGACGGCATAGAGTGTGACGTCGAGCGCGGTCAACGTTTTTTTATGGCTCAAGGGCTTACTCATAAGGCACCACCTTAATTATTTTTGTCTACTATGGCGCCATTATTACCCCCGCTCCACCCCCTGAGACATACCCTGTTCAGGGGGGGCGGCCGAATGACCCACCTGAACAGGGTATGGTGAGCGCAGCAGGATGTTTCTAGTGTGATGACCAATATCACCAGAAATAGCCGGCCTGAGCAATGTGTCGGCAACCTATTGCAGCAAGGAGATCGACCATGTCCAACAAAACGCTTTATGCCCCGATGAGCGGCAACGAGATGCCCCGTTTCGGTGGGCCCGCAACCTTTATGCGCCTCCCCGCTGTCGATCTCTCTGAAGAACTGGACGCTGCATTCATCGGCGTGCCCTTTGATATTGGCACCTCCAATCGTCCTGGCGCCCGCCTCGCTCCCCGCGAGATCCGTGACGAGTCGCGCATGCTGCGTCCATTTAACGTATCCACCGGTGCCGATCCCTTCAACAGTCTGACCGTTGCCGATATCGGCGATGTACCGATCAACACCTTCAACCTGCAAAAAAGCATCGACATTATCGAAGCATTTTACGACGACGTGTTGGGCTGTGGCGTCGTCCCGCTGACAATGGGTGGCGATCACACCATAGCACTGCCGATTCTGCGAGCATTGAGGAAGAAACACGGTCCGATCGGCGTGATCCATATCGATGCGCATGCCGACATCAACGATCATATGTTTGGCGAGTCCATCGCCCACGGCACCCCGTTCCGCCGCGCGGTGGAAGAGGGACTGCTCGATGGTAACCGCGTCGTCCAGATCGGTCTCCGCGGCACCGGTTATTCGGCCAACGAATACGACTGGTCACGCGACCAGGGATTTCGCGTCGTCACGGCTGAGGAATGCTGGCACAAGTCATTGACCCCGCTGATGGAAGAGGTGCGCGAGAAGGTTGGCGGCGGTCCGGTCTATATCAGCTTCGATATCGACGGGCTTGACCCTGCCTTTGCCCCGGGCACCGGTACCGCTGAGGTCGGCGGTCTGACCGTGATGCAGGGCATCGAAATCATCCGCGGCTCCCGCGGGCTGGACATAGTCGGCGCCGACCTGGTTGAAGTCTCGCCACCCTTCGATATGAGCCGCAACACATCGGTGGTGGCCGCCAACCTGCTCTACGAAATGTTGTGCGTGCTACCCGGGGTTCACTACACCAAGCGCTAAACCACTTAAACGCAGGCCCTGCCTGCGTTTTTTTGTTCCCCAAAGCAGCCACCTTTACGCGACATTCGCACTCCCCCCTCACGCTCTACCCTGTTCAGGTACCTACCAAACGAGGGTATTCAATACCGTCCTACCGTTCAGCAAACTGGTTACATAGCGCTATCAGCGCAACTCCTGAGAAACACAACAAATGAGTGTGACCATGAACGGATTAACGGATGCCCAAAAGGCTTTACTGAGAACAAAGTTCTTTCCCTACTGGTTGGATCACGCCGATGCACCAACGCCTGAACCATCACTCAAGGGCAGCACCCAATGTGATCTGCTGATCGTCGGCGCTGGCTTCACAGGGCTCTGGGCCGCCGTGCAGGCAAAAGAAAACAACCCCGAGCGTGATGTGGTTCTGATCGAGGCGCAATGCGTCGCCATCGGAGCCTCAGGTCGCCCTGCCGCTATTCTGTCGACCTCGGTAATGCATGGTCTGGACAATGCTCAGCGCCTGTTTCCAGACGACATGGACGAGTTGGAGCGTCTGGGCAAAGAAAATCTGGACGGCTTCCGCGAGACTATCGAACGTTACAAGATCGACTGCGATATCGAATGGGGTGGCGAACTCACCGTCGCTATTGGCGAGGATGGACTGGCGGACATCAAGAAGGAATACAAACTCTACAAGCGCTACGGTCACGACGCCTACCTGCTCAACAAGGACCAGGTCCAGTCTGAAGTCAACTCACCGTTGTTCTCCGGTGGACTCTGGTCCAAGAGCCGTAGCGGCACCGTCCACCCCGGAAAGCTGGCCTGGGGTCTTAAGCGCGTGGCGAAAGAACTCGGTGTGAGGATCTACGAATACACCCCTTTGTGCGATACCCGCGCGCTGAACCCGGGGGTAAAGGTTGAGACCCCCGAGGGCCTGATCAGAGCCCGCAAGGTACTGCTCGCCACCAACGCCTTTGCCATCAGTGGTAGCAAGATCCGCAAACGGGTCGCTGCGATCCGCGACCGGATCGTTGTCACTGAACCACTCACCGACGAGCAGCTGGCCAGTATCGGCTGGAAGCACCGTCAAGGCATCTACGACACCCGTACCCAGCTTAACTACATGCGGCTGACCGCCGACAACCGGATTCTGTTTGGCGGTCGACTGGGATACTTTTACGAGAACGATACCGACCCGAAAGCGGACAAGACGGCAGACAACTTTGTTCCCTTGGTCGAAAACTTCTACAAGACCTTCCCGGGCCTGCGCGGCATCAATTTCAGCCACGCCTGGAGCGGTCCCATTGGCCTGACCACACGTATGGCGGTCCACTTCCAGCGTTACCACAACGGCGACATGATCTACGCCGGTGGTTACTCCGGCTTTGGCGTCACCGCGACCCGGTTTGGCTCTCGGGTCGGACTGGACATACTGGATGGGAAAAACACGCCCGAGAGCAAGCTGGGCTTTGCCAGCACACTGCCGGGCTACATCCCTCCCGAGCCGTTCCGCTGGATCGGCGCCAAGATTACCATGTACGCACTGGATACGGTTGATGCCAAAGGCGGCTGGCGCCATTTGTGGATTCGGCTGGTCGAGAAGATGGGCTTCCCGATCACGCAGAAAGAGTTGGGCTGACACCCGAACCACCTACCACCAACAGCCGGGCCTTGGAGCCCGGCTTTTTTGTCTCCGCCCCCTGGTTCCGGTGAAACAGGGCGAGTAATAAAAAAGCCGGCCTGGTGGTTCTGCAACGGGATTGCAGAACCACCAGGCCGGCCAGAACAGACAGCCGAGCTGCCCGTTAGCGCTTAGAAACTTCTGGAAACCGTCAACAGAACCGTTTCGTCATTGCTGAACGCGCCATTATCGATCTCCTGGTCGCTGTTCAGATCGTTAAACAGATAGGCGAGTGACAGGTCGAGACCAACGAAGCTGGTGGATGCGCCAACCGAGAAATCGCTGTAGTCACCGATATCAATATCGTCCCAGTAATCGCCAAAGCTATGACCGGCGTGCAGGTCCAGGGACACCTGTTCGGTCACGGCGTAGCTGTAGTCCAGCGCGACGTAATGTGCGGCCTCACCCAGGTTGACATAGTCGTTGGCAAAGGCGTACTCCAGCTTCAGGTCACCGTAATAGACGTTCAGGTCGACTTCGGCGTAGTCCGCGTCGGCAGCGTCATAACCCGGGTAGGTGTAGTAATACAGGGTCGCGTCCCAACTCATCTTGTCATTGATTGCAGCCCAGTAACCGCCGTACCAGTCGATTTCCAGGTTGGCGTCGTCACCAAAATCGACGTTGCTGCCCCAGATACCGGCATAGAGACCGTTATCGAAGGCCACATCAATACTGCCCTGCATCGCTGCATCACCGGCCGTTTGTGAGATACCGCGGAAACGGTAGTCATTGGTGAAGCCAACAGTGCTCGAGAGCTCGGCTGCCGTGACGGCAGAGGAAAGTAACAGGCACGCCGGTGCCATCCACAATGATTTCATAGGATTCTCCTAGGTGTTGTTTTTAGGGTTGGGGGAGTGAAACCGGGGGCTTTGCCCCCGGGTTAGGGTTAGAGTTATTCCTGGATTTCTTTGCTGCGGTGTTGGCGACGCATCTGGAAAACCGCTGCAATCACCCCGACCGCCACGGTAAGAATCATCAGCGTGGCCAGGGCGTTCACCTCCGGACTGACGCCAAGGCGGACTTTCGAGAAGATCACCATCGGTAGTGTGCTATCGCCCGGACCGGAGACAAAGCTGGCGATGACCAGGTCATCCAGTGACAGGGTGAAGGAGAGCAACCAGCCCGAGACAAGCGCCGGCGCGATCAACGGCAGGGTCACCAGGAAGAACAGCGATGCAGGCCTGGCACCCAGGTCCATGGCCGCTTCTTCCAGGGTCTCGTCCAGTGATATAAGGCGCGACTGCACGATCACGGCCACATAGGCCAGGCAGAAGGTAGTATGGGCGATGATCACCGTGCCGGTACCGCGTCCGGCGGGCCAACCGAACATTCCCTCCATTGCCACGAACAAAAGCAGCAGGGACAGGCCGGTGATCACTTCCGGCATAACCAGCGGCGCGGTCGTCCAGCCCGACAGGATCATCTTGCCGCGGAAGCGGCCGAAACGGGTCAGCACGAAGCCGGCCAGTGTGCCCAGCACCACTGCCAGCGTGGCACTGATGACGGCAATCTTCACACTCACCAGCGCGGCGTCAATAATCTGGTCGTTTTTAAACAGCTCGCTATACCATTTCAACGACCAGCCACCCCATACGGTCACCAGTTTGGACTTATTGAAGCTGTAGATGATCAGGGCAATGATCGGCGCATACAGGAACACAAAGCCCATGCTGGCCGACACACTCAAGAAGGTTGAACGGCGCTTCATCAGGCGGCCTCCCCCTGTTTTTCGGCGTTGTTACGGATCAGCATGATCGGCAGCACCAGCACGATCAGCATCACCGTCGCTACTGCCGAAGCCATGGGCCAATCACGACTGAGGAAGAACTCGTCCCACAATACCCGACCGATCATCAACGTATCGGAGCCGCCCAGCAGAGCCGGAATCACGAACTCGCCCACCGCCGGAATAAACACCAGCAAGCAGCCTGCAACGACACCGGGCAAGGACAGCGGCAGGGTGATCAGGAAGAAGGTTTGCGCGGGTTTGCAACCCAGGTCTTCCGCTGCCTCAAGCAGGACCCCGTCGAGTTTTTCGAGCGCCGTATAAAGCGGCAACACCATAAACGGCAGATACGTGTAAACGATGCCGATGTAAACGGCGATATCGGTCTGCAATATCGTCAACGGGGTGTCGATCAGGCCGATGCTCATCAGGAAGTCATTGACGATGCCATTCTTCTGCAAGATCCCCATCCAGGCGTATACCCGGAGCAGAAATGACGTCCAGAACGGCAGGATCACCAGCGACAGCAACAACGTCCGGGTTGTGCCGTGGCTTCGGGCAATCAGATAGGCCATCGGAAAGCCGATCAGCAAGGTGAAGAAGGTGGAGATGGCGGCGATTTTGGCCGAATTGAGGTAGGCTGCCAGGTAGAAATCATCCTCGAACAGGTAGCGATAATTGCCGAGGTTGATGCTGATTTCCAGCAACGCCTCTTCCAGATTGAGTTCGAACAGCGAGGTGTAGGGTGGAATCGCGATCGCCGTCTCGGCAAGCGAGATTTTGAACACCACAAGGAACGGGATAAAGAAAAACACCGCCAGCCACAGACCCGGAATCGAAATGACCGCATAACGGCCCCATCGGTTCTGCCCGAGGCGTTCCAGGATCTGAGCCCTCAGCGTAGGCCCTGTGAGCCGGACTGATTCAGCAATAGTACTCATGACGTCAACACCACGCTGCTGTCTTCGTCCCAGGACAAGTAAACGAGATCATCCCAGGTGAATCTCTCGGCTGCGGCGCGCATCAGATTGGGCTTGGTCACTCTCACTTCAAAACCGTTATCGAGCTTGACCCGGAATAACGACAGGCTGCCCATATAGGCGACATCTTCGATCTTGCCGCGTACACAGTTGTCGCGCTGTTCCGGATCCTCATGGCTGATGCTGATTTTCTCAGGGCGTACCGCTACATGGACCACCTGATTGGCGGCACAGTTGATATCGTGGTTGTTGGAAAGCGTGGTGCCGGCGTCCCGAGAATCGATCCGCACTGAACCCGGCACCTTCTCAACAACCTTACCCTCGAACAGATTGACCGAACCGACAAACTCGGCCACAAAACGACTGTTCGGATATTCATAAACTTCATGAGGTTCGGCCGTCTGAATGATCTGCCCCTGATTCATCACCCCAATCCGGGTAGCCAGGGTCATCGCCTCCTCCTGGTCATGGGTCACCACCACAAACGTCACACCCAACTCATATTGCAGGTTGATCAGCTCAAACTGGGTCTCTTCACGCAGTTTTTTATCCAGTGCGCCCAGCGGTTCATCCAGCAGCAGCAGTTTGGGGCGCTTGATCAGCGCCCGCGCCAACGCAATCCGCTGGCGCTGTCCACCCGACAACTGATTCGGCTTGCGCTTACCCAAGTGCCCCATCTGCACCATATCCAGCATCTGCGCCACGCGCTGTTTGGTTTCCGAGCGACTGATCCCCTCGCGACGCAAACCAAACGCCACGTTTTCGGTGACGGTCAGATGCGGAAACAGGGCATAGGACTGAAACATCATGTTGACCGGCCGATTCCAAGGCTGAATGCCCGAAGTATCGACACCATCGATCAGGATGCGTCCGCTGGTGGCGGTCTCAAATCCGGCCAGCATCCGGAGCAGCGTACTCTTGCCCGAACCGGAGCCGCCCAGCAGGCAGAAAAGCTCGTTTTTGTAGATGTTCAATGAGACGTTATCGACCGCTGTAAAATCGCCAAACTTCTTGGTGACGTTTTCGATCTTCACAAAAGGCTCGGCACCTTCCTGGCGCCACAGTGGCACTGGGGCTCCACTATTGGCGCAAGCTTCCGCCTGCTCCGGTTCAATTACCGTGTATAAGCTCATGTTCTTTCCCCTGGCAGTTATCCCGCTGGTGACGAAACCAGCGACTTTCGTGCTGGCTCGCCGCCGGAATGACGGTGTTTACCGTCCGGTTTTAATATTGGACCAGGAGCGGTTCAGGATACGGTCGAATCTCCGCGTATGCGCATTCTGGGTAAACAGCTTGGCCTTGACTGTTTCAGAGGGGTATATGCCCGGGTTGCTGCTGACCTCTTCATCGAGAAGCGGCATGGCGGCCACATTGGGTACCGCGTAGTAGACGTAGTTGGAGATACCGGCCGCCGTGTCGCCTTGCAGCACAAAATCGATGAACTTATGCGCGGCATCCGGGTGTGGGGCATCGGCAGGGATGGCCATCACGTCAAACCAGACCAGGGTTCCTTCGGAGGGAATGGAAAAGCCCACATTTACGCCCTGACCCGCTTCTTCCGCACGCCCTTGTGCCTGCAGCACGTCACCGTTGTAGCCCACGGCAAGACAGATTTCGCCATTAGCCAGGTCGGAGATGTACTTGCTGGAACTGAAGTATTTGATGTGGGGACGCACGCCCTGAAGTAGAGCCTCGGCTTTTTTCAGGTCGCCTTTTTTCTCGCTGTTGGGATCAAGTCCCAGGTAGTTCAGCGCCATGGAGACAACTTCGGCAGGGGAATCCAGCATGGCGATGCCACAATCAGCCAATCTGGCCGCGACATCCGGGTTAAACACCAGATCGAGGCTGTCGACAGGGGTATCGCCCAGACGCTCTCTGACCTGATCGACATTGTAGCCCAGGCCGATCGTTCCCCACGCGTAAGGCACACTATGCTTGTTACCCACGTCGTAACGGGCCACTTTTTCTAACAGCACCTTGTCCAGATTGTCGTAGTTGGAGAGCCGGGACTGGTCAACTTCCAGATAGATATCGGCCTGGACGTGCCGTTCCAGAAAGGCGCCAGCCGGCACCACCACGTCATAGCCTGTGCCGCCGGACATAAGCTTGGCCTCAAGCACCTCGTTGGAATCGTAGACGTCGTAGTTGACCTCGATGCCGGTCTTTTCGGAGAACGCTTCAATCGCCTCCGGCGCAATATAATCCGACCAGTTGTAGATGTTCAGGACCTTGCTTTCGTCGGCCAAAGCCGCACCGGATGTGACACTGACAGAAAGCGCCAGGGCAGCGCCGAGTCGGTTTTTTGTTATAGGCATAATTCTCTCCTGTCGGGTTGTGCGATTTGCCCATCATGGGGAACGCTTTTAATCATTAGCATGGCCATGTTGATTTCCCACATACCCTTTTAAGGGTAGTGGGCCGGGAAACCAGCCCCTACCCTCAAGAGGGTATGGCGCGCCCGACAGCGCAATGCGTAGCCTGTACCGCTACCAGATTCCTAGCGGAGAGTGACAACTATGGAACAACGAAAAGATTGGCAGCAGCTGAGCCAGCGCGCCCGGCTCCACGGTGATTGCTATATCGACGGCCGCTTCCGGCCCGCCGAGAGCGGCGAACGTTTCCCTTCGATCAACCCGGCTACGGAACAATGCCTGGTTGAGGTTGCCAGCGGCGACCGTGCCGATATCGACCGTGCCGTCCAATCCGCGCTGGCCGCCTACCAGGCCGGCAGCTGGTCCGAGGCCACGCCGGCCCATCGCAAGCAGGTCATGCTTCGGCTCGCTGACCTGGTCGAGCAGCACGGCAACGAACTGGCTCTGCTGGACAGTCTGGACATGGGCAAGTCAATCCATGAGATGGTCAACGTCGACCTGGCAGAAGCGATCGACTGCCTGCGCTGGACCGCCGAATGTGTCGACAAGGTCTATGGTGAAATCGCGCCGACAGGTAAAGAAACACTGGGGCTGATCAGCCACGAGCCGGTGGGGGTTGTCGGCGCCATTACACCGTGGAATTTCCCCCTGTTGATGGCCGTGTGGAAGCTCGCGCCAGCGCTCACCGCCGGCAATTCCCTGGTACTCAAGCCCTCCGAGAAGAGCTCGCTCAGCATCCTGCGACTTGCAGAGCTGGCCACCGAAGCCGGCCTCCCAGACGGCGTATTCAACGTCGTGACCGGGTATGGCCACACGGCGGGGAAAGCACTGGCAATGCACCATGACGTCAGCGTACTGGCATTCACCGGTTCGACCCGCGTCGGCGGCATGCTGATGGAGTATGCCGGCCAGTCCAATATGAAACGCGTCTGGATCGAGGCCGGGGGCAAGTCGCCGATGGTGGTTTTCGACGACTGTCAGGATATCAAGTCTGCGGCAGAGACCGCCGCTGCGGCCATTTTCTCGAACCAGGGGGAAGTCTGTATCGCCTGCTCGCGCCTGTACCTGCAGAACGGTATCAAGGCACAGTTCCTTGACGCACTGGTCGAAGCCACTGCGGCCTATCGGGTTGGCGATCCGCTCGACCCGGATACCCGCATGGGACCGCTGGTGGACAAGGCGCAACTCGACACCGTCAGCCGCTACATCCAATCCGCCATCGATGAAGGTGGCCGGGTCCTCTGCGGCGGCCTGCCCGAGTATGTCGAGGGCCAAGGTTTTTACGCCAGGCCGACCATCATTATCGACGCCCATAACCAAATGACGTTCGTACGCGAAGAGATCTTCGGCCCGGTACTGGCCGTGTCCGGGTTCGAACAGGAGGAGGAAGCGATCCGCCTCGCCAATGACACGCCCTACGGCCTCGCCGCATCGATCTGGACCGATAACCTTTCACGCGCCCACCGGGTCAGCCGCAAGATCAAGAGCGGGATGGTCTGGGTCAACGGGTGGGGCGACGGCGACTGCACGATGCCGTTCGGCGGCGTCAAGGCCTCAGGTAACGGCCGGGATAAATCGCTGCACTCGCTGGAGAAGTACACCGACATCAAGAGCGTCTGGATCAGCCTCTGATCTGATACACAGTCATCACTCAACCATGCAGCTCGCGCAGGATCTCGATAAAGAGTTCGCGGGCGCGGCTGCTCTTGCGGTGGCTGCGGGTAACCGCGGCCAGCCCCAGCTCGTAGCCCTTTTGATTGGGCAGAAGCTGACGTAACTGACCGGAATCCACATACGGCTGCACGTATTTGTCTGGCATAAATCCGATATAGGCACCAGACAGGATCATCGCCAGGCGGGCTTCGTAGAAATACGCGATGGCCGACTTGTTCATGTCCGCCAGCTGCTCACCCACCTCCGCACTCGTCTGTACGCCGGCATGTACCACCTTGGAAGCCAGCACCTGTTGCTCGAATGATGCGTCCTCGACGGCATCAAACAGCGGGTGGTTGTGACTGCAGTACAGATGGCAGCGATCATAGTAGAGCGGGCTGTAATCCATGCCCTCAAACTGACGGTGAAAGGGGACAAAACCGATATCGGCTTCGTCGTTGAGTATCATCCGCTCGATCTCCGTCAACGCCCGGACATCCAGCAACACGTTGACCTCCGGAGCCTCCTGCGAAAACTTCGCGATCGCCTCGGCGAGTTTGGCCTCGGTATCGAGACAGACGGTATCGCTGGCAATAATCTTCAACTCACCGGTCAGCGCGACGTGCAGGGCATCGATGCCGGCACGAAAGGTTTCGAGTGACGAAAACAGGTCCTTCATCAACTCGTAAACCTCGATGCCCTCCTCGGTCAGGGCGAAACCGGCGCGCCCACGTCGGCAGAGCTTCAGGTTCAGTCGTTGCTCAAGGTTGGCGATATGAATGCTGATTGTTGAGCGGCCGATATTGAGCTCGGTCTCAGCCGCCGCAAAGCCGCCGCATTCCACCACCGCCTTGAACACCCGCAACAGGCGGATCTCATAGTCCGCCACCTGCCCCAGCTTGACGCTCAACGTCTTCTTCAATTGTTTTACCTCAATCAACGTTTACAAATAAAGATGAACATTTATCACACTATAGTAGCCGCCCTATGATTGCTAACCAATAGCCCATTCCGGCAATGACACAGCAATGGAAACATCACGGGGGAACGCCATGAGTCTGACGATCAACAACACCGCGCTATTTCGGCAGCATGCCTTTATCAACGGCCAGTGGTGTGATGCCGAGGCGGGCGACCGCTTCGACGTTACCAACCCAAGCACCCTGGAGAAAATCGCCGATGTACCCAACCTGGGAGTGGCGGAAACCACGGCTGCGATCGATGCCGCCGATCAGGCACTGCCTGCCTGGCGGGCCCTGACCGCCAAGGAGCGCAGTGCCCGCCTGCGTGCTTGGTACGAGCTGATCATGGCCAATCAGGACGACCTGGCCACACTGATGACCAGTGAGCAGGGCAAGCCGCTCGCCGAAGCCCGTGGCGAAGTGGCTTATGGTGCCTCTTTCATCGAATGGTTCGCCGAAGAAGCCAAGCGGGTATACGGTGACGTGATCCCGGCCCATGGCCACGACAAACGCATTGTCACGCTCAAGCAGCCTATTGGAGTGGTTGCGGCGATCACCCCGTGGAATTTCCCGATCGCGATGATCACCCGCAAGGCGGGCCCGGCGCTGGCGGCCGGCTGCACCATCGTAGTCAAGCCCGGCGAGCACACCCCCTTGTCGGCGCTGGCGCTGGCCGAACTGAGCCGCCAGGCCGGCATCCCGGCCGGTGTGTTTAACGTCGTCACCACGCTGCAGTCTCCGGCGGTCGGGGAAGTTCTTTGCAACGATTCCCGGGTACGCAAGCTTTCGTTCACCGGATCGACCCCTGTCGGCAAACAGCTGATGCGTCAGTGCGCCGATACCGTCAAAAAAGTCTCCCTGGAGCTGGGGGGCAACGCGCCCTTTATCGTGTTCGACGATGCCGATCTGGATTCCGCGGTTGCCGGCGTCATGGCCTCCAAGTTCCGCAATGCCGGTCAGACCTGCGTTTGCACCAATCGCATCCTGGTGCAGGACGGCGTCCACGACCGCTTTGTCGCAAAACTCAACCAGGCGGTGGCAAAGCTCACCCTGGGCGACGGTTTCGGTGAAGGAGTTACCACCGGTCCGCTGATCAATACGAGTGCGGTAGCCAAGGTCGAACGACTGGTAGGCGACGCGCTCGCCGCCGGCGCCGACCTGAACCAGCCGAACGGCAAGGGCGAACTGAACGACAACTTCTACGCCCCGGCGGTGCTGACCGGCGTGACCACCGACATGGCGATCGCCAATGAAGAGATTTTCGGCCCGGTTGCGACGGTATTCCGCTTCAGCGACGAAAACGAAGCAATCCGCATCGCCAATGACACCCCGTTTGGCCTGGCAGCCTACTTCTACGCCCGGGACATAGGCCGTGTATGGCGAGTCGCCGAAGCCCTGGAGTACGGCATGGTCGGCATTAACGAAGGGCTCATCTCGACCGAAGTCGCTCCGTTTGGCGGTATCAAGGAGTCAGGCATCGGCCGCGAAGGCTCCCGCTACGGCATCGACGACTTTGTCGAGATCAAGTACCTGTGCATGGGCGGCATTTGATCCACCCGGCACCCCAGTTTTCCTTATTTAATGAACAACCGAGGTTAGCTACATGAACAATGCATCTCTGCAGCAACGCAAGGACAACGCATTCGCCCGCGGTCAGGGTACCCTGACTCATGCCTACATCGAGAAAGCCCGTAACGCCGAGCTGTGGGACGTGGAAGGTAAGCGTTACATCGATCTGGGCAGCGGCATTGCCGTGGTCAACACCGGCCACAACCACCCCAGCGTCCAGGCGGCTGTTCAGGCACAGCTGGAAAAGTTCAGCCACACCTGCGTTATGGTGACCCCGTACGAGTCCGCCGTCGAATTGGCCGAAAAGCTGAACGCCGCTGCTCCGGGCGATACCCCGAAAAAGACGATCTTTGTCACCACGGGTGCGGAAGCGGTCGAGAACTGCGTCAAGATTGCCCGCGCCCATACCGGTCGCAGCGGCGTCATTGCGTTCCAGGGCGGCTTCCATGGTCGTACCAACCTGACCATGGGACTGACTGGCAAGATCGCACCCTACAAGGCCGGTTTCGGACCGTTCCCGGGTGAGATCTACCACGCCCCTTACCCTAACGAGTACCACGGGGTATCGACGGAGGATTCACTGGCCGCGCTGAACATGCTGTTCACCTGCGATATCGAGCCCAGCCGTGTCGCTGCCATCATCATCGAGCCCGTGCAGGGTGAGGGTGGCTTTTACCCCGCTCCGCCCGCGTTCATGCAGGCGCTGCGCAAGCTGTGCGATCAGCACGGCATCCTGTTGATCGCCGACGAGATCCAGACCGGTTTCGCGCGCACCGGCAAGATGTTCGCCAGCGAGTATGCCGGTATCGAACCCGACCTGATGACCATGGCCAAGGGGATTGCCGGAGGTTTCCCGATCGCGGCGGTGGTCGGCAAGTCCGAGGTGATGGACTCACCGCTGCCCGGCGGCCTGGGCGGCACCTACGGCGGCTCACCCATCGGCTGCGCAGCGGCTCTGGCCGTTCTCGACGTGATCAAAGAAGAACAGCTGTGCGAACGTGCCCTCCACGTGGGTGACGGTATCGTCGAGCGCCTGCGCGGTCTGCAGACCAAATACCCGCAGACCATCGGCAACATCCGCAACCTCGGCGCGATGATCGCCATGGAGCTGGTGCGGGACGGGGATGTCAATCAGCCAGATGCGGAGCTAACCAAGGCGATCGTCGGTGAGGCCGCCAGGCAGGGACTGATTCTGTTGTCCTGTGGTATCCGTGGCAATGTCATTCGATTCCTCCCGGCACTGACCATTACCGATGCGCTGATCAGCGAAAGCATGGACCTGCTGGAGCAGACGTTCGATGCCCTGATGTAGGGCCGAACGCTCCCTGAAATCAGGAGCCGCGCCGCGGCTCCTGTCCTTACACACTTTTTGAACGGCACTGTGAGGGTATTGCTATGTCTGACAACAACCAAAAGAACCAGATCCTGAATCAACCTGCAATTTCGGAAGATAACTGGTCGACGCGCCTGATCGAGACTGGTGGTGCCCTGGCGACCCCATATCAGCAAGCGTTTTCCAGTGCCTACCGCGAACACGTGGCGCCGGCCCAGGCGGTTGAGGATATCCGCTTAATCAGCGAATTGAACGAGCCCGACCAACTGACCAGCAGCTTCGGCCAGAGCCGCCACCCCGACCCGAGACGGTTTCGCTTCCGGCTGATCAGCCGGGCGGATTCACTGCCCCTGTCAGACGTGGTGCCAATCCTGGAAAACCTGGGCGTCAAGGTCATCGACGGCTACCCGTTTGCCGTCAACCGCGCCGACGGTTGCCGCTTCTGGATTCACGACTTCACCCTCTGCGCCACACAAGCTGTCGAGCTGGAACGGGCCCAACCGCTGTTTCGTGACGCTTTCCACCGCATATGGCACAACGCGGCTGAGAACGATGAGTTCAACCGCCTGGTGTTGATGGCCGGCATGGACTGGCGCCAGGTCGCCTTGCTGCGCGCCTATGCCCGCTACATTCGCCAGATTCGCTTCGGCTTCAGCCAGCCTTTCATCGCCGACGTGCTCTGCCGACACATCGACATCAGCAGACGATTGGTGACCCTGTTCGAGCAGCGCTTTGATCCCCGACAGGATGGAGCCGCATCCGCCAGTGAAACCACCCGGCAGCACATCCTGGACGCTCTGGAGCAGGTCGAGAACCTCGATGAGGATCGCATTATCCGGCGATTCCTTGAGCTGATCCTCGCCACGTTGCGCACCAACTACTTTCAGCCAGCCCCGGAGGGAAATCTCAAGGACTACTTTGCCTTCAAGCTGGATCCGTCCGCCATCAGCGAGCTGCCGTTACCGCGTCCCAAGTACGAGGTTTTTGTGTACTCCCCCCGCATGGAGGGGATCCACCTGCGTGCCGGTAAGGTCGCCCGTGGCGGGCTGCGCTGGTCCGACCGCAGCGAAGATTACCGCACCGAAGTCCTGGGCCTGGTCAAGGCACAGCAGGTGAAAAACTCGGTCATCGTGCCCATGGGCGCCAAGGGCTGCTTCATCGCCAAACAACTGCCCACCGATGGTAGCCGCGAGCAGCTGCATGCCGAAGGCGTTGCTTGCTACCAGACCTACATCCGCGGCTTGCTGGACCTCGCCGACAACCTGATTGACGGGAAAGTCGTCCCCCCCAACGCCGTCGTTCGTTACGACGATGACGACCCCTATCTGGTGGTCGCGGCGGACAAGGGCACCGCGACCTTTTCAGACATCGCCAACGAGATCGCTGCTGAGTATGGCTTCTGGCTGGGCGACGCCTTCGCGTCCGGCGGCAGTCAGGGCTACGACCACAAAGGCATGGGAATCACCGCCCGTGGCGCCTGGGAATCGGTCAAGCGTCATTTCCGCGAGCGGGGGCTGGATAGCCAGCGTGACGCATTCAGCGTTATCGGTATCGGCGATATGGGCGGCGACGTGTTCGGCAACGGTATGTTGCTGTCGGACACGCTGGAGCTGGTTGCGGCATTCAACCACCAGCATATTTTTGTCGACCCCTATCCGAACGTGGCGGCAGCGTCAGAAGAGCGGCGGCGCCTGTTTGCCCTGCCCCGCTGCAACTGGTCCGACTACGATACCTCGTTGATCTCGCAGGGTGGCGGGGTTTTCTCACGCAAAGCCAAGCGGATATCCATCAGCCCGCAGATGCAGGCTCGCTTTTCCATCAGTGCCGACGAGATGACGCCCGACCAGTTGATCAGCGCCCTGCTGAAGGCGCCGGTCGACATGCTCTGGAATGGCGGCATCGGTACCTACGTCAAAGGCCAGTCTGAAACCCACGCCGAGGTCGGCGACAAAGCCAACGACAGTGTCAGGGTCAACGGAAGCGAGCTTCGCTGCAAGGTCATCGGAGAAGGCGGCAACCTGGGCCTGACCCAGCATGGACGCATCGAGTTCGCCCTGGCAGGAGGGTCGTCCAACACCGACTTTATCGACAACGCCGGCGGAGTCGACTGTTCTGACCACGAGGTCAACATCAAGATCCTGCTCAATGGTCTGGTAGCACACAACGAACTGACCCTTGAGCAGCGCAACAGTCTGCTGCGACGTATGACCGATCAGGTGGCCGAACTGGTCCTGAAGAACAACTACCGGCAAGTGCAAGCGCTGAGTCTCGCCGAGCAGGACGCCAACGATGCGCTGGATGAATACATCCACCTGATCGATGATCTGGAAGCCAGCGGCAAGCTGGACCGGCAGTTTGAAGCTCTGCCGGAACGCAAGACCCTGTTTGAGCGCCGCGAACAGCGCAAGGGGCTTACGCGGCCAGAACTGTCCGTGCTGATATGCTATGCCAAGATTGAGCTCAAGCGCGCGTTGATCGATTCCTGGGTGACCGCGGACTGCCATTTTTCCAAGGCACTGGAAAGCGCGTTTCCGGCGCTTCTCGTTGAGCGTTATCCGGAGGCCGTGCACAACCACCAGCTGCGGAGGGAAATCATCGCGACCCAGATCGCCAACGACCTGATCAACCGCATGGGCATTACCTTCGTCTACAACCTGCACAAGGCGACGGGCGCCGACTACGCCCAGATCTCTGCGGCGTACCTGATCTCGTGCGAACTGTACGGTATCGATCAGCGCTGGAATGAAATTGAGGCGCTGGACAACCAGATCGACAGTAATATCCAGCTCGCCATGATGCGTGAGTTGCGCCATCTGATCAGTCGCGCCAGTTGGTGGCTGTTAAGCCGTCGCCGCCACGATCTTGACCTACAGACCTGTGTCGCCAGCTACGGTCCCGGCATCACCCAGACCCTGGCCGACATCCAGCCGCTCAAGCAGGCAATTCCGTCCCGGGATCGCTGGCAACAGCACTTCCAGCGCTACACTGAAGCCGGGGTTCCGGAACTGTTGGCAGCCCAGTGCGCCGCGAGCAATGGCCTGTACTGTTTGCTGGACATTATCGAAGCGGCCACCGAGTTGGGGCGAGAGCTGCACGACGTCGCCGCCGTGTATTTCCTGCTGGGTGAGCAGCTGAACCTGCCATGGCTGGACCATCAGATCCGCACCTTCAAGGCAAACAACCACTGGCAGGCATTGGCGCGAAACAGTTACCGGGATGATCTGGACGCCCAGCAACGGACCCTGACGCTCAGTGCGTTGCGCCATCATGGCGCGGACGAGACGCCGGCCACTGTCGTCGAAAGCTGGACGGAAAAATATGCTCCCTTTGTTCGTCGCTGGCAGTCCCTGCTGGGCAACATTCAAAGCCACCCAGTCACCGATTGCGCGATCTTCACTGTCGCCATGAACGTGCTGTTTGAACCGAGCTGAAGTAAGCTACCTGAGGCACAAAAAAACCGGGGTATCCGCCCCGGTTCTTTTGTGCCTGTTCTATAGCAAGAGGGGTTAAACCCCCTTGAACAATCGTTTGTGGATCAGCCTTGTCGCGAAAAAGACGGTGCTGATAACGACTGGCACCGCAGCGCCCAGCATTAACTCGCGGTCGTAGCCAAGCCCCGACGCCTGCCCGGCTCCCAGGATCAGATCAATCAACTGGATGGCGTAGTAGCTGATTGCCGCAACAGAGAGCCCCTCGACCGTTTGCTGTAGCCGAAGCTGGACCCGGACACGACGGTTCATTGTTTTCATCAGGGTCTGGTTTTGCTCCTGCACGACCAGCTCGACCCGGGTGCGCAGCAGCTCACTGGCACGGGCAACGCGGCGTGAAATACTTTCCAGCCGATTTTCCACCGCCCGACAGGTTTTCACCGCCGGACTAATGCGCCGACGCAAGAACGCCCCAACGGTCAGATGACCGGAAACTTCCTGCTCGCGTAACTCCTCCATTCGCTGGCGGATCACATCATAGTATGCTCGCGTTGCGGCAAATCGATAATTACTCTGGGTACGGAGATCTTCCACTCTCGCCGCCATCGACGACACCTCCGCCAGCAACTGCCGGTCGCTAACGGACAGGTTGACCTGAGCGATCCTGGTGGTCAGCTGCTTGAGCTGTTGGTCCAGCTGAGTCAGAACCTCGTTGACTTCCTGTGCCAGCGGCAAGCCCAGCGTCGCCATCAAACGATAGGTTTCCAGCTCAAGCACACGCTGAACCAGTCGTCCCCGCTGAGCTGGCGTCAACTCGTCATCACAGACCAGGAAACGGCCAAAACCATCCCCGTGAAGCTTAAAGGAGGTCCAGATCTGGGCACGCCCGGCACTGGCCGCACTGCCAACCGGGAGCATGTTGTCAAAAACGGGCGCCAGTGATTCGCTGCTGTTTCCGGCGGACGCGCCTTCAACCTCGACGTGGACCGCCGCGACAAGCTCACCCGGCAAAGATACCAGCCAGTCCCTCGGTACTGCATCGATGGCATTTTTCTGGAAAGGAGCCTCACGTCGCGCTGCCTGGCGAATAAAGGTGTAGGTCGAGAACTCCATGTGCCGTTCCCAACGCAGACTGAACAATCCGAAATCCTGATGAAAACACGGCATGGAATCGGCCGGGGCAACGACCCCGAATCGATCACACAGATCAGTAAGAAGCGCCTGCTCCCGCTCCTGCAGCTTGCCACCGTGCTGGATTGCCAGATGAGAAAGCTGAGCCGGATTCTCCAGCAGGTGAAACGGTCGGTTATGCAGTTCACTGTACAGGCGCTCACGCATCGGGTGCAGACGCCAGCCAGCAAGTACAGGTCGGGACTCCGGGAACGAATCAGTGTCATTGGCTCTGGAAGTTATTGGAACCTCATTCATTCTCTCCTCCGCTTAAGCCAAGCAACATCAGGGCATGGGTGCCACGTCATTTGCCAACGAAAAAGGGGGTGACCGCGTTAGAAACGATCACCCCAGAAGGGTGACACAAAGTGATAACAGAAGCCGGAAGCCCAACTTGGCTGAGTGATTCCGGCCTTTGCAGTCTCACCGATCAGCAAAATGACTTAAATATCAAACATTCCATGCTTGCTTTCGCCATGATCAAACAATGGAGAAAATAATCGGTCGCTATACCCTGTTGAGGGAATGGCGAGCAGAGATAAGGTGGGGCACAATGAGAGTAACAACAACAGACAGGGAGTAGGCATGGCCCCTCCTCAATCTCAACTATCACGCTGGAGCAATGCCGTTGGCGCACTGTTCCATCAACTTGGCAGTGACGAACTTCCTCGTTATCTCGTCGACGCCATCAATGAGGTCGTGGAAGTCGAGGCCGTTTTGCTGGCGCTGGAAAGACGCGGCGAGATTCCGTCGTTGCTCTACGAGCAAGATATTCCCGACGCTCTTCGCAAATCGCACATCGACAGTTATTTTTCCGGTGCCTACCTGCTGGACCCTTTCTGCATCGCTTTCTCCGATGGTTTGTCTCCCGGTTTCTACCACCTGTCGGAGATAGCACCCGATGACTTCTACCAGAGCGATTATTACCGTACCTACTACAGCGAAGCCTCGCTGGTGGACGACGCCTATTTCTTGATCGCCCCCAGTGAAGACGTACAGCTTTCGCTCGGCATTGGCCGGTTGGAGCCACACGCGCCCTTTACCCGGCGTGAACTGGACCGGTTGCGCTCGCTGAATTCGGTTATCCAGGGCGCAATGTTGCATTATTGGCAATCAGTCATCGAGCCTCGCCCACGCACCGAACCGGTCACGTTGCGGTCACAAGTGGAATCGGCATTCCATAACTTCGGTCGATCGATCCTCACCGAGCGCGAACGCGAAGTCGCCCTCCTGCTGCTGCGGGGCCACTCGTCCAAGTCAGCAGCGCAGAGGCTGGACATCTCTCCGGACACCGTACAGATGCATCGGAAGAACCTGTACGCCAAACTGGACCTTTCCTCCCAGTCGGAGTTGTTCTCCCTGTTTATCGCGGCACTCTCACATGCTGACCATAAGCTTAATGAGGACCCACTACGGACTTACATGCAGGGCAACTCTTGACCAGACCTAAGGCAGTCATACGGGCAATCCACAACTGGCCCAAGCATCGGGCCAAGGGGAGGGGGTAATCCCGCCACTCAGTGGCGGGAGGAGTCGAACAGCACCTGAGCATCACGGATGATACGGACGACTCGGTGTTCGGTCGGAATATGGTCATCGTATCCCAGATAAGTATCCCGGTACCCGGAACGATACCTGTCATGATAGCCGCCACGATAACCCCGGCGATCACGGTAATTGTAACGGTCCCTGTATTTGTGGTCTTTGTGGTGGTGTTTTCTGTGCTCTCGCCAATGCTTGTCCCTGCGGTGATCCCGGTAATCATAGTGATCCCGGTGTCTGGCAGACAGGAACTGTTTCTGGAGCCCCGGAGGAAGTGCCTTACCTCGCTCCAACTGCTTCTGGATGCCCGGCGGGAGGCCATGTCCATGCTCAGCCATAACGGGTGAGGTGGCCATCAGCAAGCCAACGATACAGGTACTTATCAGCCATCGTTTCATGGTTCTTCTCCCGATCTTGTCAGATCCTGGATATCGCACTTCTCTTGTCGTCGGAAGCACACCCTGAGTTCAGGATATCGATTGGGAGCTGAATGTCAGGTGCCGGAGCACGGCTTTGCACTTCTTTTACGTAAACCGGCCTGAAATTACATAAATCCGCGGGTATCCGTTTTACGGGTCGACATGTCGTCTTCGGAATCGGGCCCGGCTTTCAGCGGACATTCTGAGTGGTATGGCCCGTTCAGGCGGATAACATGGCCTCAATAGCGAACACATGGGGATCATCATCACCCAGGTGGCGCAGGGCCTCGGCAAGTTTCAGCAGGTATTCGTCGTTGCGGCCACTGGGGCCGACTGACCGGGAAATCTGAAGGGCAATGTCCGCGTCCGGCGCATGGCCCAGAAACGCCTCGTTGTCTTCGGTGGCAATATAGACTAACCCCTGCTCCTGACGGCCATCGTCAAAAGTCATGGCCGTGCTGAAACGCAGATAGCCGTTCTTCTCACGGTGATCCAGATGCTCAAAAACATCCGGCGACACCCGATACGCCATGCCTTTACACACTGCCCCGGGCTGCTCGATCAGTGTCACAACCCGTCCAGGCGCCTCCCGGGTGCCCCGATGATCATGGGAACCCTGCCAGAAACGACGCACCCAGCCTTCGATGCTTGCGGGCTGCTGCTCCAGAAAAGGGAAGTCCACCTTGTAAATCAGCGACCCATAGCCGAACAGCCAGACCGATGACACACCATCGAAGTTCTGCCGGGTGCGATTGTGTTCAATGGTATTTACGCTCATTCGTTGACTCTATCACCCTGCTCTGGCTTGAACGATGATCCATCCGGCCATCAACCCATGGACACCATAAATCCGGCAATACCCGTGAGTACGATTTCAGCCGCCATGGCGGACAGGATCAGGCCACTGATCTTGGAGAGGATGTTCAGACCGGTTTTACCCAGGGCCTTTTCAAGGTAACCGGACAGACGCAGTAAAACCGCCAGGATCAGCAGCCCCGACACCAGCCCCAACAGGCCACCGGCAACTTCCGGCACGGCTTTCAGCTCCGCGCCATATACCATGATCGCACCAATGGTGGCTGGTCCGATCATCACCGGGATCGCCAGCGGAACCACAGCGATGTCATCACGATCCTCTTCCGGCAATCCGGTGGCATGATTGCGGGTTCCGCTGGTGACCAGGCTGATCGCGGTCAGGAACAGCAGGCTGCCGGCGCCGATGCGAAACGAGTTGAGAGTGATGCCGATGGCGTTGAACAACAGCGGCCCTGCAAAGAACAGGATCAGTCCCAAAATCAGCGCAGACAAGGTAGATCGGCGGATGATGGAACTCTTTTCCGCCACCGGCAGGCCACGGGTCAACGCCAGGAACATGGTAACCACAAAAAACGGCGCCAGCAGGAACAGAAAACGAATGGTACTGCTGATGTAGGTGGAGAATAACGTCTCAAGCATTCCGGGCATTCCAACGGTTAATGAAAGCCGGTAAGTATAGCTTGCCAAAGGATTTTCCGCCGTACGGAAGTGAACGTATAACGCGCTGTCCGGTTACACTGCCATGGGCGTGACGTAGCTGAAGCGCTTACGATACTGCTCCATGGTGCACCCTACGGTCCGCTTGAACAGCCGCCGGAAAGAACTGGCATCCTCATAACCCACGCCCCAGATAATCCGGGCGGTCTGCTCGCGGCTCGACTCCAGCTTGTGTTTGGCGGCTTCAATACGCAGGTGCTGGAGATAGCCAATGGGTGTCTCTCCGGTCGCCTCCTTGAACCGGCGCTTGAAGGTGCGCGTGCCCAATCCGGCAACCTCGGCGACGTCATCGATGGTGACCGGCTCGGAGTAATGCTGCTCCAGCCAGGTTTGCGCCTTACGGATGGCATCGTCCTGATGGGCCTTACGGCTGTAGAACGCCATGTAGGGCGTCTGCTCCACCCGACGTCCGTCCAGCACCAGCATCTTGCTGCAGGCCAGCGCCACTGACGGTGACGCAAAGCGTTCCACCAGGTAGACACACAGATCCATGAACGCCGTCGCCCCACCGGCGCAGATAATCTGGCCGTTATCCACCAGCAGGTGCTCTTCCTCCAGCCGGATTTTGGGATAGCGGCTGCGAAACAAAGGCCCGGCGCGCCAGTGGGTGGTGGCGACCTGATTATCCAGCAAGCCCGCCTCCGCCAGCACGAAGCTGCCGGTGCACACGCTCGCCAGCACAACACCCCGCTCAAAAGCCTGTTGCAGCCAACCGTGTATGGGTATGGCCGGTGCCAGGGCGCGCTCCAACCGATCTATGCTGACGGCAGCCTCCACAGAGGAACCCACCACGATGAGATCCGGCCGGAAGTCTTCGCGGCGAACTGTCGGCGTCACCACGGCACCGCTGTAGGCACGCACCGGCTCGTTATCCACCGTCACCACCTGACAATCGAACAGCAGCTCGCTATCACCGGCGGGCACGCGGCCGCAGTAGTTGGCCACAGTAAAGAAATCCATTACCCCATGCACACCGGAGGCATGGCAGTTGGGCAAGGCAACGATCGCAATGTTCATTCTGATAATGGCCTTTTCCGCACTTTATATGTCAAATATGACACTCCTGTTGGCAACCCGCAAGCCCTAACCTGAAGCTGTCATCCACCAAAGCACGAAGAAGGATTTTCTCCATGACCTCACAACTGAACACACAGCCAGAAATCTTTCGCCATTCCGCCCCTACCAGGGCACCGGCCAACGTCGGCCTCTCCGCCACGCGGCTGGCACTGCAACTGTATGCCCGGGTATCACCCCGGAAAGCCGGGCAGCTGTTTAACCGCATGGCATTCAGGCCATCACGACTGCCCATGCCCACCCGCTACGAACACCTGCTGGATAACACCGACAGCTATACCCAACTCCAGCATGGGTCACGCACCATCCCGGTGTATTCCTGGGGCCAGGGCCCGGTGATTCTCGGTGTCCATGGCTGGGCCGGTGCCGGCATCCAGTTCGGCGCCTGGGTCAATCCGCTGGTGGAAGCCGGCTACCGGGTGGTGCTGTTCGACGCCCCTGCCCACGGCCGCGCCCAGGGTGAAAGCACCGACCTGTATGAAATGGCAGACGTCACCGCCCGCGTCGCCGCCAGCGTTGGCCGGGTTCATGGTGTGCTGGCGCACTCCCTCGGCTGCATCGCCGTGGCCAGGGCCATTGCGGACGGACTTCAAGCCAACTACCTGGTCATGCTGGCGCCCCCCGTCAGTCTGGCCGCCACAATGAAGAGCCTGGGCCAACAGTTCGGGCTGAGTCCGGAGGCGCTGTCCGTGCACCTTCAACTGATGGAGGAGCAATTCGGAGCATCGGTTTGGGACAAGCTGGATCTGGAAGTGCTGTCTCTGTCGCTCACCCAGCAGGGTCTGATTGTCATAGATGACGATGATACGTCCGTCTCACCGGAAGAAAGCCAACGAGTGGCCGGCAACTGGGCCAGGGCGGAGGTGCTACGCACCAGCGGTCTGGGGCACCACCGCCTGTTGTGGAGCCCGATGGTAGTGGACACCGTACTGCGGGACCTGGGCCGACCCGCAGACACCGTCTGATCCGGCCGACAACGCCAGGGAGTGAACCTAACGGGGCAGCGGAGTCTGCCCCAACACAATCCTCGCCATGAGGTCTTCGATACGACGAATTGCGGTCTCATCCCCTTTCTTGCCAGTCAGCACCACCTGGGAACCAATGGTGGCCACGTACAGCAACAGGGAAAGGTCCTTGATGTGTTGCGGGTCCTGGCTCAACCGCTCGAACAGCGTGCAATTCTGGCGCACCCGGGCCTCATCCACCTGGGTGACCAGCTCGGCGGCATAGTCATTGCGGCGGGCGTAATCCCGAACTGCCAGCTCCACCTGCAGGCGGCGGATATTGCGGGAGGCATCGGTGAGCAGCAGTTCGAGGATCCGTCGCAGCTCCGTTTCCACATCGCCGCCCTGGGGTTTCCAGTATTGAAGTTCGTGGAGCCGTCGATCCCGCCAGCGGTCGAGAAAGCTGACCACCAGATCCTCATGGTCCTTGAAGTGCCAATAGAAACTGCCCCGGGTGACACCGAGTTTTTTTGCCAGCGTCAATACCCGCAACTGGCTGAAACCGCCCGAGGCCACTTCGCCAGCGGCGGCGTCCAGCCAATCGTCGCGGGTCAATTGCGCTTTTTCCAGCGTCTTGCGGCTAGTGCGTCGGGGCTGTCGGGTGTCAGTCATTCGGTAGTCAGATCCTGCTGCTGGCGGTGTCGGGTGCATTCTACATTAACAGAACCAACAAATTTGAAACCGTTGACCCTGCCAGAAACATACATTAGTGTATGGACCAACAATACACCAGTGTATGGAGATTTCAACGCGCGTCTTCATACCGACGATCAACCCGATTCCAGTTTCAGGGAGCTGCCTAATGAGTACCGCCCATTACGATCTCAACGGCGCCATCGCCGTTATCCGACTCGACAACCCGCCCGTCAATGGCCTGGGCCTGGCCCTGCGCCAGGGCATTGTGAATGGCATCCGCCAGGCGGAAGCCGATAACGCGGTGAAGGCCGTTGTGCTGATCGGCTCCGACCGTGCCTTTTCCGGCGGCGCCGATATCAGTGAGTTTGGCTCTTCCAAAGCCACCGCGGAGCCCAACCTGAACACCGTGATTAACTATGTGGAAAGCAGCCGCAAACCGGTCATTGCCGCTATCAGCGGGGCCTGTATGGGCGGCGGTCTGGAACTGGCCCTGGGTTGTCATTACCGCATTGCCAAACCCGATGCCCAGATTGCCCTGCCGGAAGTGAAACTGGGCCTGCTGCCGGGCGCCGGCGGCACCCAGCGCCTGCCCCGGGTGATCGGCGCCGAGCACGCCCTGAATATGATCGTTTCCGGCAGCGTAGTGCCTGCAAAGCAGTTCAAGGGCAGCGCGCTGTTTGACGAAATTATCGACGGCGAACTGCTGGACGCCGCCATTGCCTACGCCACTAAGGTCGCCAATGAAAACCTGCCGCTCAAGAAAGTGCGTGACCTGAAGGCCAAGCACCCCAATCCCGAAGGCTTCTTCATGTTCACCCGCAACACCGTGGGCGCCATGACCAAAAACTATCCGGCCCCGTTGAAGTGTGTGGACGCGGTCAAAGCCGCCGTCACCATGCCTTTCGACAAGGGCATGGAAGTCGAGCGCGAAGCCTTTGTGAACCTGATGCAGACCCCGGAATCCCGCGCTCTGCGCCACGCGTTTTTTTCCGAGCGCCTGACCAGCAAGATCGCCGATGTGCCCTCCGATACTCCTGTGCGTGACATCAAGTCCGTCGGTGTGATCGGCGGTGGCACCATGGGCACCGGTATCAGCATCAACTTCCTCAATGCCGGCATTCCGGTAACACTGGTGGAAATGAAGCAGGAAGGCCTGGACCGCGGCGTGGCAGCCATCCAGAAAGTCTACGAAGGCCGGGTCAAGAAAGGCCGCATGAGCGAGGACGACGCCAAGGCCAAGATGGCGTTGCTCACCCCGTCCCTCACCTATGACGACCTGAGTGACGCGGACCTGGTGATCGAAGCGGTGTTCGAGGAAATGGGCGTAAAACAGTCCGTGTTCGAGAAGCTGGACGAGGTCTGCAAATCAGGCGCCATCCTCGCCTCCAACACCTCCACCCTGGACCTCAACAAGATCGCCAGCTTCACCAAACGCCCGGAAGACGTGATCGGCCTGCACTTCTTCAGCCCGGCCAACATCATGAAGCTGCTGGAAGTGGTTCGCGGCGAAAAAACCGCCAAGGAGGTACTGGCCACCGCCATGAAACTGGCCAAGACCATCAAGAAGACCGCCGTGGTCTCCGGTGTGTGTGACGGCTTTATCGGCAACCGCATGATCAACCAGTACCAGCGCGAAGCCCTGCTGATGCTGGAGGAAGGCGCCAGCGTGCAGCAGATCGACAAGGCCATCGAGAAATTCGGCTTTGCCATGGGCCCGCTGCGCATGGCCGACCTGGCCGGCGGCGACATCGGCTGGGCCATCCGCAAGCGCCAGTACGAAGAAAACCCGGACATGGTGAAGATGGTCGTCGCCGACCGCCTGTGCGAAATGGGCCGCTACGGCCAGAAAACCGGCGCCGGCTTCTACCGCTACGAGCCGGGCAACCGCAACGCCCAGCATGACCCGGAAGTGGACAAGGTGGTGGACGAAGTGCGCGCCGAGCTGGGCATCACCCCCCGCAAGATCAGCAACCAGGAAATCGTCGAGCGCTGCGTGTATGCGCTGGTGAACGAAGGCGCGCAGATTCTGGACGAAGGCATCGCCCAGCGCGCCTCCGACATCGACATGGTCTACCTGACCGGTTACGGCTTCCCGGTGTTCCGCGGTGGCCCCATGCACTACGCCGAAGAAGTCGGACTGCCCAACGTGGTGCGCGCCATGCAGGCCTTTACCGAAGGCCGCCACACCCAGCCAGGTTTCTGGGAGCCCGCAGCGCTGCTGGCCAAGCGTGCTGAGGAAGGCAAGGGTTTCGACGATAAATAACCGGTCCACGAATTGATACGGGGCGGCCAATAAACCGCCGCTCCGACCTGAGGAGAATTGTTATGTCCAATGATGTTGTCATCGTATCCACTGCCCGCACGCCCCTGGCCAAGTCCTGGCGCGGCGGCCTGAACATGACCCACGGCGCCACCCTGGCCGGCCACGCCATCCAGCACGCGGTCGAGCGCTCGAAAGTCGACCCCAACGAAATTGAAGACGTGTTGATGGGCTGTGCCCTGCCCGAAGGCTCCACCGGCAACGACGTCGCCCGCATGGGCGCCATCCGTGCCGGCCTGCCGGTCTCCGTGGCCGGCGCCACCATCAACCGCTTCTGCTCCTCCGGCTTGCAGGCCATTGCCATGGCGGCCCACCACATTGCCGTGGACCGGGTGCCGGTGATGGTTGCCGGCGGCGTGGAGTCCATCTCCACCGTCCAGGCCAACGTCAACCAGAACTATTTCATGGATCCCTGGCTGGCGAAGAACAAGCCGGAGCTGTACTGGTCCATGCTGGACACCGCCGAGACCGTGGCCAAGCGCTACGGCATCAAGAAAGAAGACATGGACGAATACGGCGTGCGCAGCCAGCAGCTAGCCGCCAAGGCCCGTGAAGACGGCAAGTTCGACGACGAAATCGTACCCATTACCACCACCATGGGAGTCGCCGACAAGGCCACCGGCCAGCTCAGCAGCCAGGAAGTCACCGTCAGCCAGGACGAAGGCATCCGCCCGGACACCAACCTGGAAGGCGTCAGCAAGATCCGCTCAGCGATGGAGGGCGGTGTGGTTACCGCCGGCAACGCCAGCCAGTTCTCCGACGGTGCTTCGGCCTGTGTCCTGATGGACAGCAAAATCGCCGAACAGCGCGGCGCTGCCCCACTGGGCATCTTCCGCGGCTTCGCCGTGGCTGGTTGTGAGCCCGATGAAATGGGCATCGGCCCGGTCTTCGCGGTACCCAAACTGCTCAAGCGTGCCGGCCTGACCGTCGACGACATCGGCCTTTGGGAACTCAACGAAGCCTTCGCCGTTCAGGTTCTCTACTGCCAGCGCAAACTGGGCATCCCGATGGACCGCCTGAACGTCAACGGCGGCGCCATTGCAGTCGGCCACCCTTACGGCACCACCGGCTCCCGCCTCGTTGGCCACGCCCTGATCGAAGGCAAGCGCCGTGGTGTTAAGTACGTCGTCGTTACTATGTGCGTCGGTACAGGCATGGGTGCTGCCGGCTTGTTCGAAGTTGCCTGATCGATAGCCTAAATCGTCGGGTGCATGGCGGCTAGCGGGTAGGGGTGTCCGAAACACGCTGTGAACACGTCCGTGTGCGCTTGGGCTCCGCCATCCATGGCTCCGCACAGTTTCGGACACCCCTACCCGCTAGCCTCCGCGAACTTGGCAGCGAAGGCAGACACGCTATGGATCTGGGCACTGAGCAGTGGACCCCCAGAGCAAAACTGTTTCAGGCAAGTATTTGCTCGAGGCGTTGGTCGGGTATCCCCTTTCAAAACTGTGCGGAGCCATGGATGGCGGAGCCCAAGCGCCCCATGGATGGGCCGAAGGAGCGTGTTTTGAAAGGGGATACCCGACCGGCGCAGCCGCCCGAACCAGAAGGCGCGGGTTTAAAACTAGCAGGCAGCTCCAGAAGCTAAAAAACCAATTACCTCAGCCACCAGACAATAGGTGCAATATGGATCTAAATTACACCCCCGAACAAGAAGCGTTCCGCGCTGAAGTTCGTCAGTTTCTTGAAGACAACCTGCCGGACGATATCCGTGAACGCGTCCAGAAACGGCTGCGGCCGGACAAAGCAATGACCGAACGCTGGCAGAAAATCCTGTTCGACAAGGGCTGGGGCGCCTCCACCTGGCCGAAGGAATTCGGCGGCACCGGCTGGAGCCCCATCGAACAGATCATCTTCGAGGAAGAATGCGCCCTTGCCGGCGCGCCCCGCCAGTTGGATTTCGGGTTACGCATGGTCGCGCCGGTGATCATGACGTTCGGCAACGACGAGCAGAAACAACGCTTCTTGCCGGGTATTCTCAGTGGTGAGGACTGGTGGTGTCAGGGTTATTCCGAACCGGGCTCCGGTTCGGATCTGGCGTCACTGCGCACCTCCGCCAAGCGAGAAGGCGATCACTACATCGTCAACGGCCAGAAAACCTGGACCACCCTGGGCCAGCATGCGGACTGGATTTTCTGCCTGGTGCGGACCAGCACCGAAGGCAAGCAGCAGCAGGGCATTTCGTTCCTGCTGATCGATATGAACACCCCGGGCATCGAGGTACGGCGGATCATCATGCTGGATGGTGAGCATGAGATTAACGAGGTCTACTTCGACAACGTAAAAGTACCGGCCGAGAACCTGATCGGCGAGGAAAACCAGGGCTGGACCTACGCCAAGTTCCTTCTGGGCCACGAGCGCACCGGCCTGGCCAATGTCGGGCAGTGGAAGGCAGCCATGAAACGCCTCAAGGAAGTGGCGCGGGAAGAGCAGGACGGGCAACGTCCGCTCATTGAGAACACCCGATTCCGCGACCGGCTGGCACAGCTGGATATGGAGCTGCGTGCGCTGGAGCTCACGGTTCTGCGGGTGCTGACGGACAAGCGTGGCCCCGGCCCCCAGGCGTCGATTCTCAAGATTCGCGGTACCGAAATCGGGCAGCAGCTGTTCGAGATGCTGATGGAAGCCACCGGACAGGATGCCATTGCCCACATTCCGGACGCACTGGAGCTGGACTACAACGGCCCCAGGGTCGGCTCTGCCGATGCGACACCCGCTGCCGGGGATTACTTCAATATGCGCAAGCTGTCGATTTTTGGCGGGTCCAACGAAATCCAGCGCAACATCATTGCTCAACTCGTGCTTGGCCTGTAAAGAGCCCTCAGCTTCCAGAGTTTGGAGAGACGTTTTTATGAATTTTAATCTGACCGAAGAACAGCAAATGCTGAACGATTCCCTGCGCCGCTTCGTGACCAACGAATACGATTTCGAAAAACGCGGGAAGGTGATTGCGGCCGGCAAAGGCACCGATCCTGCAACCTGGGCCGCCCTGGCGGAGATGGGCCTTCTGGCGTTCAGTTTTCCGGAAGAGTACGACGGGCTCGGCGGCAACGCCATAGACACCATGGTGGTGATGGAAAACTTTGGCCGCGGCCTGGTGGTCGAACCCTACCTGGCCACCGTCGTGCTGGCAGGCAGCGTGATCCGGGACCATGGCAGCGACACTCAGAAGTCCGGAATCCTGCCCGCCATCGCAAACGGTAAGCGGTTGATGGCCTTTGCCCACAGCGAACCCGGTGCCCGCTACAACCTGAGCCATGTACAAACCACCGCCAAACAGGACGGCAGCAACTACCTGATCAGCGGCCACAAGACCGCCGTGCTCCATGGTGGCCAGGCGGACCAGCTCATTGTTTCCGCCCGCACCAGTGGCGGAACCAACGACGAAAGCGGCCTCTCTCTGTTCCTGGTGGATACCGGCGCCAAGGGTGTCCAGGTGGACGATTTTGCCACCCACGATGGCCACCGTACCGCCGAGATCCGCTTCAGCAACGTTACGGTCAGTGCCGACAACCTGATCGGCACCATTGACCAGGCCTTCCCGGCGATCGAAAAAACCGTGGATCTGGGCATTGCCGCGCTGTGTGCCGAAGCCGTCGGCGCCATGGAAGCCATGAACGCTGCTACCCTGGAGTACATCAAGACCCGCAAACAGTTCGGGGTGCCCATCGGCAAGTTCCAGGTGCTACAACACCGTATGGCGGACATGTTCATCCAGACCGAACAGGCCAAAACCATGGCGATCCTGGCCGCCAGCGAAGCGGATTCCAATGACCGTGCCAGCCGCCGCGAAGCCATCTCCATGGCCAAGACCCTGGTCGGCCAGGCCGCCCGTTATGTGGGACAGGAAGGGGTTCAGCTGCACGGCGGTATGGGTGTGACCGACGAAATGTTCGCGGCCCACCTGTTCAAACGCCTGACCCTGATCAACCTGCTGTTCGGCGATGCCGATCATCATCTGGCACAGGTCAGCGACGGCCTTCTGGCGAAGACGGCCTGAACCATCAAGGAGACAGTCCTGAACCATCAAGGAGATAGTTATGAGCGTAAAACAGCTACTGGATCTGACCGGCAAGGTCGCCTTTATCACCGGCGGCTCCCGCGGCCTGGGCCTGCAAATGGCCGAAGCCCTGGGTGAACTGGGGGCAAAAATCGCCATCAGCGCCCGCAAGCAGCACGAACTGGACGAAGCCAAGGCACACCTGGAGGACCAGGGAGTTGAAGTGGTGACCATCGCAGCGGACCTGTCCGACCTGGAAGGCATTCCCGCCGTGGTGGATCAGGTGGTCAGCCAGCTTGGTGATATCGACATCCTGGTCAACAACGCCGGTGCCACCTGGGGAGCCCCGGCGGAGGACTACCCGGCGGAAGGCTGGATGAAGGTGATGAACCTGAACGTCAACGCCTCGTTCTTCCTGACCCAGACCGTGGGCAAGCGCTGCATGATTCCCCGCAACACCGGCAAGGTGATCAACATCGCCTCCATCGCGGGCCTGTCCGGCAACCCCGAAGGCATGAAAACGATCGCCTACAACACCAGCAAGGGCGCGATGGTGAACTTCACCCGTGCACTGGCGTCCGAATGGGGCCATTACAACATCAACGTAAACGCCCTCTGCCCAGGCTTCTTCCCGTCGAAGATGTCCCAGGGCCTGCTGGATGCCCAGGGTGAGAAAATGCTGGAGCGCATCCCGCTGAAGCGCTTCGGTGGCGAGGAAGATCTCAAGGGCGCGGCGGTGCTGCTGGCGTCCGAGGCCGGACGGCATATCACCGGGCAATGCCTGGCGGTGGATGGCGGCACGCTGGTCAGTTAAGCGTGCTCCAAAAATTGGTCACAGGCACTGACTGACCTGTTCCGGGTCCAGGTTGCCGCCGGTAATAATCAAAACCGTGGCCCTGTCCGGATCAGGCAGTACCTGTTTTTCCAGTAGCGCCGCCAGGCCAACACTGGCACCCGGCTCCACATAAAGCCTGGCTTCGGTCAGCAGGCGCCGGGTCGCCTCCCGAATACCCGCCTCGGTAACCGTTACAATACGGTCCACCACCTGGCGGGAGGCGGCATAGGTGCAGTCCCCCACTACAGCCGGTGCCAGGCTGGCGGCCCAGGTATCCACCGAGTCAAGGCTGGCACTGGCATCCTGCTTCTGCCAGGCATTGAACATGGTGGCCGCGCCTTCCGGCTCTACACCGATCAGCTCTATTTCAGGCCGCTGCGCCTTGATGGCCAACCCGAGCCCCGAAATCAGCCCACCACCGCCAATCGGACACAGCACCCGATCCACATCCGGCTGCTGGCGCAGCAATTCCAGGCCAACCGTGCCCTGCCCGGCCATGATGCGGACATCGTTATAGGGGTGGACCAGGGTCAGCCCCTTCTCATCCCGCAATTCGTGGCACAGGGCTACCGCCTGCTGGATACTGCCCTGAACAATCACCTCGGCACCCAGCGCCCGGGTGCGACGAATTTTCAGCGGACTGGAGCCCTCCGGCATGACCACCGTGAGCGGGACATCCTGCATCGCCGCCGCCCAGGCCAGGGCAATGGCGTGATTACCGGCAGACACCGTCACCAGGCCAGCCTTGAGTTCGTCTGCAGTGGCGGTCAGCAGCCAGTTCAGCGCGCCACGGGCCTTGAAGCTTCCGGTGCGCTGAAGGCTCTCGCACTTCAGGCCAAGGGGCTGGCCCATGGCGGCATCCAAGTCAGGCGCATGCAACAGCGGCGTTTCGCCCAGGTGTGGTCGAATACGCTGTTCGGCTTCCAGGATCTGGGAAAAGTCAGGCAGGGTTGGTTTGGCCATGGTGTGCGCTCCTTTTGTTCCCTTATGCAAACCATGGTGCAGGCTCGGCTGGCCATCAAGTCACTGGTGAGCTAACCTGAACAGATATCCGGACATGAAACCGGACAATATTTTCAGAAAACCCTGTTTTATTAATTTATATGTCATTTAATATCAACATATTAATATTATATAAACCGGACAATAAACCGGACATAACTATGGAATTTCCATGGCCGCAACCTCAATAATGGACCTTGCCCCCTTCATACCGGGAGAGCAGGCACTCAGGAAATCAGCCCTGCCAGACAAGGCAATGGAGCTAAACCGTATCTCAGCAAAACTGGCCGGACGGCTTTCCCCGGAGAGTGCCGAAACCCTCCGGTTGCATATGGCGGTCATTAATTCTTACTACTCCAACCTGATCGAGGGTAACCGGACGCAGCCACATGAGATTCGCCAGGCCCAAAAAGGACATTACAGCGATGATCCGGTAAAGCGCGATCTGCAAAGGGAATCACTTGCCCATATCGAGGTTCAGAGGTGGCTGTATGCCAAAGCCCCGGAACTGGATGAGATCTATTCGCCAGAATTCATGCTGGAGCTTCACCAGCGCTTCTACGCCCAGGTGCCAGACTCACTCAGGGAAGTTCGTGACCACAAAGGCACGCTCCTGGAACAGGTTACACCCGGACAATGGCGACAGCGGGACGTGGAGATCGGCCGACATGTGCCGCCCGCACATCAGGCGCTTCCGGAACTAATGCCACGATTCTGCGAAGAATATCACCCCAAAAAATACCGCGGCGACCACAAACTGATCGCCATAGCCGCAGCCCACCACCGCTTTCTCTGGATTCATCCTTTCCTTGACGGCAATGGTCGTGTTATCCGGTTGTGGACGGATGCTGCACTGAAGGCCACTGGGCTTGAGAGTTACGGTGTCTGGTGCCTGAGCCGGGGGCTGGCACGGTCGGCGGAAACCTATAAGGCGGCCCTGGCACGAGCGGATTATCCCAGGCAGGGGAACAGCGACGGCAGGGGCTATCTCAGCCAGGCGGGATTAATGGAGTTCTGCGAGTATGTGTTGAACACCGCCTTAGACCAGGCGAATTATATTTCAGAGCTTCTCGCGCTGAATAAGCTCCGGGAGAGGATCGACCGTTATGTCGTGGCTCGCAACGACAAGCGAGTTCCAGGAGTCGATGCCGAACTGAAACCAACAGCCAGCCTGGTGCTGTTCAATGCCTTTATCCAAGGATCCCTGGACCGCAAACAGGCCATTGCACTGACAGGGATGCACGAACGCAGCGCTCGCAGATTGTTAAACCAGATGAAACAGGAAGGCCTGCTGAGCGAGACCAGCAACAGGTCGCCGCTGAAATGGGAAATTCCTGAACATGCGGAGCCTTGGTATTTTCCGCAGCTAGCTCCGGGGATGTAGCCCCAAGAAACCGTGTATTCGAAGCGGATTTTCCGAAATAGACGCCCGGCTCTACGAAATACCCAATATGGGCAGATTCATGCCCATATTGGGTAGAGTGTTGGTAAGGTAACTTACAACGCTGGAGCGGCTTCTCCCACTTCAACGGCTTCCGGCTCACAGACATACTGCCCCGCATCAAACCGCTTGGTCTGCTGGCGGAACTGCCAGGTGAAGCCCGGCCACAGCGTGGTGTTCTTGCCGTTTTCATTCACGTACCAGCTCTTACAGCCAGTCTGCCAGACAGAGTCGCCGAGCTTGGCATGGATGGAGGCGTTGTATTGGCTCAGGGCGTCTTCCTTCACTTCCACGCTCTTCCAGCCGTGCTTATCCATCTTCTTCAGGGCGTCCAGCACGTACTGGATCTGGCTCTCGATCATGTAGACCATGGAGCTGTGGCCGAGGCCGGTGTTAGGGCCCATCAGCATGAAGAAGTTGGGGAAGCCGTTGATGGTGCTGCCTTTGTAGGCTTCCGCGCCGTCTTTCCAGGCATCCAGCAAGTCCTGACCGTTACGGCCGTAGACCATGCCGGCTGGAATCGGGTCCTGGGCCTTGAAGCCGGTGCCGTAGATGATGCAGTCCACTTCCCGCTCGTTGCCGTTGTTATCGACGATGACATTACCGCGCACTTCACGGATGCCGTCGGTGAGCACGTCCACGTTGTCCTGGGCCAGCGCCGGGTAGTAGTTGTTGGAGATCAGTACCCGCTTGCAGCCGAAGTGGAAATCCGGGGTAACCTTCTTACGCAGTTCCTTGTCCTTGATCTGGTTGCGGATGTGGCGACGGGCCTGCAGCTCACCGATCTTGAGGATGCGCGGGTTGCCGACAAAGCCCAGCACACGCGCTTCCAGGGTCCAGTAGATACTCTGGCGGAAGGCGTTCAGGGTCTGCGGGAACTTGCGGAACATCAGTTTTTCCAGCGGACGGATTTCGCGGTCAGGCTTGGGCACGATCCACGGCGGCGTGCGCTGGTACAGGTCCAGATGACCGGCTTCCTTGGCCACTTCCGGGACAAACTGGATGGCCGAGGCGCCGGTACCAATCACGGCAACCCGCTTGCCTTTGAAGTCGTAGCTGTGATCCCAGTCCTGGGAGTGGAAGCTCTTGCCGGTGAAGGTTTCGATTCCCTTGATGTTCGGGTAGGCCGGGGTGCTCAGGCCGCCCATGCCGGACACGACGACGTCGGCTTTCAGGGTGCTGAATTCCGGCAGATCCTTATCGGACCGGTCCAGTTTATCGCCGGGGTTGAGACCTTTTTCCTGCATGTAGGCCCACAGTTTGGGACTGTCGCAGGTTTCGACGGTCCAGCTCTGGGTTTTTTCGTCAAATTTGGCGCCCGCCACGTGGGTGTTCAGACGCACGTGTTTCATCAGGCCGTATTTTTCGGCGCAGTTCCGCAGGTAGGCCTGAATTTCTTTCTGCTGGGCGAACATGCGGCTCCAGTTCGGGTTCTGTTCGAACGAGAAGGAGTACAGGGCAGACTGCACGTCACAGGCGCAACCCGGGTAGTGGTTTTCGTGCCAGGTGCCACCGACATCGTCGCTTTGCTCGAGAATCACGAAGTTGTCATAACCGGCTTCTTTGAGCTTGATGCCCATGCCCAGGCCAGAGAATCCGGTGCCGATGATGGCAATTTGTGCTGACTGACTCATAACTCTACCTCGTTGTTCGCTGGCCATCTGGCCTTGCCTGTTGTTGTCTGTTTCGCCATGATGTTTGACGGTATACACATGTATACACAAGGAAGTAGACAGCTGTATACTTTTTGGATTCAGAAATGCATCGCTTGGCCCAAGGAGACAATAGGTTGTCCTGATTTCCGGGCTTGGCGGGCAGGTCGTGTTGGGCTGTTGGGGCCTCCGAAAACCGCTGCAAGTACGTCCGTGTACGCTTGCTCTCCGCCATCCATGGCTACGAGCATTTTCGGAGGCCCCAACAGCCCAACACGCCCGTCAACCTTGGGTGGAAGTTCAATGAATGTTTTATCCGGCGGAAAGCTGAAACTGGTACAGGCGGCACTACGTCTGATTACCGAGAGTCGAAGCCTGACATCGTTGGGACTGCGGGAGTTGGCTCGTGAAGCCGGGTTGAACCCCAATACCTTTTACCGTCACTTCAAGAACCTGGACGAGTTCGGTCTGCAAGTGCTGGGTTACATAGCCGAGGACATGAAGTCCGGTGTGCGCGAGCTACGGCGAATGGCGGAAAGCTCCGAACAGGCCTCCCACGATACCGTTACCTTTGTGTACCACTATTTTCTGTCCAATCCGGCCGCAACCACTGTTGCCGTGCGGGAACTCCATGGCCCCTCACCGTTACTGCGTCGAGCACTGGAAGCTCAGTTGAATGCCAGTGCCCGGGAGATGGCCGAGGACATTATCGACCGCAAACTGGTCCGTGCCGTGCCGCCGGAGACCGTCCATGAAATTTCCCGCATGACCATTCGCTACATTCTGTTCCGGGCGATGGATTACATTGAAAAGCCGGAGCAGCGGGAGGCGATACAGCGTGAAACCGAGCGCTTTATTAACCGGCAGTTCCGTGGCGCCATGCTGGACAATCTGTCCCAGGGTGACATCGAGATCCTTGTGAAAAAAACCTCCTGACGGCTCGGGTAACTTGCCGTTTTTTTGGGTTATTCCGGGCAATTTCGCCAGCTTGAACTAGTATGTGGATATCCAGACAACTGGTTCATCGGGCAATCCGGAGGACACCCCAATCATGCAAATCGGTATCCCCAGGGAAATTTTCGAGAATGAACGACGGGTAGCGGCCACGCCGCCTTCCGTGCACAAGCTGATCGGGCTTGGCTATGAAGTGGTCGTAGAGGCCGGTGCTGGCGAGGCCGCGCATTACTCGGACGCAGCGTACGAAAAAGTGGGGGCGGCCATAGCGGCCGACACCGCGTCGTTGTGGCAGGAAGCGGACTTCATTCTGAAGGTTCGCGCCCCCATGGAACACCCTGTCCTGAACAGGCACGAAGTGGATCTGATGAAAGAAGGGGCGTTTCTGGTCAGTTATATCTGGCCGGCGCAAAACCCCGAGCTGCTGGATAGGCTGGCAGCCAGGAAGATCACCTCATTCGCCATCGACAGCCTGCCCCGCATCAGTCGCGCCCAGAAGATGGATGCGCTCAGCGCCATGGCCAATATCGCCGGTTATCGGGCGGTGATTGAGGCGGCCAATCACTTCGGGCGCTTCTTTACCGGGCAGGTGACGGCCGCCGGCAAGGTGCCGCCGGCGAAGATTATGGTGATTGGTGCCGGTGTGGCTGGCCTCGCGGCGATTGGGGCGGCCAACAGTATGGGCGCCATCGTGCGGGCTTTCGATACCCGGCTGGAAGTGAAGGAACAGGTGGAAAGCATGGGCGCCGAGTTCCTGCAGCTGGATTTCGGTGACGAGGACGGCAGCGGGACTGGCGGTTACGCCAAGCAGATGAGTGATGAGTTCATCAAGGCGGAGATGGCGTTGTTTGCGGAGCAGGCGAAGGAGGTGGACATCATCATCACCACCGCGCTGATTCCCGGCAAACCCGCCCCCAAGCTGATCACCGCCGACATGGTGAAGTCCATGAAACCGGGCAGCGTGATTGTCGATCTGGCGTCGGAACGCGGCGGCAATTGCGAGCTGACCGAGCCAGGTACGGTGTCCAGGCAGCATGGCGTGACACTGATCGGCTACACCGACCTGCCCAGCCGCATGGCCAAGGTGGCCAGCGATCTCTACGCGACCAATCTGGTGCATCTGCTCACCGAACTGACTCCAGAGAAGGACGGCCAGCCCCAGGTCAATATGGAAGACGATGTCATCCGTGGTCTGACCGTGGTGCGGGAGAATGACATTACCTGGCCACCACCCCAACCGGAGGCACCGGTCAGCCCGGCACCACCGCCGGGTACAGAGGAACCGTCGGCTGCCGATATGGCCGCGGCCAAAAGACACGCCGACCGTCGTAGCCTGATTGGCAGGGGTGTCCTGCTGATCGTTACGGTCCTGGCGCTGTATGGCGTTGGCGCCCACGCGCCGGAAAGCTTCCTGCAACACTTTACGGTGTTTGTCCTGGCCTGTTTTATCGGCTGGCAGGTGATCTGGAATGTCACACCTTCCCTCCACACCCCCCTGATGAGTGTGACGAACGCCATCAGTGGCATCATTGTGATCGGAGCCATTCTGCACCTGGCCCAGGCGGCGAATATTGCCGTCGCCATCATGGCCTTTGTCGCGGTGCTGATTGCCAGCATCAACGTGGGGGGCGGCTTCCGGGTCACCCATCGCATGCTCAAAATGTTCCGCAAGTAGGAGACGCCCGATATGAGCACAGGACTGGTGAGCGTGGCCTACGTGGTCGCAAGTGTCTGTTTTATTCTCAGCCTGGGTGGTCTCAGCCACCAGGAATCGGCAAGGCGCGGCAACCTCTACGGTGTCGCCGGTATCATCATCGCGGTGGGGGCCACCCTCGCCAGCGTGGGTGATGGCGGTGTCATTGCCATTGTGATTGCCGTGCTGATTGGTGCCGGCATTGGCATCCCCATCGCCAATAAGGTGGAGATGACCCAGATGCCGCAGCTGGTGGCCCTGCTGCACAGTTTTGTGGGTCTGGCGGCGGTGCTGGTGGGTTTTTCCGGCTACATTGAACCGCTGATCGCAACCACCGGCGCCGAACACACCATCAAACTGGTGGAAGTGTTTGTGGGCATCTTTATCGGTGCGGTGACCTTCACCGGGTCACTGGTGGCCTGCGGAAAACTGGACGGGCGTATCGACAGCAAGGCTCTCACCCTGCCAGGCCGACACCTGATGAACCTGATGGCGATCATCGCCTGCGTGTTGCTGGGGGCCTGGTTTCTCGGCACCGACAGCATGGCGCTGGGGCTGGTTTCCCTGGTGCTGATGACCGCCATCGCCTCGGTGCTCGGTATCCACCTGATCATGGCCATCGGCGGTGCCGATATGCCGGTGGTGGTGTCCATGCTCAACAGCTACTCCGGCTGGGCCGCCGCCTCCATCGGGTTCATGCTGGGCAACGACTTGCTGATCGTCACCGGCGCGCTGGTGGGCAGTAGCGGTGCCATTCTCAGTTACATCATGTGCAAGGCCATGAACCGCTCGTTCGTCAGTGTCATCCTGGGTGGATTTGGCCAAACCACCAGCAGTGCCAGCGCGGCGGATCCCGACCAGACAGTTCACGAAACCAGTGCCGATGAAGTCTGTGAGGAGCTGCGCAATGCCGAATCCGTCATTATCGTGCCCGGCTACGGCATGGCGGTGGCCCAGGCCCAGAATGGGGTCAGCGATATGACCCGGATATTGCGGGAACGGGGCGTGAACGTGCGCTTCGGCATCCACCCGGTGGCCGGCCGTCTGCCCGGACACATGAATGTGCTGCTGGCGGAAGCCCATGTGCCCTATGACATTGTACTGGAAATGGACGAGATCAACGCCGACTTCCCGGACACCGACATAGTGCTGGTGATCGGTGCCAATGACACCGTCAACCCGGCCGCCGCCGAGGATCCCGGCAGCCCCATTGCCGGCATGCCGGTGCTGGAGGTGTGGAAGGCGCGACAGGTGGTGGTCCTCAAGCGGGGCATGGCTACCGGCTATTCCGGGGTGGAAAACCCGCTGTTCTTCAAGGACAACACACTCATGCTGTTCGGTGACGCCAAGGACAGCATCGACAAACTGGTAGGCGGGTTGCGGACCTGATCGTTCAGCCCTCTGCCTCCCTGGCAAAGAACCGTTCGATCTGCCGGGCATGGCTCTGGCCATCCCGGTAGCCCAATTCGATCAGGTCGCGGCAGAAACGGTGATCAAAAAGCAGGAAACTGGCCAGGTTGGCGCTTGAGAACGGCGCTGACTCCGACGCACCGGTTAGCCGTCGCAACACCAACGGCATCGCAGCGATGTACTTCATCGCCAGATCGTTAATGGGTTCTGACGGGGATATTTCCAGGATATCCACCGGATATAGGTCAAGCCCGGATTCCTTCAGCCGTTTCTCCGGAATCAGCTCCAGCAACTGATTGACCAGACGCGAGCGGTCAATATCGTAATCCAGCGTATCCAGAAACATACCGTTGAACACATGGGCAAGCACCTGAGTCAGTGTCGGCATGGCGGGTTTTTCCGGTCGTTTGGGTGGGCACATGGCATTGGCGCTGACACCGATCACCAAAACCTTGCGTGCCCCCAGCCGCAAAGCCGGGCTGAGATGCGCCATCTGTCGGGTAATGCCGTCACCAAAGTACTCGCGGTTGATCTTAACCGGCGCAAACAGGGTGGGAATCGCAGCGGATGCCATGATGTGGTCCACTGTCAGCTTCGTGCGGGTGCCACCGCGCTGACCAACCGACCAACCCTCCATGCCATCGGCGCTTTCAAAGAAACAGACATTCTGGCCGGTGGCATAACCGCAAGCGTTCAGGCCCACTGCATCAATCTGTCCTTCCTGGATCGTCTGGCGGATGTTCTCCAGGTTGATCTCCTGCTCCAGTAACTCACGCAGCGGTGAGCTATCCAGAAAAGACACTGGCCCACTCTCGATTGGCCGGCTGATCATCTTTCTGGCAACGTTGCTGAAACCTCGCATCAGATTGAAGGTATCGGCCCGGAACACCCGATCCATGGTCAACTCCGACCAGACCTTCTCAAGATGATCAATGTTGTGGCGAAAGAGTCCGCGATTGCCGGCCAATGCCATGGCATTCATTGCTCCGGCAGAGGTACCGATAATCACATTGAACGGGTGGCTCCAGTCCGGATACATATCGGCAATGGCGCGGAGCACGCCTACCTGGTATGCCGCCCGCGCACCGCCACCGGTGAGAATCACCCCGTTTTTTGTCATGGCGGGTTTTCCTCGTTTTTTGCCGGTCCAGCCTGCCGCTTACCCACCAAGATTTCGGGCAAGCATGATTGGGCCAGTCAATGAGATCCCCCAGGCCAGCAGAGCCAGCACGCCGTCCTTTGAGATCATCGTCAGGCCGAATAACACAAGGGCCACGCCGGCAATGGTGGAGCTAAACGGCACCAATTCCGTTGCCGGCATCACTACCGCAATCACCATACAACCCAGCGCCATTACATAAAGTCCGGGCCCCCTGACCAAAAGGGTAAGTCGTGGACGGATCAGGCGGTCAATCTTACTGGCAGGTGGGCGCAACAACTTCAGCCCCTGCACGAATTTCCTACGCGGCACCCTCCGCCGCACCAACCAGCCCGGTAACCAGAAATGCTTTCGCCCCAGCAAAACCTGTCCCAGGGTCAACAGGGTAAGCACCCCCATCAGCGTCGGTATTCCCGGCACACCGCTGAGGGGGGTCACCAGAATAAGGCCCACCAGAAGCACCACGGGCCCGAACGTTCTGCGCCCGATAGCGTCCATCATTTCGCCAATGGAAACGTGGGACCGGTCGGCCGCCACGGCCTCTAACCGGTCCAGCAACTGTACTATATTAGCCGGGTCACTCTGGTCATCCATAAGCCCAGCCTCCGGAGGCCCTGGCACCTACTCAGTGGTGTTATAAACGTAGGAAGATACCGTTCCGTCCTGATTGAAACGCACTACCAGGTCCGTTGTTTCCGCGTCACCAAAAGCGGACCAACGGTACTTGCCGTATGTCCAGGTGCGTTTGCCATCCTCAATACCAGTACGCCAGGGCTCGCCAAACATCTCCTGGATGTCCGCGCGGGTAGTTTCCCCAATCTCTATCTGGTCAACGTTATGGGTGGGGAAGTCCTGGCCGACAGTGGCGCAGCCAGCAACGATTAACGACAAGGCAACCAGAAAAATGGCAGGAAAAGAGGTGATTCGCCCCATGGTGTATCCCTTCTGTTGATGATCGATACATCAATCATACGGGTTTTAAAACAAGCATAAATTACAGCAAAGACAGACGCAAAAAAGCCCCGGTGTTTAGCCGGGGCTCATCGTCAACGCATCCTGGTGTCCCGCCTCAGTAAAGCTTCGCCAGCGACTTCTTCGCAAATGCTTCCACTTCGTTCAACCGGCCTTCCTTCACCTTCACCAGCCACTCAGGATCCTGCAGCAGCGCGCGGCCAACGGCAATCAACTCGAATTCGTGGTTGTTCATGCGTTCCACCAGTTCGTCGATACCGGCCTGCTCCACTGCTTCTTTCTTGCTGGCGAAGGTACCGCTGATGAAGTCTTCGGTCAGACCCACGCTACCAACGGACATGGTGGGCTTACCGCTCAGTTTCTGGGTCCAGCCGGCGAGGTTGAGATCGGAACCTTCAAACTCCGGCTCCCAGAACCGACGAGTGGAGGCATGGAAAATGTCCACACCGGCGTCCACCAAGGGCTTGAGGAACTGTTCCAGTTCTTCCGGACTGTTCACCAGTTTCGCCTCGTAATCCTGCTGCTTCCATTGGGAAAAACGCAGCATGATCGGGAAATCCGGCCCCACACGGTAACGAACGGCTTCGACTATCTCGACCACGAAACGCAAGCGGTTTTCCATGCTGCCGCCGTACTCATCGTCGCGCTGGTTGGTGCCGTCCCACAGAAACTGGTCGAGCAGATAACCATGGGCGCCGTGAATTTCGACACCATCGAATCCCAGGGCCTTGGCATCCTGCGCAGCATCCGCGAAAGCCGTGATCACATCTTCAATGTCTTCCTTACTCATGGCCTTGCCATTGGGCTTGCCCGGAGCAAACAGGCCGGAGGGGCTGTAGCCCGGCACTTTCGGATCCGGCTCTGTGCCTTCCTTACGCACTGCGCCCACGTGCCACAACTGGGGGAAGATGGCGCCACCGGCTTCATGAACCGCATCGACAACGTCTTTCCAACCGGCAAGGGCTGCATCACCATGGAAAAACGGCACATTCGGGTAACCATTGGCGCCAGGGTGATTCACTGTGGTGCCTTCGGTGATCAACAGTCCAACGCCACCTTCCGCGCGGCGACGGTAGTAGTCCACCACGTCCCGGGTCGGTGCATTACCGGGTGAGAAATTACGGGTCATCGGGGCCATGGCAACGCGGTTGCGCAGGGTCAGGTTATGGATTTCAAAGGGCTCAAACAGGGGGCCAAGATTCATGCTCATAGTAGATCGCAACCTCATTAATCTGGTTTCTTTACGCAACCTTATTTAATCTGGTTTTAAAATGCAACCCTATTAGGTACACTTCCCGACATGGCCAGAAAACGTTTTGATGATTCGAACTGCTCCGTCGCCCGTGCCCTGAATGAAGTGGGGGACTGGTGGTCACTGCTTGTGGTACTGCATGCAATGTACGGTACACGGCGCTTTGTGGACTTCCAGCAGGAACTGGGCATCGCCCGCAACATCCTCTGCGACCGTCTGGCTCGGCTGGTAGACAACGAGGTTCTCAAGAAGGTGGATGTCGGTGAACACGGCTCCCGCTTCGAGTACCGCCTGACCGAAAAAGGCCGTGACCTGTTCCCGGTGGTGATTGCCCTGCGCCAATGGGGTGACAAGTGGAATCCTGCGCCGGACCAGCCGGCACTGGACTTGCGGGATCGCGCCACCGGGCGCCCCATCCGTCAAATCACCGTTCAGAACGCTGACGGAGACTCTCTCACCGTTCGGGATGTGTTCGTTCCGGATGATGGCGATACCGACGCACGCAAGGACCAAAAGCAGGTCGGCTGACAAGCGGCAGTCTTTCGCTAACCACCATTTTTTTGAGCCAGATCAAGCCGATGGCTAACACTGCCCCCGCCCTCAGGCATTCTTGCGCTATATCAAGTTTTCAATCTCCGAGGCCATTACCCTGACGTCAATCACACTTCAGGTCCAAGGAGATTTTCATGTCCCGTGCTTTCCAACTCAGTGTTTTGGCTGTCGGGCTATTAACTGCCGCTCCAGCCACCCAGGCCTACGAAGCAGGCGATTTCATGCTGCGCGCCGGGGCCGCTCATGTAAATCCGAACGATTCCAGCTCTGACCTGAATCTTGAAGGTGTAGGCACCCTGCCGGACGCCAGGGTCGGCGTGGATTCCAATACCCAGCTCGGCATTACCGCAACTTACATGGTGACATCACATATCGGTATCGGCGTATTGGGATCAACCCCCTTCAAACATGATATCGATGGCGCAGGCGCCCTCAATGGTGTCGGCAAACTTGCCGAAACCAAGCACCTGCCTCCCACGCTGACATTGCAATATTTCCCGTTGGACAGTGGCTCCCGGGTTCAGCCCTATGCGGGTATTGGCGTGAATTACACCCATTTTTTTGAAGAAAAGACCACGACCACTCTGACAACCACTATCGATGGTGTTGCACAGAGCGTTCTGGGAACAGCACCGGGCACCATCAACGGTACCGAACTGGATCTCGACGCAAGTGTTGGTGTAGCACTGGAACTGGGTGTTGACTGGATGCTGGACGAGCACTTCGGCCTGAATGCTGCACTCTGGTGGGCAGACATCAGCACCGACGCTACCATTACCGCTCTGGCGGATGGCACGGAAGCAGCAAAAATCACCACAGAGGTCGATATTGACCCGATGGTTTACATGGTTGGCGTCACTTACAGGTTTTGATCCCCGTGCCCACCGGAAACCTCACGGTCTGTGGGTTTCCGGAAGGTACGTTCTCCTGTGCGGGGCTTCGGCCCCGCCTTTTTTAACAGGGGCAATACCTGACAGGGTTACGCGCTCTCACGAGCCGGTGAACGCCGGCCCTGACCACCGCCGCTATTCTGGCTGCGGCCACCACTGCGACCGCCCGGCTTACCACCGAAGCTGCGAGGGTTTCCTCCGGGTTTTCCGTTGCCACCGCCGTTACCATTGCGGTTACGGGCACGGCTCGGATCGGCCTTGGCTTTCGGTTTCAGTGGCAGGTTGTTTGTCGGCTCAAAGCCTTCCACGCTCTTGCGCGGCAGCTGTTTCTTGATCAGCCTTTCGATACCCGCCAGCATTTTGCCCTCGTCCGCACTCACCAGAGACAGCGCATGGCCGCTCTCACCTGCGCGACCGGTCCGGCCGATGCGGTGCACGTAATCTTCCGGCACGTTAGGCAGCTCAAAGTTCACCACCTGTGGCAACTGTTTGATGTCGAGACCACGGGCGGCAATGTCCGTAGCCACCAGCACGCGTACATCACCCTGTTTGAAATCGGCCAAGGCACGGGTACGGGCACCCTGTGACTTGTTGCCGTGGATGGCGGCAGCAGTAATGCCGTCCCGTTCCAGTTTCTGGGTCAGGCGGTTGGCACCGTGCTTGGTACGGGTAAAGACCAGCACCTGTTCCCAGCCGTTGTCCCGAACCAGCTTACTCAGCAAAGCGGTCTTCTGGCTCTGGTCCACCGGATAGATGGATTGCTTCACCTTTTCCGCTGTAGTGTTGCGTGCTGCGACTTCCACCTGAACCGGGTTATCCAGCAAGCCCTGAGCCAGGGTGCGGATCTCGTTGGAAAAGGTCGCGGAGAACAACAGGTTCTGGCGCTTGGCCGGCAGCAACGCAAGAATCTTGCGGATGTCGCGGATAAAGCCCATGTCCAGCATGCGGTCGGCTTCGTCCAGCACCAGGATTTCCACTTCGTTGAAGCGAACGGCGTTCTGCTGGTACAGGTCCATCAGGCGACCCGGTGTGGCCACCAGTACGTCCAGCCCCTTGCGCAGCTTCATCATCTGCGGATTGATTTTTACACCACCGAAGACCACGGCGGCCTTGGTAGGAATGTATTTGCTGTACAGGTTCACGCTGTCATGGACCTGTGCGGCCAGTTCCCGGGTCGGCGCCAGGATCAGGGCGCGGGGGCCTTTACCGGTACGCGGGTTTTCAGCCAGGCGCTGCAACAGCGGCAGGGTGAAACCGGCGGTTTTTCCGGTGCCGGTCTGGGCCGCAGCCATCACGTCCTTGCCGGACAGCACCGCAGGAATAGCCTGGGCCTGGATGGGGGACGGGGTTTCATAACCCTGATCGGACGTGGCACGGACCAGCTGCTCGGACAAACCGAGTGAAGAAAAACTCATATAAGGTGTACTCTTGATTGATTCTGCCTCCACGAACACCGTCGTCGGCGAATGTGGGCAGATGCCATGAACATTCATGGAATAAAAGACGACTACGGTCACGCGCCGTTAACGGGGTGACGTCCTCTGACAGGTCGTATCGGATGGGTCGCAAAGCGGCACGGGGCCGGAAACTGCGGAAATCCTTAGAGGCAGGATGCAGGCACGGTAACAGAGGCCCCGGGAAATAGCCATAGGTGGTTTTAATTAGCAGGTTTTTTATTTCCCTGGGCAGTGCAGGTATTGCTATTCGGTCGCCGCTTTTGCGAAGCCGGCAGGAGCATAGCTACCCGGTTCAGGTGCGGGGCCTCAGGTACAGGGTCCGGAGCGTTGACTGACAAAGCCCTTGAGGATCCTTTCCCAGCGTTCATAGATGAAGAAGTGACCACCGTCGGGCAGCAGGGTCAGTTCACTGTTGGTCAGCCATTCGTCCAGGCGGATGGCGTGCTGCACGTCGACCTGGCCATCCTGGTGGCCGTGCCACAGATAGACGGGAAGGTTCAGTTGATCCGGTGACGGTTCCGGGGTGCGCGCCACGGCCTTGAGGTCCTCCACGAACCCGCCGGAGCCGCGGCTGCAGGACTCCGCCATGGCACGTACGTACTGATCACGGGTTTCCGGGTCTTCCAGCAACTGCCGATCGGCATCCGATCCCAGATGCTTGCGGGGGTTGCGGAGGATACTGCGGGCCATCTGATTGAGGATCCTTTCCGCCAGCCCTGGCGCCTTGTCCGCCAGCGCCGCCACGTCGTCGGCCAGATCCTGAGTGGTGCGATCCTCCAGCGCATCGGATCGGCCATAGCCCGGCCGGTCCGGCACAATCAACCGCAAGTTGAGGCGATGGAGCACTTCCAGGCTTCCCGGCACCTCCAGACGTGAGCCACGGACACTGTGGAAGAAAATAATCGGGCGACCGGCCGGCTCGCCGTACTGGCAATAGGACAGCATGCGTCCGTCCACCGTCTTGAAATAACGGGTCTCGGCTTCATCCTCGATCTGCCGGGCGCTACTGCGGCCGGTCATTTCCGGCAGGCGGTTGCCAATCGGGGCAAGTCCGGACAGGATCAGCGACACCAGCTCCGCCTGACGGCTGGTGTCGGTCTTGCGGAAAATGGACTTGAACTGGCTGCGCACCGTGTGTTCGGACACGCCACGACGCTCCGCCATGTCACTCAACGACAGCCCCTCAATCAGGTGCCGCGTGAGGGACGCCTCCGCCTCGCTCAATCCATACAACTCAGCCACGGTGCTTTCATTCACCAGGTTGTTGATTTCAGGATTGGAGATGAACAACGTAACAACAGAGGCATCCTGTTGATTGGACTCCCGCACCACATCCGCTGGGCACACCATCAGCGATACCGAGCGCGCCGTGCCATGATCGTTTAGCATCATGGTGTGACTGGAACCCGCCTGTAGCGACCGCTGAATGGACTGATGAAGGGTACGGTGGTGTTCGCGGTTGTTGATGCGGACACGCCCGCCATGGTTGGCAAGGATACCGCTTTCCCGCAGGCTGATGTCTGCCTGACGGTTCATGGTCAGGATATTAAGGCCGTCATCCACCAGGGCAATACCCACCGGCAGCATTTCCAGGGTCTGACCCAGCAGGTCCTGAGCGGCTTCCCCCTGGCGCATCACCTGCTCCATTTCAAGCGCCTGGCTGATGTGGGGCAACAGTTCATCCATGATCCGGCTGCGGGCGTCGCGGTCCCGATAAACCGGGTCCTCATCAAACGGATTGGCGGTTTCCTTCAGGGCGCTGACCAGCTCCGGCCAGCGCTCCCGGTCCTGTGCCGCCTGATAAACCAGCAGCGCCAGTTCTGAGGTGGTAAACGGCTGTGACGACATAGCCTCTAATAGATCCCCGCGGCGCCCTCCGGCCGACTCTTGAACCGTTTGTGCAGCCAGAGGTACTGATCCGGAAACTCCCGGATAGTGGATTCAATAAAATGGTTCCAGGTTTCGGCATCCCGGGTCTTGTCTTCGCCGAACTCTTCCAGAATAGGCGAAAACTCCACACGATAACGACCATCGGCGAGTCGCAGATGACTGACACAGATCACCGAAGCGCCGGACTCGCGCGCGATGTAGCTGGGAGAACTGATACAACCGGCATCCACGCCAAAGAATGGCACAAAAAGCTCGGTCTTGCGGCCGAAATCCTGATCACAGGCAAACCACACCTGGCCGCCTTCCTTGAGGAATTTCATCATTCGCGGCAGCTGGCGCTTTGAGAACGGGCGGATGTTGAAGTGACGGCGCCGGCCCTTTTCGATCATCCGGTCGATGACGGGGTTGTCGTTGGGGCGGTACATGTAACCGGGTTTGTCCAGCTTGCAGGCAATCAGCGGCAACGCGAAGTCGAAGATGCTGTAGTGGGCGCCGATCAGCAACACCCCCTGATTCCGGGCCGTTGCTTCTTCCAGGTGCTCCAGTCCGTGTATTTCTGTGCTCTCGCAGTAACCGGACATGTCACGCCACCACGCGTGGGTGCTTTCCAGGAAGCCACGGGTGCAGGCGATGAAATTATCCTGCACCAGTTGCTCCCGGTCATTTTCGGCCAGTTCGGGCAGGCAGGCGGCGAGGTTGATGTGTGCCACCCGGGAGCGGGATTTGAGCTTGCGCTCCAGAAAACACCCCAGACGCCGACCAACCCGCTGTTTCGCCGACATTGGCAGCAGCGACAGCAGATACAACGTGAAGACAATCAGCCAGGACGGCCAGTAAACCGGATGCCACAGGGGGCTGTTTTTCTTTTTGGCCGTTTTCGACATACATCAATAGCCTTTACAGCAAATAATAAGGCCAGAGAGCCTGACATATTCCTGCGCAGACTAATAGATGCATTGAGTAACCGGGCCCGCAGGCCCGGTCAGTCTTTATGAGCCGAACAGCGCCGAACGCAGCGGCTTCAGGAACCCGGTGGAACTTTCAGACGCCTCACGGGAACGCTTGCCATCGAACTCCAGGTAGCCATCCTCAATGGGCTCGAAACGCAGGATCTTCACATCTTCCAGATAATTCTGGGACGCTTTCCACGGGCCGTGGGTCCCCTGCTTCGGCAACCGGTCTTCCGCACGTTTGATATAGCCGGAGCTGAGCGCCCCCAGAATCGTGTCCTCGCCAAGGCTGTTTTCGGTATCCCGTGGAACCACCACACGACTGCCCTTTTTGTCCATGTGGTTAATCAGGCGGCACAGATATTCACTGGCAATATCCGCCTTCAGGGTCCAGGAGATGTTGGTGTAACCGAAGATCATGCCAGCGTTGGGTACCCCCTCCACCAGTACGTTCTTGTAGATGATCTTGTCCTTCATCACCACCGGTTCGCCGTCCACCGCCGGCTCGATACCACCCAGCATCTGGATATCCAGGCCCGTGGCCGGAATGATGATGTCTGCTTCAAGCTCTTCGCCGGATTTCAGACGGATGCCGGTCTCAGTGAAACGCTCGATGTGGTCGGTGGCGATGGAGGCCTTGCCCGACTTCAGCGCCTTGAACAGATCGCCGTCCTTGACCACACACAGGCGCTGGTCCCACGGGTTGTAGTCCGGAGTAAAGTGGCGCATATCCGCCTTGCCGTTGACCTGCTGCTTGATGATGCTCAGGAACAGCCGGCGCATGGCCTTCGGGCTCTTGCGTGAACGCTCGTACAACAGACGCGCAATGGAGATATTGCGGGCGCGGGTGATCTTGTAGGCGACCTTGGCCGGTAACACCTTTTGCAGGCCCAGGGTGACCTTGTCGGTGGAAGGCAACGGCATCAAGTAGGTAGGCGAACGCTGCAGCATGGTGACGTGCGCCGCTTCTTCCGCCATGGTCGGCACCAGGGTAATGGCGGTGGCGCCACTGCCGATCACCACGACTTTCTTGCCGGCATAGTCCAGATTCTCGGGCCAGTGTTGGGGGTGAACCACCTGCCCCTTGAAGTCTTCCTCGCCGGGGAAATCTGGCTTGTAGCCCTTGTCGTAATTGTAATAACCGGTACAGCCCACCAGGAAACTGGCGGTAAAGGTTTCGGTCGCGCCGCTCTCTTCGCGCTGGGCAGTCACTGTCCAGCACTTGTCGGCACTGGACCAGTCTGCGGTTTTCACCGCCAGGCCGTATTGAATATGCCTGTCGACACCGTTTTCCTCGGCCGTTTCTTTCACGTAGTTTTTGATGGAAGCGCCGTCCGCCAACACTTTGCCGCCGGTCCACGGGCGGAAGTTGTAGCCGAAGGTAAACATATCGGAATCGGAGCGGATACCCGGATAGCGGAACAGGTCCCAGGTACCGCCAAGGGATTGCCGGCGCTCCAGAATGGCGAACGACTTGCCCGGGCACTCGCGCTTGAGGTGGCACGCCATGCCGATGCCGGAAACCCCGGCGCCGATAATCAGTACGTCAAAATGTTGTTGGCTCATGGTAGCGGTCTCGCTCCTGATAAAATCTTCCTGGCCCTCTCCTTTGAACTATGGGTTCGGGCCAACCATGATCCAACGTTAGCGGCTTACGGCAACCGGGGAATTGGCCAATCTCCCGGTTGCCGTGCGTTCAGCGGGCCAGTCAGGGGCCCGGACCTACTCGTCCACCTCCATCTGGAAACCACCGTAAATCAGCCGCTTGCCATCGAAAGGCATGGGGTTGACGTCCGCCTGCAGGCGTGGGTCTTCCATTACCTTCGGCATCGCGGTGTTGCGCACGTCCTTCGACGGCCAGGTGATCCAGGAAAACACCACCGTCTCATCGGGCTGACACTTCACGGCCATGGGAAAGGAGGTGACCTTGCCCTCGGGCACATCATCCCCCCAGCATTCCACCAGGCTCAGGGCGCCGTGTTCCTTGAACACCACGGCGGCGTCCCTGGCGTGCTGGATGTATTTCTCCTTGTTGGCGGTTGGCACGGCGGCCACAAAACCATCCACGTATGTCATGTGTAATCCTCCGGTTTGATCGTCAGCTGGCGCGGTTCAGTCCTTGGGCGGCAGATCCCGCACCGGGCGGACCTCGATACTGCCCAGACGCGCCGGCGGAATATGGCTTGCCAGCTGCAGCGCCTCGTTCAGGTCCCGGGCCTCCAGCAGATAGAACCCGGCCAGCTGCTCTTTGGTTTCTGCGAAGGGACCATCCGACATCAAAACCTCGCCATCCCTGACCCTCAGGGTGGTGGCACTGTCCACCGGCTGCAGCGCCTGACCGGCCAGGAACTTGCCCTTCTCTGCCAGATTCTCCACACAACGGATGCACTCCTGGTTCAGGTCATGCCACTGCTGCTCGGTCATGTCATTGATGATCTGTTCCCGGTAGTAAACCAATGCCACGTATTTCATGGGCGGTCTCCTTTGTCGTATCCCATGTCCTTGTCGTCCGCCGATCGGTGATTTCGACACCGAACGGCAATTTTATTGCCCGTCGCCGCGATCCAACCGGGCTAACCGCTTCTCGAGAAAACGCCTTTCCTGGGCCTGGCTCGCCAGTGACAGAGCGCGTTCATAGGCAGTACGAGCTTGCTCTCTATGCCCGGCACGTCGGTGCAGGTCGGCCAGGGCGGCATGGAACAGGTGATAATTCTGAATGGCCTTGTGGGAAGACAGCCCCTCCAACAGGGCCACGCCGGCTTGCGGCCCCTCCAGCATGGCCACTGCCACGGCCCGGTTCAGGGCAACAACCGGTGTGGGTGAGCGCTGATAGAGCAGGTCGTAAAGACCCACGATGTCGTGCCAGTCCGTCTCCTCAAAACTCGGTGCATCGGCGTGGGCGGCGGCAATGGCGGCCTGCAGGGTGTATGGGCCCGCCGGCGCCTGCCCCAGCGCCCGCATAAGCCAGCCCTTGCCCAGGCGAATTTCCTCTTGGTCCCATAGGGTCCGGTCCTGGTCTTCCAGGGTCACCAGCTCACCCTGTTCATCCACCCGGGCCGCCTTGCGGGCATCCTGCAGCCGCATCAGGGCGACCAGACCAAACACGTCCCCCTCCGGCAGCAACGTTGCAAGCAGTTCCGCAAGGCGAATCGCCTCGGCCGTGAGGCTGGCGTCAATCAGCCCTTCCCCTTCGGTGCGAGCGTAGCCTTCATTGAACATCAGGTAGACGACGTGGAGTACCGCTCCGAGACGCTCCGCCAGACACTTGTCGTCAGGGACTTCGTAGGGAATGCCCGCCTCACGGATCTTGCGCTTGGCGCGCACAATCTTCTGGGCCGCCGTGGTGGGCTTTTGCAGCAACGCCCGCGCCACCTGCTCCGTGGTGAGTCCACAGACCTCCCGCAGCGTCAGCGCCAGTTGCGAATCAACCGCCAGCGCCGGGTGGCAGCAGGTGAAGATCAACCGTAACTGGTCGTCCTGCAGGGAAGATTCCGCCAGATCCGGGGTGTCGGAAGCCTCTGAGGCCCGGGCCAGTTCGTCGGCATGAAAGCGCACGGTCTGTCGCCGCCGTATCTGGTCGATACCACGGTTCTGACCACAGCGAATCAGCCAGGCCAGGGGATTGTCCGGCGCTCCCTGGGCCGGCCACTGCTGGGCCGCTGCCGCAAACGCTTCCTGCAGCGCCTCCTCTGCCAGGTCGAATTCCCCCAGCAAACGGATCAGTGTCGCCAGCACCTGCCTTGAGTGCTGACGGTAAACAGTGTCCAGATCCAGAGCATCCATCTCATTGATCCAATGGCCGATAACAAGGTTACTGAATAGTGTCGTATATCTTGAGGGAGACTGTCGTGCACCGGTTCATTAAATCGACATTACGATCGGCGGTCGGACTCACCCTCCAGCAGCGGCTCTATCACGTCTGGATACTTTTTCTTAAGGCGATGAAGGCGGATGATCGTGATGACGTTGGTCACCAGCACCATGCCCTCGGCCAGGGTGCCGCCCACCGAACCTATTACGATGTTATTGAGCATCCATGACAAAGCCGCCAGCCCGAGTACAATCCGCAGCGGTATACCCCGCAGCATGAACATACCCACCGTCCCCAGAACCGCGGCCGTCAGAGGAAAGATATCCGTCGGCACCTGCCAGGTAACGGCGGCCACCAGAAGGTTAATCGCCAGAATCACCGCCATGATCCGCCAACTGCCCTGAAACTTCCGCGCCAGGGCAATCCGCAGAATCACCAGCACCGTCAGCGCCGCCGCCGTCCAGCTCTGAAAGAACGCGAACATCAGGGCGAAGGCAACATTGGCGGAAATCAGCAGCACCATCAGCCGATCGTCATTCTTGTTGGCGAATCCGGCGATGCAGAAGCCCAACGCAATCAGACCGCAGATCTGCCCCAGCACGGCGGCCAGGGACAGGTCTGCAAAGAACTCGGTCATAATCCCTCAGCCAACTGGCGAATCAGCTCGGCGGCTGGCATTTCCCGGCAACCGGAGGCATTTTGCCCGGACCACAGGGGTGAAAAATCGCCGGAACCGGACGCCTCCGCCTTTGCCCGCAGCGGCGCAATCGCGGACGTGGCCAGTGGAAACGCCGGGGCGACCGCGGACATCGGGCCAAGCTCCCGCATCACCCGGTTCATAATGCCCCGGGCCGGGCCGCCGGAGAACAGATTGGTCAGAGCGGTGTGACGGGCCTGTGGGCTCTTCAGGATCTCCCTGTGGATCGGCCGCGTGGTGGCTTCCGGGCACAACATAAAGGCCGTACCCAGTTGGACGCCGGCCGCCCCCAGATCCATGGCCGCGCGGATGCCTTTGGCATCGGCAATCCCGCCGGCGGCGATCACCGGGCAGCGAACCGCCTGGATAACCTGGGGCAACAGCGCAAAGGTGCCCATCTGCGTGGACAGGTCGCGGGTCAGGAAGATGCCCCGGTGACCACCCGCTTCCAGTCCCTGGGCGATGATCGCATCCACCCCACACTCGTCCAGCCAGATCGCTTCTTCAACCGTGGTAGCGGTGGAAATAACCTTGGCGCCGGTGGTCTTTACCCGATTAAGCAAGGCGTCATCCGGCAACCCAAAATGAAAGCTGACCACGGCAGGCCTATAGGCTTCCACCAGCTCGGCTGCGTCTTCGTTAAACGGGGTGCGACCACCGCCGGTGGGAATGCTCTCTGGATCAATACCGTATTCCAGGTAGTATGGTGTCAGCGCTTCCCGCCAGGCCCGTTCACGGGTATTGTCAGGCTCGGGCGGCTTGTGGGCGAAAAAATTCACATTGAAGGGTCTGTTGGTCCCAGCCGCCAGCGTTTCCAGCTCAGCGCGCAACTCATCGGTCCCAAGCATGGCGCAGGGCAGCGACCCCAAACCGCCGGCGTTGGACACCGCCAGCGCCAGTTCGCTGCCCTGAACCCCCGCCATCGGCGCCTGGATGATAGGTATTTCAATTCCCAGAAGTGTTTGCAGCGTCATATCCTCTATCCCCTTTCCCTGAAACTCTCCCAGACTGCCACAATGCCTGGAATTGAGCCACGGCACTGCCTGTGCCAAAGTGATCTGAGTTCATCCACCCGGAAGTCTTCATGCCATGAAAACCGTATTCTCTCCCCTCCATGCCCGCCGGACCGTCAAAACCGAACTGGACGGAGGCCTACTGATCGAACCCCACGAGAAACCCTCGCGGGCAGAAACCATTCTTGCCCGGGTCCGGCATCAGGCACTGGGCGAGGTTCTGGCACCGGAAGAGTTTGGCCTGGAGCCGATAAAAAGAGTACACACGACAGATTACGTCACCTTCCTGGAAACCTGCTGGGATGACTGGGTGGCCGCCGGCAAGCCCGGTGAAGCCATTCCCGCCGTGTGGGCCGGTCGCGGTATGCGCCACCGCCTGCCCAGGGACATCGACGGTCGCCTGGGCTATTACAGCTTCGCGGCGGAAACCTCGATTACCGAAGGCACCTGGGACGCCGTCCGGGCCTCCGCCAACGTCGCGCTGACTGCCCAGAAGCTGGTGGCGGAAGGCGAGCGCGCCGCCTTCGCCCTGTGCCGCCCACCAGGCCATCACGCCCACGCGGATCTGTTCGGCGGTTACTGCTTTTTCAACAACGCGGCAATCACCGCCCAGGCCTTCCGGGATCAGGGCTACGACCGGATTGCTATCCTCGATGTGGACTTTCACCATGGCAACGGCACCCAAGCCATCTTCTATAACCGCAGTGACGTGTTGACCATCAGCCTGCACGGCGATCCGGATCTGGTGTTTCCCCATTTCCTGGGCTTTGAGGATGAGATTGGTGAGGGTGAAGGGGAAGGCTACAACCTGAACATGGTTTACCCGCCCAACACCCCTTACAACATCTGGAGCCAGGGCCTGGAAACCGCTTGCCAGCGCATCGAAACCTTCCGCCCGGACGCCCTGGTGGTGGCGCTCGGCGTGGACACCTTCGAGGAGGATCCGATCTCCTTCTTCAAGTTCACATCCGGTGACTATCTGACACTGGGCAAGCGTCTTGAGAAGCTGGGCCTGCCCACGGTGTTTACCATGGAAGGCGGCTACGATGTGGAGGCTATCGGGGTGAATGCGGTGAATGTGATGCAAGGTTTCGAAGGCAAGGAATGATAGAAAAAGGCAATGTCATTGTCGGAAAAGGCCATTGTCAGTAGCTTGCTAATTGGAGACGATCAGAACTCGATGCCTCAAAACCGGATGGACCATATGGAACGCTATCTCCAGCCTACCGCTTTCTTCAATTACGACCAGCCGGAGCTGAAAGCCTGGATTGCGGACCAGTTGGAGGGGGTGCCCGAAGACCCCGTCGAACAGGCAAAGGCGCTATACCTGGCGGTGCGTGACACCGTGAGCTACAACCCCTACGTGTTCCAGACCGACCCAAAGACCTTCAGCGCCAGCTACGCCCTCGAAAGCGGCGAGACCTACTGTATTCCCAAGGCAGTACTGCTGGGCGCGGCCGCCCGTTCCGTCGGTATTCCCAGCCGGCTGGGTCTGGCGGATGTGCGTAATCACCTGTCCAGCCAGAAGCTGATCGATTACCTGCAATCGGATATCTTCCGCATGCACGGTTTTATCGAACTCTACCTGAACGGGAAATGGGTGAAGGCAACGCCGGCGTTCAACGCCCGCTTGTGCAAACTGATGAACGTGGAACCCCTGGAATTCGACGGCCTCCACGATTCCATCTTCCAGGAATTCACGGAATCCGGCGACGCCCACATGGAATACGTCAACGATCACGGCGTGTTCGACGATGTTCCCCACGATTTTATCGTCGATGGCATTCGGGCCGCGTACGGACACCTGTTTGCCCAGAACGATATCAAGCCTGCCTTCTCGGGCAGTCTCGAAGAAGACGTATCGGAAGGCACTGGCCCTTTCTAGCCGGTAGCATTAAAAAAGGCAGGCCCGGAGGCCTGCCTTGCTCTCATCACGAGCTATAGTTATCAGGCTGCCTGATCGTCTGCATCCTCAGCCGAGTTGCGAATCAGGAAGTCAAAGGCACTCAAGGCGGCCTTGGAACCCTCCCCCATGGAAATCACAATCTGCTTGTAAGGCACCGTGGTGGCGTCGCCAGCCGCAAACACGCCGGGAATGGACGTTTCGTTGCGGTCATTGACGATGAGTTCGCCGTGCTGGCTCAGTTCAATATCGCCTTTCAGCCACTCGGTGTTGGGCACCAGGCCGATCTGCACGAACACGCCTTCCAGTGACACGTGATGGCTCTCACCGGTGTTGCGGTCAGTGTACTGCAGACCGTTCACCTTGCCATTCTCACCGGTGATTTCGGTGGTCTGGCCGGAGGTGATGATCTCCACGTTCTTCAGACTGCGCAGTTTCCTCTGCAACACCTCGTCCGCCCGCATCTCGGCGCCGAACTCGATCAGCGTGACATGGCCGACAATACCCGCCAGGTCGATCGCCGCTTCCACGCCGGAGTTGCCGCCACCGATCACCGCCACGCGCTTACCCTTGAACAGCGGGCCGTCACAGTGCGGGCAGTAGGCCACGCCCTTGTTGCGGTACTCTTCCTCGCCGGGCACGCCCAGCTGACGCCAGCGGGCACCGGTGGACAGAATCACCGTGCGGGATTTCAGGGAAGCACCGTTGGCCAGGCGCACCTCATGCAGGCCACCTTTGCGGCTGGCCGGAATCAGTTTCTCGGCACGCTGCATGTTCATGATGTCCACGTCGTATTCCGTCACGTGCTGCTCCATGGCGCTGACCAGTTTCGGACCCTCGGTATAGGTCACGGAAATCAGGTTCTCGATGCCCATGGTATCGGCAACCTGACCACCAAAGCGCTCGGCAGCAATACCGGTGGAAATCCCCTTACGGGCAGCGTAGATAGCGGCGGCCGAACCAGCCGGTCCGCCACCGATGACCAGTACTTCAAAGGCGTCTTTGCCGTTGATCTTTTCCGCTTCACGGGCATCGGAGTTGGTGTCCAGTTTGGCCACGATTTCTTCCAGCGTCATCCGGCCCTGGCCGAAAGATTCACCATTCAGGTATACGCTCGGCACCGCCATGACTTCGCGCTTCTCGACTTCGTCCTGGAACAGCGCACCGTCGATGGACGTATGCCGGATCTTTGGATTCAGCACGCTCATCAGGTTCAGGGCCTGAACCACATCCGGGCAGTTCTGGCAGGACAGGGAAAAGTAGGTCTCGAACTCGAACTCACCGTCCAGGGACTGGACCTGCTCGATCACCTCCCGGGAAGCCTTGGACGGGTGGCCGCCCACCTGCAGCAGTGCCAGAACCAGAGAGGTGAACTCGTGGCCCATGGGAATGCCGGCGAAACGAACACCAATATCGGTCCCTACGCGATTGATCGCAAATGATGGGCGGCGCACGTCCGGGTCTTCCTCAGTGCGCAGACTGATCTTCGCGGACATGGGCTCCAGCTCTTCCAGAAGCTCACGCAGCTCCTGGGATTTCGGGCCGTCATCGTACGCCGCAACCAGCTCAATCGGCTGCTGCAGCTTGTCCATGTAGGCTTTCAGCTGTTCCTTGATATTGGCATCCAACATGTAACGCGTCCTCTTTGGTTAACTTCGTGAAACTGAATGGACTGAATTGCGAATCGAATATGCGTGAAAGATACGGACTGATCGGCGAATGCTCAAATTAATTGATCCAAATCTTTTAATAGGGCATCCCTATATAACTTTCAAGGGCGCCGCAGCAGGCCCGTCCGGCAGCTCTTATGTTGTCCCTATCAGGCAACTCACCGTCCTGTTAGCCCCTGCATAGTTCGCTTCCGGCTTGCTACTTTGAAAAGCTGAATACAGAGAGGTTTGCCCGCCGGTTTATCTCCCGACCCCCGTAGCCGGAGAACACAAATGAAGGCAGAAACACGTCATAGCCTACAGCCACGACACGTTCAGTTTGATTTCAGCGAAACGCCCCTGTACTGGCTCAGGGATGATGCCTTTTCCACGCACATGATCAACGGCATTCATCTGTTGCTGCCAGAGGGCGAACTCTGGTTTTGCCGCGTCTACAACAAGGCATTGCCACTGGTGACGGACGACGACCTGCGGGCCGACGTGCAGGGATTTATCCGCCAGGAGGCGATCCATTCCCGCGCCCACAGCAAAGCCCAGGACTATCTGAGGGAACACGGGTTAAGCTTCGACGAATATCACCAACGGGTGGCCTGGTTGTTCCAGTCCCTGCTGGGCGAACATCCCCTCGGCCTCAAGAGCCTGGACCGCAAGGAATGGCGCAAACAATGGCTGGTCCTGCGGGTTGGTATCATCGCCGCCATCGAGCATTTCACCGGTGTACTCGGCCAATGGGCGATGGACAACACCAGTTGGGAAGAAAACGGCGACCCCGCCATGGTGGACCTGTTCAAATGGCATCTTGCCGAGGAAGTGGAACATCGCACGGTGGCCTTCGACCTGTTTGAGCACCTCTGCCAGACACAGCTGGGCTTTTACATCAGCCGACAGGCGTTAATGGCCCTGGTGTTTCCACTCTTCCTGTACTTCATTGCCGAAGGCGGGCGCACACTGTACCGCCAGGATCCCTCACCCAAGGTAAAACGCTTTGGTCGTATGAGCATGTTCAATATCTTCAGAGAGCTTGAGCGCGTAGGGAAGGATACCGGCAATGTGCCCACGTTCTCATTTCTGGTCAGGGCCACGTTCCGCTGGCTTGCACCTGATTTCCACCCCGTTCACGAAGGGGATACCCAGCAGGCACTGGATTACCTTGCCCGCTCCCCGGCAGCAAATCACGTCAGCTGAAATGAAAATCCCCGGAAAACCGGGGTTCGTCAGCAATCTGAGGAAGGCCATGCTTGGGGGCTTGACCAATAGCGAATACCCAACGGCGGCTTGTCAGCGTATCGTGTGCCAAGGACACCGAAACACCACTCTCTGGCACTCAGAATAGGCAACGCATGTTTCTAGATCGTTTCCACTCCGTCCAGGACGGGCACGTACATATCTCTGCGCCGCAGGCCAGTCAATTCGCCAAAGAGATCGCAGGGGACTTCAACCCCATTCATGATCCGGATGCCCGCCGCTTCTGCGTTCCCGGGGACCTGCTCTTCGCCATCATTCTGGCCCGTTTCGGACTCTCGCAAAACATGACCTTCCGATTCCGCAGCCTGCTGGGCGCAGACGTGCCATTACGGTTTGTGGAGACCGAGAGTGGCATTGACGTCTGCGATGACGCCGGCAAGGTCTATATCGAGGTGACGCGCAGTGGTGCCCGCACCGAGGACCAGCAGCTGATCGAGGATATTACCCGCGCCTACGTGGCCGCCTCCGGCAAGAACTTCCCCCACACCCTGAAACCGCTGATGGAGTCGAACGGGGTGATGTTCAATCCCGATCGCCCGATGGTCATGTACGAAAGCATGAGCCTGGCCCTGAACCACCTGGATCTGCCGTCGCCAGACCTCGAACTGAGCAACGCAACGCTGGATGCAGCCGGAAAGCGCGGCAACGTTCTACTGGAGTATCAGCTGACCGCCGACGGCAAGGCCGTGGGCGAAGTCACCAAGCGCCTTGTACTGAGCGGCCTGCGGCCTTACTGCCCGGATGCCATGGCCGGCGTCATCGAGGAGTTCTATCGCCTCAAGGCCCGAGGAACTACTGTTCCTCCAGACACAAAAAACCCCGGATAATCCGGGGTCTTTTGCATTGGCAGGCCGGTAAATGGGCCCGCCTGTGCGGTTACAACGATCTTAGATCTTGCCAACCAGGTCCAGGGAAGGAGCCAGGGTCGCTTCACCTTCTTTCCACTTGGCAGGGCAAACTTCGCCCGGGTTGTTGCGAACGTACTGGGCAGCTTTGACCTTGCGCAGCAGATCGTCGGCGTCACGGCCAATACCTTCAGCAGTGATTTCAACCGCCTGGATAATGCCATCCGGATCGATCAGGAAAGTAGCGCGGTCCGCCAGGCCCTGACCTTCACGCATCACACCGAAGTTGTTGGTGATGGTGCCAGTCTGGTCGCCAACCATGAAGTAGTTGATCTTACCGATGGTCTCGGAAGCGTCGTGCCATGCCTTGTGGGTGAAGTGAGTGTCAGTGGACACAGAGAACACTTCCACGCCCAGCTTCTGCAGCTCTTCGTACTTGTCTGCAACATCACCCAGCTCGGTCGGGCAAACGAAGGTGAAGTCGGCCGGATAGAAGAAGAAGACAGACCACTTACCTTTTACATCAGCTTCGGAGATTTCAACAAACTCGCCGCCCTTGAAGGCGGTGGCGTTGAACGGTTTGATCTCGCTGTTAACAATACCCATATAAATTAACTCCCGATTAATAGATTCAAGGGTTGATGAATGAACGGCGCCTAGGTTAATCAATCCAGGCACCAAGACAAAATTGATAATTCCCAAACCAGGGATAGGCTGAGCCTATTTCCAATGAGGGGGAGACGGAGCCTCCGTCCACCGGACTTTATGGAGACGGAACCGGGAAATTCAATCGTTCAAAGCCTCACGGATGAACTATTATTAGGGGTCTGAAGGGAGGACAGGGCCCATGCAACGATGTCTTCTGCTATTCATCTGCCTGGTGGTCACTGCCTGCGGCGGGGGCTCAGGAAGCAACTCCGGCGGAGAGACCATCGGCCTCTCCGAGCGCCCCGCTAATTCTGAATGCCTGGCTTTTGAGGGCTCGGGTGAGGTTCAGCTCACCCCCATAGCGCCTTCCCTCGACTTCAACTCGCCTTTGCTGATGTTACCCCATCCCACCGAGACCGGGATTTTCTACGTGGTTGAGCAGGGGGGAGCCATCTATCGTCTTGACCTGGCGACCGAGGGTCGGACCCAGTTGGCAGACCTCTCCGAGGCCTACTCGCTGAGTACATGCGGCGAGTGTGGGCTGCTGGGCATGGCGTTTGATCCGGCATTTTCCACCAACGGTTTTGTTTACCTGTCGTTCACCGAAAATACCAGTGCCGGCATGACGTCATTCGTCGCCCGCTTCGAGTCCGCCGACAATGGCCAGAGCCTGCGCCGGGATGGTACCGGGAATTTGCTGCGCAGCAATCTTGTGGAACAGCAACAGCCCTTCAACAACCACAACGGCGGCCATATTGCCTTTGGTCCTGACGGTCTGCTGTATGTGGGGCTCGGAGACGGGGGCAGCGCGAACGATCCTGGCAATCGGGCCCAGAGCCTGTCCACCTGGCTGGGCAAGATCCTCAGGCTCAACCCCGATGGCAGCCCGGCCAGCAACGGCATTCCCGGAGCACTGCCGGAGATCTATGCCTACGGTCTGCGCAATCCCTGGCGCTGGAGCTTCGATCGCGAGACGGGCGACCTGTGGGCCGGCGATGTTGGCCAGAACCGGTTCGAAGAAATCAGCCGGATTAACCTCGGCGGCAACTATGGCTGGCGCTGCTACGAAGGTTTTGAGCGCACCAGTAACAGTTGTGGCGACTCCCCCTCCGGCCCGTTTATCGAGCCGGTCACGGCCTATGGTCGCTCTGACGGCGTTTCCGTTACCGGAGGCTATGTTTACCGCGGCAACAACATTCCTGCCCTTCAGGGGGACTACCTGTTCTCCGATTTCGGTTCAGGAACCCTCTGGGCGCTGACCGAACAGCCGGACGGCGGCTTCGCCCGTCGCACCCTGCTGGAAACCGGCCGTAACGTCGCCTCCTTCGCGGAGGATACCGCCGGCGAACTGTACCTGGTGACCTTCTCCGGGCTGTTCCGGATTGACCCGGTGGCTGTCGAGTCCGAACTGCCACAGCAATTGTCCGACACCGGCTGCGTCCAGGCCAGCGCACCCTGGCAGCCGGCAGACGGGCTGATTCCATACACCGTTATCGAACCCTTCTGGTCCGACGGTGCCGATAAGACCCGTTACCTGGCACTTCCCGATGGCACCCGCATTACGGTCGATGACAGCGGCGATTTCGACTTGCCCAGAGGGTCGGTATTGGTGAAGAATTTCCTGCTGGGCCAGAGTCTGATTGAAACCCGCCTGTTCCTGCATAACGCCGATGGCAGCTGGTCCGGTTACAGCTACCAATGGAACGAGGCGGGTACCGACGCCGAACTGGTCGACGGCAGTCAGGACGTCGACGTGGGTGGCCAGATCTGGCATTACCCCTCGGCCGGCGAATGCAGTCTTTGCCACACCGCCGCAGCTGGTTTCAGCCTCGGCCTGGAGACCAGGCAACTGAACAGAGACTTCACCTACCCCCAGACAGGTGTTACCGCCAATCAGCTGGCAACCCTGGCGGGCATTGGTGTACTGAGTGAGCAACCAACCCCAGCCCAAAGGGAGCAGCGTCTGAGCCGGAGCACCGATGACAACGCACCGATCACCCCTCGGGCGCGCAGCTATCTGCACGCCAACTGCAGCCATTGCCACCGCCCGGGTGGCACCACCCAGAGTGCCATGGATCTGCGATTCACGACGCCGCTCAGTGACACCGGGGCCTGCGAAACACCCCCCGGCAACGGCGACCTGGGCCGAACCGGCGCCCAACTGCTGACACCCGGAGACGCGGACAACTCACTGCTGTATCTGAGAATGATCTCCGAGCGCGAATTCCGCATGCCCCCGATCAGCACCCTTCAGGAGGACACCCAGGGTGCCCAGCTGGTGGCGGACTGGATCAATCAGCTGGACAGCTGCAATTGATCCAGGCCGGTTCTGCCAGCCGGATTAACCAGCCAGTTCAATCTTGCGGAAGTCGAGAATATTCTCTTTCGGTGACGACTTGATGGTCATCACCTCCACCCGCTTCTTCGCCAGGATGTAGGCAAAGCAGGCAAAGTACAGGGCGATAACCAGGGCACCCACCCACTGGATTCTCAGGAAATCCAGCTGGAACAGCATGGTCAGGCCCACCATCGCCAGGAAGTTGAACACCACATAGTTCGCCCTGCCCAGGCGCTGGGCCGTCATATTCAGGTTATCGGTGTAGAGCCGGATCAGGGAATCCAGCGAGTTCACCACCATCAGCACCCCCACGGTAATCATCGCCAGATTGGTGAAGGCCGCAATCTGCAGGCCCTCGGCGTGATAATGGTAGAGCACCGAGAACCACACACCGATGGCGATGGACGGTACCACCAACATGGCGATCAACAGCTGCCAGGTCCGGATACCGCTGACGAAACGGGCGGTGAACTGGCCGATCATGATGCTCCAGGCGAACCACCAGAACAGGTAGAACTCGTGGTAGTCATTGATCGGCAACGCAAACTGGTGGATGTTGGTGAAATACTCGCCCAACAGTCCGGCCGTGCCAAGGAAATCCGCCGGCGACCCCTCGCCCAGCACAAACGCCCGGAACCACATACCGACAATCAGGGTGATGAACAACACACTGGAGCCCAGGCTGAGAATACGCACGTACTTGATCTTCGAGCTGGAATAGACCGCCAGGCCAATGGCAGCAAACACAATGAAGTAAAACGCCGGCACGACGGACTCACCGTCACCGAGTTGCGGGAGGTACCAGGGCAGGTTCACCAACAGCAGGTAGGCTGTGAAGGCACAGGTGCCGATGATCACCACATTGTTGACGACCTTGACCAGCGGTATCTCGAAAAACTGCACCCGCGGTTCAATGATCGCGAAGTAGAAGCAGGTCAGGAAATAGAAGCCCCAGATCAGGAAGGCCCAGAACCCGAATTCAATCGCCAGCGGATTGGCAAAACCGTACTCGGGACTCGCCGAAAGATCGCCATAACCGCCGAATTCAGTCAACGGGAACATGATCAGCCCCACATCCAGCCCGGAGGTGAACAGGATAGCGATAAAAGTGAAAGTACGAACCGGCGTGACGCCGATGCACTTGATATCCCACCATTTGTACAGAATCAGGGCAATGGCGGCGAAGGTAAAAATCAGGCCGGTGGATAACCAGAGTGTCATGCGCTGCACCTCCGGTTGTTTTTCATCATTACAGTGAACAGCATGGGTGTTCCTCCTCTACTTTGTAAGCGCTGCTTCTTTCGAATCGGACACAAACCCAGGACTTGCCTATCCGGCGCCCAGGAACGGCGGGATGCCGTTGCGCTGATAGGGAAATCCTGAGGGCTTGCAAAACCCCGGGCGCATTGCACGCCCGGGTGGGATGACGACGCGCTAACCCAGCGCGCGCTTTGCCTGTCCCGGTCGCTGCCGCCCCTGCCACTGGTCATCCATCACCACAGGCGCGTCAGAAGGTTGCAGGGGCTCCCTGCCCCGGATCAGATCGGCTGCCCGCTCGGCCACCATGATGGTGGGCGCGTTCAGGTTGCCGTTGGGTATGGTCGGGAAGATGGACGAGTCCACCACCCGCAGATTCTTGATGCCGTGAACCCGGGTATGCGGGTCCACCACCGCCAGCTCGTCGGTGCCCATCTTGCAGGAGCAGGACGGGTGATAGGCGCTCTCCACCGCCTGACGGACAAAGGCGTCAATTTCCTCGTCGCTCTGAACGTCGATGCCGGGCTGGATCTCGGCGCCACGGTACTCGTCCATCGCCGGCTGGCCGATGATTTCCCGGGTCAGACGCACGCAGTCACGGAAGCCTTCGCGGTCGGCCTCATGCTCCAGATAGTTAAAGCGAATGGTCGGCGCCTGTTTCGGGTCCGCCGACTGCACGTGGACAAAGCCCCGGCTTTTCGGCTTGTTATGGCCGATATGCAGCTGGAAGCCGTCACCATCAAACGCTTCCTTGCCGTCGTAGCGCATGGCTGCCGGCAGGAAATGGTATTGCAGATCCGGCCACTCAACCCCCGCCTTGGAACGGATAAAGCCGCAGGATTCAAAATGGTTGGTGGCCCCGAGACCGTCCTTGCGCAGAATCCAGCGCACGCCGATCTTCAGCTTGTTCCACCAGTCCAGCTTGCCGTTGAGAGAGACCGGCTGCTTGCAGCGGAACTGGAAATAGAATTCCAGGTGATCCTGCAGGTTCTCGCCCACGCCGGGCAGTTCATGCTGCACCTCGATGCCGGCGTTCTCCAGCACCTCGCGCTTGCCGATGCCTGAGAGCTGCAACAGGTGGGGCGAGCCAATGGAGCCGGCGCACAGGATCACCTCTTCGGCGGCTTTTGCCTCATGGATCTTGCCGCCCTGCTCATAGCGAACGCCCGTGGCGGTTTTGCCGTCCTTACCCTCTAAAAGCACCTTGTGCACCAGGGCGTGGGTCACCACCGTCAGGTTATCCCGCTCCATGGCCGGGCGCAGATAGGCGTTGGCGGTGGACCAGCGACGGCCATTCTTGACGGTCATGTGCATGGCGCCGAACCCTTCCTGCTGGGCGCCGTTGTAATCCCCGGTCTCGAAGTAGCCGGCATCCGCTCCCGCCTTGATGAAGGCTTTGTAGAGCGGGTTCTGCATGTTGTTGCCGTTGTTCACGCCCAGCGGGCCCTTGCCGCCCCGGTAGTCATCGCCACCAAAGGCCCAGGTTTCCGCTTTCTTGAAGTACGGCAGAACCTGCCGGTAATTCCAGCCTTCCGCGCCTTCGGATTCCCACTCGTCGAAATCCCGGGCGTGGCCACGGACGTAGACCATGCCGTTGATGGACGACGAACCACCCAGCACCTTGCCCCGGGGGCAATGCATGCGGCGATTGTCCAGGTACGTCTCCGGCTCGGATTCAAACTGCCAGGCGTACTTTTTGGTGTTCATGGGAATGGACAGGGCGGTGGGCATCTGGATAAAGATGCTTTTGTCGCTGCCCCCGGTTTCCAGCAGCAGCACCCGGTGGCGCGCGTCCTCGGTAAGCCGGTTGGCCAGTACGCAACCGGCCGAACCCGCACCCACAATGATGTAGTCGTATCGGTTTTCTGTCATATGCGTTCTCCTCGGTGGCCTGCGGGCTTAAAACGGCGCGTCGATGTCTTCCATCCCCACGTACACCGACTTGATCTGGGTGTAGTGGGAAAGGGTCTCGCGCCCGTTTTCGCGGCCGATGCCGGAGAGTTTGTAGCCACCCACCGGCATTTCCGCCGGGGAGGCGCCGTAGCTGTTGATCCAGCAGATACCGGCCTGGATCTGGTGAATCACCCGGTGGGCGCGACGGATGTCGTTGGTGAACACGCCGGCAGCCAGACCGGTATCGGTGTGGTTGGCCCGGGCAATCACCTCGTCCTCATCGGAGAACGTCAGCACTGACATCACCGGCCCGAAGATTTCTTCCTTCACGATGGTCATATCGTCGGTGCAGTCGGTGAAGATAGTCGGCTCCACGAAATAGCCACCTTTGGAGTCTTCGGGATCAAAGGCCCGGCCGCCGTGGCTCAGGGTAGCGCCCTCGGCGAGTCCTTTGGCGATGTAATCCAGCACCAGATCCCGGTGTTTTTCGGAGATCAGGGCACCGAAGTTGGTGTCCGGGTTCATCGGGTCACCGGGTTTGATGTTGTTGCGGGTGCGTTCCAGCAGGCGGTCCATAAAGCGCGGGTAGATGTCTTCATGGACAAACACCCGGGTCCCGTTGGTGCAGATCTCGCCCTGGGTATAGAAGTTGCCCACCATTGCGGCGGAGACGGCGTTCTCCAGATCCGCGTCATCAAAGATGATCAGCGGTGACTTGCCGCCCAGTTCCATGGTGACGTCTTTCAGGGTGGTTGCTGCCGCTGCCATCACCTTCTTGCCGGTCTCCACTTCGCCGGTAAAGGACACCTTGGCAATCTCCGGATGATGAGTCAGCCACTGGCCGACGTCCGCCGCGCCCTGCACCACGTTGAACACGCCCGCAGGCACACCGGCTTCGATAAAGATTTCCGCCAGCTTCACCGCCCCCATCGGCGTTTCCTCCGACGGCTTGAAGATCATTGCGTTGCCGCAGGCCAGCGCCGGTGCGGACTTCCAGCAGGCTATCTGGATTGGGTAATTCCAGGCGCCGATACCGGCGCAGATCCCCAGCGGTTCACGGCGGGTGTAATAGAAATCACCGCCCAGGTCCTGCTGATTGCCCTCAATGGACGGTGCCAGGCCGGCAAAGAATTCGATGGCGTCAGCGCCGGTCACCACATCCACCGCTTCCGCTTCCTGCCAGGGTTTGCCGGTGTCATTCACTTCCACCGCCGCCAGCTCGTCGTTGCGCTCACGGAGCAGCGCCACGGCCTTCAGCAGAATCCGGCTGCGCTCAATAGCGGTCATCGCGGACCACTCGGAAAAACCCGCGCGGGCACTTTCGATGGCCGCCTGCTGCACCGACTCGTCGGCCACCTCCACCTCGTAGATCACCTGGCCGGTGGCCGGGTTCACCACCGGGAAGGTTTCACCGGTGCTGTTGGCCAGAAAACGCCCATGCACGAAATTTTGAACAACGGGAACAGATGCGGATGCAGACATAGTCAGTGGTTAACCTCGGTTCAGTGTCTTCAGGCCTTGTGGGCCATTCGAATTAAAGTGATGCTCAGGCCCGGCCTGGGCCAGTGTCTCGTGGACGAATTTCTTGCAGAGCCGCTCGCCGGCCTCGAAGCTCTCGAGCGGGTCCAGGCTCAGGGCGCTGCGCAGCCAGAAGCCGTCGATCAGTGCTGCGGTTTGCCGCGCGGCTTCCGTCGCAGCTTCGGGCGCAAGCACCTGGGCAAAGGAATAACGCAGGTTGCTGTACAGCCGCGCGTTGTTGATCTGCTGCAGACGCTGGAGGCCGGGCTCATGCATGGAGCGCGCCCAGAAGCTCAACCAGGTTTTGGCCGCCAGCGCTGAGCGCTGGAACTCGGAAAAGTTCGATTCGATGATGCAGTTCAGCCGCTGCTCGGGAGAGCCGTCGGTCTTTGCCATGCGCTCCCGCAATTCCTTACCCAGTTGATCCAGCAGGTATCTCAACGCGGCTTCAATCAAACCCTGCTTGCCACCGAAATAATGGCTGATGATGCCCGAGGACATTCCCGCCCGCTTGCTGATGCTCACAATGGTGGTGTTCTGCATCCCCAGTTCGGCGATGGACTCCATGGTGGCATCGATCAACTGCTGCTTTCGTGTGTCTTTAACTCCAACAATCGGCATGGCGACTTCGCTGTTTTCCGGCCCAAGGTTTATTAATTGAACGTTCAATTAAAATAAAGGCTACAGAAATGATGAGGGGGTTTCAACTTTTGGCGGTTAAAAAGTAAACAGGGGTTGTCGGATTACGCTGCGCTCATTGTGCCGTTCACCGGTAAATCCGACCTACGGGGGTAGGGAATATCTCGGGGGGCTTCCACACGCTGACATTAACGTAGGTCGGATCAGGCGAAGCCGTAATCCGACACACCATCTCACTTCTTCAGCCGATAATTCGGATCAGTCCAGCATTTCGGCAAAGCCTCACCGGAAGGAAATCCCAGCTCCGACTTTTCATAGAACTCCGGATCCTGGGCTTCCTCACCGTATTGCATGCTGCCCTTGATGCGGGTTTTGTGGGGGTCGAACAGGGCCTGGGTATCCAGCACTTCAATCAAATGGCCGGTGTATTTTTCTGCTACAAACATAGCGCCCTCCTGTCTCTATCAGAAAGAGTAGCCCCAAAACCACAAATACGACAGCGATTACGCCAGCCTCGCTGTCGCCCGGGGTTTGCGGAACAGCACATAGTTACCAAGGATCGCCAGGCAGGCCCCCGCAAGCGCGGTACCACTCCAGACAAACCCCTCCAGCCAGGTCGACACACTCAGGGCCACCACCGGGAACAGCACGGTGGCGTAGCCCGCCTTGTCGGCTCCCAGCTCACGGATCACCGTGATGTAGCTGAAAAACGCCACGATCGACCCGGGAATCGCGAGGAACAGGGTCGCGCCCCAGAACGTTGCCCCCTGCGGCATCACCCATTCAACACCGTTCACCAGGCACCAGACCCCCAGCGCAACAGCGCCGTAGAACATCGCCCAGGCATTGCCCGCCAACAAGGGAATATTTTCCTCGCGGACCTTCAGGCTGAGCAGGTTGCCCAGGGAAAACCAGAAGGTACCTGCCGCGGCAAACAGCAGCGCGGGAAGCGTGGCATTGCCGATCTGCAGATCGTGCCAGAACAACAGGGCAACACCGGAGATGCCCAGGGTCACCGCCGGATAGATCCGGGGATTGGGACGAATACCCATGAACAGCCGACCGTTGAAGGCGTTGAACAGCGCCGCCAGGGAAAACACCACCGCCAGCAGGCCGCTGGTCATGTTTTCCGCCGCCCGATAGATCAGCAGGAAATTGATGCTGTAAAGTGTTAGCCCCTGCAATACAAGCCAGCCATGTTGCCGCACCGTGAACCGGGGTAACCGTCGCAACAGCGCCAGCCCGCCAAGGGCCACCGTGGCGGCCAGGACAAAGCGATAGAACACCGAGAGATCCACCGCCGCAGATTCCACCTGTAGGCGAATCGCGGTCCAGGTAAGGCCCCAGATCAGAACGGTCAGGGCATAATGAGCACTGATGGGCATGGCGGCATTCTCCTTTATAGTGTCCGGGAACTCCGAAGATTAGCCAGCCGGCAACCCAATGACTTGTCAGATCCTGGCAAAGGGTGGAAGATTCTTGCGGTAGTGAGGAAGAAAAGTGACGGACACATCGGGAGCCGAACGGAATGGCCACAGGCCGGGATGACACCAGAGACATTGTTACGGCGCTCACCGCAGCCGGCGCGGCGCCCCGTCGCGTGCTGGAACTGAACGACGGCCGCGCCCTGGCTCACTGGCACAATCACCACGGCGAAGCCCGCTATGAACGCCCCCGCCATCACGCGCTCAGCATCTACACCCGGGGCGGCGAGCATACCACCCGGCAGGTGAACGGCCAGGCCGTCAGCCACGGCTTTCCCGGCGCAGTCTGCCTGTTTCCGGCCGGCAGCCAGTCACTGTGGCGCATCGACGGCCCGTTTGAATTCCTGCACTTCTATTTTACCGACCAGGACCTGCACCGCTGCGTCGAGAGTACCTGGGACCGGGAACCCGCGGCCCTGCAACTTGGGGAACGTTACCAGATCGAGGATGACATCATCGCGCAGACCGGGCGCCTGCTGGAAATGAGTGAATGGGACACCGCCAGCCAGTCCCTGGCGATGGATCATCTGGCACACTGGCTGATCGTCCAGATTGCCGGCCGTTACGGTGCCCGTGACCTGCCGGCGCCGGCCATTCGCGGGCAATTTTCCCGCCCGCAGCAACGCCTGCTGACCAACCGGATCGACGAATCCCTGGCCTGTCCCCTGGACCTGGCCACCATGGCCGGCTGGCTCAACCTCAGTCCCTACCATTTCGCCCGACTGTTCCGCGCCAGCTTCGGGCTGGCACCCTATCAGTACGTTCAGGAGCAGCGGCTGCTGCGGGCCAGACGATTGCTGCAGCACCCGTCCGCCAAAATCACGGCGATCGCGCTTGAGTGCGGCTTTGGAGATTCCAGCCAGTTTTCACGGGCATTCCGGCGACGCTTTGGTGAGTCGCCGTCCGAGTATCGGGGCCGGCAGACTTAGTCCGTATCATCGTCGGTAAAGGCACTGCGATGAAATTCAATGGCCCGTTCCACCTCTTCCATACCGCAAACCTTAAGATCAGGCACCGAACCGCCTGCCAGCACCTTCAACACGGATTGGACCCCATGGGACAGGGACTCCGTGTTATACCCCCCTTCCAGAACACACACCAGCCGGCCATCACAATGCCGCCGGGCCAGAGTCTGCACCACGCTGGTCATGGCCGCGAAACCTTCGTAACTGACGTTCATCGCAAGATCATACCAGTGGGCATCGAAGCCCGCCGACACCAGGATCAGGTCCGGTTTGAAGTAATCCGCCGCCGGCACCACGATCTCCTGCAGCGCACGGAAATACGCCACATCGCCGGCCCCGCCGGGCAAAGGGATATTTACCGTGGTGCCCTCGCCAAGGCCGGCGCCCACATCCTGCAGCGCACCCGACCCCGGATAGAAGGGCGCCGCCCGATGCAGGTCAATGAACATGACATCGGGGTCGGCCCAGAAGATGTCCTGGGTACCGTTGCCATGGTGGGCATCCCAATCCAGGATCAGCACCCGCTCACAACCCAATACCGCCTGGGCATGGGCCGCGGCAACCGCCACGTTGTTGAACAGGCAGAATCCCCTCGCCCGCACCGGTTCAGCATGGTGTCCCGGCGGTCGCACCACGGCAAATGCACTGTCCGTCTTACCAGCGACCACCGCTTCCACGGCGGCGATGGCGGTACCCGCAGCCACCTCAGCCGCTTCGATACTGCCCGGCGACACTGCGGTGGTATCGACATCCAGCCAGGCGCTTTTGTCCCTCAGCGAGAAGATATCTTCCAGGTAGGACAGGGTGTGAACACGGGCCAACTGCTCCCGCGTTGCGGTCTTCCCACCAGCGAACGCCACCCCGGGAATCGGCTCCCGTTTGAGGAGGTCCATGATGGCTGCCAGTCGACCGGGATGTTCGGGGTACTTCCATTGCACATTAAGGCCGGCCAGGATCGTGCGAACCCGCTTGTCCAGTCGCCCCGGCAGGAAAGCGGCGTTCACATCCGGGAAGTGGTTGAGAACCCGCTCATCGTAAAACACGGTGACCAGCGTTTTTTCCGCCACACGACCCTCCATTTGTCCGGCACATGGGGCGGCCCTGAAACAATCCAGAGCCTAGACAAAGCATAGTCACAAAGCCCGAAAACACACACCGCCGGTCACAAACCTCTGATACCGGCAGGGCAAAATCCGAACAAGCATTCGTATTGTTGTCTTTTCCACCCGGTTGCCGGTGGAAAACTGCCGCCATCACCGTCTCCCGTGTCCCCTCGGGTTCCGAATTGAACCCGAACAATTAGTCGCTTTAGTCTTCTACCCTGACAAATGCTTTAGCCACGCGGCTCACAACCGTGATCCCGGCACCCAAGGAAACCCACCATGACCACTGCAACCGCCGAAAAACTCGATTCCGTAACAACACCAGCGGAAGCGCCAAAGGCTGACGTGCCGATCCGGCACATGAAGTTCGACTTCAATGCCAAGGATGCCGATCCTAACTTTTACCTGAACACCGAACTGGCGTCCGCCTACTTCGAGGCCCTCTCGATCTTTCTGACCTATGGCGAAGATCTGGTCATCGAGACCGCCCGTTACCATCGCGATTTCCTCAAGGACCCGGTGCTGAAACAGCGGGTGACGTCCCTGATCGGCCAGGAAGCGCTGCATTCCAAGGTGCACGAGGAATGGAACGAAGTCTTGAAGGAACACCGCTTTCCAGTGACCATCTACCGTTTTCTCGCCGAGAACGTCTTCAATTACGGCTTCCGACGGTTTCCGCAACCGCTGCAACTCTCGCTGATGGCCGGCATCGAACATTTCACCGCCGTGCTGGCGGAATTCATGATGAAGCACGAAGACAACTTCTTTCACAGTGAGGATGAGAAACAGCGCGGCCTGTGGATGTGGCACATGCTGGAGGAGTCCGAGCACAAGGACATCGCCTACGATGTCTTCCAGCAACTCTCGGGCAACTATGCGTTGCGTGTCAGCGGGTTTGCGCTGGCGCTGATCACCATCTGGTTCCTGGTTCCCCTGGGCGGCGTACTGATTCCGTTTATCCGCCGACCACGCAACCTGATCAGTCTGCGGTTCTGGAAGGATGCCAAGCGCAGCCTGGACCTGCTGATCGGCCGCGGGGATGGCGTCTATGGCAGCACCCTTGGCCATGTGTTTGATTACCTGCGCCCGGGATTCCACCCCAACGATCACGACACGTCCGAGTATCTCGCCTACTACAAAGAACGCCTGCTCAACCCGGAGACCGGCCTGCTGGCCCCCTACCTGCTCAAGGAAATCATCCCTCCGGTCCGGGCGTAAACCCGGAGCGGCAGGTTCTTCTAACAACAGAATTCAAAGACGGTCACAACACATGGCAACTTCAAACACCCAGCCCTCCGCCGCGGACACGATCTACGACAGCTTTATTGTCGGCGCGGGTATTTCCGGGCTGGCCACGGCAATCAAGCTGAAGAAAACCGGCTACCATAATTTCAAGATCATCGAGAAGGCCGGCCGCGTCGGTGGCACCTGGCGGGAAAACACCTATCCCGGCTGTGGCTGCGATGTGCCGTCCTCACTCTATTCCTACTCGTTTGCGCCGAGCAGCCAGTGGAGCAACCTGTTTGCCAAGCAGCCGGAAATTCTGGATTACCTGGAAAACGTCAGCGACGACTTCGGCATCACCCCGCTGATCGAGTTCAACAACGAGCTGCATCGCGCCGCCTGGGATGACGAACGTCATCTCTGGCAACTGGACACCAGCAACGGCCAGTACCTTTCGAAAACCGTGGTCTTCGCCACCGGCCCGATCACCGAATCAAAAATCCCGGCGATTCCGGGACTGGAAACCTTCAAGGGCGAGATGTTCCACTCCGCCCGCTGGAATCACGATTACGACCTGACCGGCAAGCGTATTGCGGTCATCGGTACCGGCGCCTCGGCCATTCAATTCGTGCCCCGGATCCAGCCGCAGGCCGGAGAGCTCCACGTCTTCCAGCGCACGGCGCCCTGGGTACTGCCCAAGCCCGACATGCAACTGGGCGATACCAGCAAACAGGTGATTGACCGCTTCCCGGCAATCCAGAGTACCTGGCGCAAGGCCGTGGCCGGCTCGCTGAATGTGATCAACTTCGGCCTGCGCAACCCGACCTTCCTGAAGCCGGTCAATGTGGCCGCCCGACAACTGCTCAAGCTTCAGATTCAGGATCCGGAACTGCGCAAGGCGGTGACCCCGAACTTCGACATCGGCTGCAAGCGCATCCTGTTTGCCAACGACTATTACGACGCCCTGCAGGCGGACAACACCTCGCTGATTCCCAGCGGGCTGGTGAAAGTGGAAGGCAACACGGTCATCGCCGCCAATGGCGAACGCCGCGACGTGGATGTGATTATCTGGGGTACCGGGTTCGACGTCTCCCACCCGCCTATCGGCAACAAGGTGTTCAACGCCGATGGCGAGCGCTGGGCCGACCTGTGGAAGAACAGTTCGCCGGAAGCCTACCTGGGCACCACCCTGGAGAATTCCCCCAACGCCTTTCTGATCCTGGGGCCCAACGTGCTGGTGTACGACTCGTTTATCCGGCTGGCGGAGGCGCAGCTCGACTACATCATTGACGGTCTGTGGAAGATCAGGGAAAAGCGCATCAGCAAGCTGAGCATCAAACGCTCGGTGCTGAAACAGCACAACCAACGGGTGCAGAAGAACCTGCAAACCACCGTCTTCAACGCCGGTGGCTGCAGCAGTTACTACCTGGACCAGAACGGCCGCAACTTCGCCGCCTGGCCCTGGTCACTGAGCGCCCTGAAGCGCCGGCTGAACGTGTTCAGGCTGAAAGATTACGACGTGGAATACGCCCAAAAAGCCAGTGTTCACGCCCTGTCTGACCAGCCCCTGAAGCGGGCAGCGGTTCAGGAAGAGGTTTCCAGCTTGTCCTGAGTGCGGAGCTCGAAATCACTGGCGTCGTGCCGCTCATGGAGCTGGCTCGACGGCTCGCCCCAGGCCCGGTTGACCATGCGGCCACGCTGAACAGCCGGGCGCTTGGCGATTTCATCGGTCCAGCGGACCACGTTGGTGTAGGTGTGGGCCTCGAGGAATTCCGCCGCCTCGTAGACCTTGTTCTTCACCAACGCCCCGTACCAGGGCCAGATCGCCATATCGGCAATGGTGTATTCATCACCGGCAATGTACGGACGGTCCGCCAGCTGACGATCCAGCACATCCAGTTGGCGCTTCACTTCCATCGCGTAGCGGTTGATCGGGTATTCGTACTTCTCCGGGGCGTAGGCGTAGAAGTGACCAAAGCCGCCACCCAGCAACGGCGCACTGCCCATCTGCCAGAACAGCCAGTTCATGCATTCGGCACGACCGGCAACGTCCCTCGGCACGAAGGCGCCAAACTTCTCCGCGAGATACAGCAGAATCGACCCTGACTCGAACAACCGCACCGGCGGGTTAGTGCTGTAGTCCATCATCGCCGGAATCTTGGAGTTCGGGTTCACCTTCACAAAGCCACTGCCGAACTGGTCTCCCTCGGTAATCCGGATCAGGTGAGCGTCGTACTCCGCCCCCTCAAACCCCAGGGCCAACAGCTCTTCCAGCATCACCGTGACCTTCACGCCATTGGGTGTGGCCAGGGAATACAGCTGCAACGGATGCTTGCCCACCGGAAGCTCCTTGTCATGGGTCGGACCGGCAATGGGACGATTGATGTTGGCAAACGCACCGCCGCTGGCGGAGTCCCATTTCCAGACTTTCGGTGGGGTGTAGGTGTTATCAGTCATACATCTGGTCCTGTCTGGTTCATTCATGTGAATTGGTCATTGATCAATTTACGCTGGGCCCATCATATTGTATTTCACGAGTTCCTGCGTCCACCCCCCTCCCGCTTCGCGGTCAGGCACTGACGGTTTCGTGCCGGCAACATTGTATAACCCGTCCCATCCATGGAATATGAAGCACAATACTGTCCTAACGAACGAGTGGCTTCATGAATATCAGGACTCTGGAGACGTTTGTCTGGATCGCCAGACTCGGCAGCTTTCGTGCCGCCGCCAGCCGTGTTTATGCTTCCCAGCCTTCAGTCTCGGCACGTATTGCCGGGTTGGAGGAACAATTGGGCGTGGAGCTGTTTGACCGATCCGGCAAGAAGATCACGCTGACTGCCAAAGGCCGTGAGTTTCTCGTCTATGCCGAAAAAATGCTGAGTCTGCACGGGGAGATGTTGCAGGCCGTCGCCAGGCCGGAATCCATCCAGGGCACCATTCGCCTGGCTGTCTCGGAGACCATTGCCCACACGTGGCTCCCCCAGTTGCTGGAACGCGTCAGCGAAGCCTTTCCGGCCATCAACCTGGAACTGGATGTGGATATCTCCGTCAGCCTGGCGGAGAAGCTCAAGAACCACGAGATCGATATCGCATTCCTGATGGGCGGCGTCAACCAGCCGGGTATCATCAACCGGGATCTCTGCCGCTATTCGCTGATCTGGGTTGCCAGCCCACAGCTCAATATCCCGGACCAGACCATGTCACTTGCCGAACTTGCCTCGTGGCCTATCGTCACCTATCCCAAACAGAGTGAGCCCTATATTGCCATCCGTTCCCTGGTGGACCCGATGAACCATTCCACAAGGGTGCATTCCTGTTCCTCACTTTCCACCATCATCCGTATGACGGTGGATGGTCTCGGCGTCAGCGCCCTTCCCCGGGAGATTCTTCAGCGGGAACTGGATACCGGAGCCCTGCGGCAGTTCGAGGTTGATGCCAACGTGCCGGATCTCGCATTCAACGCTGCCTACCGTGCCGCACCAAGCGGCAGTGTTGTCCATGCCATTGCGGAACTTGCACTGGTAACGGCAAAAGAACGCGCTGCCGTAGCGAGCCAGGTCATGCAAGACCCTGAAAAACATGACTGATCCATTTTTCCTATCAAAACTGATCCCAAATTTCGATTTGTATTGATCAATGATTCTGCCTTAAATGTAGAAAATCCATTTTTTCGGGCAGAAACATGACAAGCACCGCTCACCTGGACACCCATTCCACACCACAGGCTGTCCGTCGCGCCGCGCGGGAGGGCATCCTGACGGGCCCGACGTCCGGGCTTGCCAGCGGTTACGTCCAGGTCAACCTGGTCATCCTGCCGGAATCGCAGGCGGCGGGGTTTCTCCGTTTCTGTCAGGCTAACCCCAAGCCCTGTCCTCTGCTGGCCGTCAGCGAACCGGGTGCCCGCAACTCCACCCTGCTGGGCCGGGATCTCGACATCGCCCGGGATGTGCCAGCCTACCGCATTTACCGCAACGGTCAGGTGAGTGACACCCGTACAGACGTCGCCGATGACTGGAGGGAAGACCTGGTCACCTTTGCCCTTGGCTGCTCCTTTACCTTCGAGCACGCCCTGATCAACGCAGGGCTGAAGGTCCGGCATATTGAAGAAACGCGGAATGTACCGATGTTCAACACCTCGGTGCCTTTGACCTCCTCCGGTGGATTCGGCGGTAATCTCGTCGTCTCCATGCGGCCGTTCGCCGCCGCCGACGCCATCCGCGCGATACAGATCACCACGCGCTATCCACAGGTTCACGGAGCTCCCGTACACATCGGGGCCCCCTCGTTGATCGGCATTGCCGATCTGAACACACCGGATTACGGCGACTCCGTATCCGTGGGTGACAGTGAAATTCCAGTGTTCTGGGCCTGCGGTGTTACCCCGCAACAGGTTCTGATCGATTCTGGTGTCGAATTCGCCATCACCCACAGCCCGGGGCACATGCTGGTCACGGATATTCCTGACAGCAGCCTGGCCCTGTTCTGACCCGAACCATCCCTGAAGAGAACCATGAGGAAACCACCATGACTACAAAAAAAGGCCTCGTTACCGCCTCCCTGATGGGACTGGCATTTGCCGGCTCCCAGGCAATGGCCCAGGATCTGGATAAAACCAGCATCAACTACGTGGGGAGCTGGAGCAGTTTGTCTCTGTACCAGAATTTCGAACGTCCGTTCTGGCAGGAAGACGTTCCCGAAGCCTCCGATGGCCAGATCACCACCGAAGTCACCACCTTTGATCAGATGGGGCTTGGCGGCGGCGAAGTCTTCCGCCTGATGAGCCGTGATGTGGTGGAAGTCACTTCCACCGTCGCGGATTATGCGGTTGAAGATGCCCCCGAACTGGAAGGCCTCGACATGCCGATGATCGCGCCCGACGTGGAAACCGCCCGCAATATCGCGGAAGCCTATCGTCCGGTGCTGGCGGATGCGTTCAGGCAACGCTATGACGGCGCCCAGTTGCTGGCCGTTGTGCCTTATCCCTCGCAGATGGTGTTCTGTAACGCCGACATTAGCGGCCTGAGCGATCTCAAGGGAATGAAAGTCCGCGCCAGCGGCCGCACCACCGCCGAATTCCTTCAGGCCCTCGGCGCTGAAGGCATCACCCTGAACTTCAGCGAGGTGCCCGGCGCGTTGCAGCGTGGCGTTATCGATTGCGCGGTAACCGGCTCCCTGTCCGGCTAAAGCTCGGGCTGGCATGAGGTATCGACGCATCTCTACCCGCTGCCGGTTGGCGGCTGGGATCATGTCGTAACCGCGATGAACGGCAAGAAGTGGAATTCCCTGTCGGAGGCGACCCAGCAGTGGCTGACAGCCGAACTCAAGGAAAACTACGAAGATCCGGTGTGGGAATCCGCGGTTGATGAGACCAGGGAAGGCATTGCCTGCCTGACCGGAAACGGCGATTGCTCCCGCGGTGATCCCGGAGACATGGTCCTGGTGAAGGCCACCGACCAAGATTTCACCGAGACGTCCCGCCACCTGCAAGAATCCCTGCTGCCGAACTGGGCACAACGGGTTGACCAGGAGTGGGTGGATCGCTGGAACGAAACCATTGGCGCGGTTACAGGCCTGAAAGCCTCCAAGTAACAGCTAATGACCGCAAATGCGACCGGTCAGCAGGCCGGCCGGTCGCTCGGGAGAATGACATGTTTCAACGGGTAAATTCCCTACTGGACCGGGTGCTGGCGGGTGTCCAGGTCGGTTCGCTCTGGTTTGCCCGGGCAGGCGGCGTACTGATCCTCCTGACCGTGGCCCTGGTCACCACCGAAGTGCTGACACGACAGTTTACGGGGCGTTCCGCAGTCCACGCCACCGAACTGACCGGTTACATCATGGCCATAAGCGCCAGCTGGTCGTTTGCCTACACCCTGATGTGCAAGGCACACATTCGCATTGACGCCCTGTACCTGAACTTTCCCATGAAAGTACGGGGCGTGCTTGACCTGGTGGCACTCCTGGCGATGGCCATGTTCGCCATCCTGGTCGTCGACGCGGTTTTTAGCGTTATCAGCGCTTCCTACAGCGGAGGCTCCACCGCCAACACCCCGTTGGGCACCCCCTTATGGATGCCTCAGGCGCTGTGGTTCCTGGGGCTGGTCTGGTTTGGCTTCGCCGTTTGCATGGTTTCCCTGAGAGCTCTGTTCGGTTTGCTCGCCGGCGATGTTGAGGGCGTGCAGAAACTGGCGGGCAGTCCAACGCTGGACGAACAAATTGAAGATGAAAACAAGGGTGCACGCTCATGATCATTACCGCGCTGCTGATTCTGCTGGTTCTGCTGCTCCTGAGCGTTCCCGTCGCGGCCACGCTGATTGCTCTGGCGCTGGTGCTGGCGGAACTGTTCTCGCCCTTCCCGCTGATTAACGCCCTGGGGGATGTGCTATGGTCGGCGTCGGACAAGTACCTGCTAATCGCCATTCCCCTGTTCATCCTGCTGGGCGAAATTCTGGTGCGTACCGGCATTGCCCGCGGCACCTACCGCGCCCTGGAAAGCTGGCTGTCCTGGCTGCCAGGCGGTCTCCTGCATGCCAACATTGGCACCGCCACCCTGTTCTCGGCCACCTCCGGCTCCAGTGTGGCCACCGCCGCCACTATTGGGACCGTGGCGTTGCCACAGGGTAAGGATATGGGTTACGACCCCAAACTGTTTACCGGCTCGATTGCTGCCGGGGGTACCCTGGGCATCATGATTCCGCCGTCGATCAACCTGATTGTGTACGGCTTCCTGACCGAAACCTCGATCCCGCAGCTGTTCGCCGCTGGCCTGATACCAGGTCTGCTACTCGCGCTGATGTTCATCGTTGGCACCGCACTGGTCTGCATCTGGAAGCCCGGCCTGGGCGGGCCCAGCGTCTCTCACAGTTGGGGTGAGCGCTTTTCCGGCCTGCGTCACCTGATACCGGTGCTGGCGCTCTTTGGCATTGTGGTGGGCTCCATCTATACCGGCCTGGCGACGCCTACCGAAGCCGCCTCGCTGGGCGTGCTGGGTGCGCTGATGATTGCCGCGTTCATGAAGAAGCTGTCAGTGGGCATCATCGTGGAAGCGCTGGACGGCACCATGAAGACCACCGGCATGATCATGCTGATCATCATCGCCTCCTACTTCCTGAATTTCGTGCTGGCCTCAGCCGGGGTCACCCGGGAGCTCACCAGCTTTCTGGAAAACGCCGGTCTCGGTGCCTACTCTACCCTGATGCTGGCGATCCTGCTCTACATCATCCTCGGTTTCTTCATCGAGACCCTGTCTCTGATGGTGATCACCATTCCCATTGTCGCACCCATCATCATTGCCATGGGTTTCGATCCGGTGTGGCTGGGCATTCTGATCATTCTGCTCATTGAAATGGCGCTGATCACCCCCCCGGTGGGGCTCAACCTCTACGTGGTACAAGGGGTCCGCGATGGCGGACCGTTCAGTGACGTGATGAAGGGAGCGATGCCCTATGTCGCCATTATGCTGCTGATGGCTTTGGTGCTGGTGCTCTTCCCGCAACTGGCGACGTTCCTCCCCGAGCTGATGAAGTGACCAGCAAAAACACCCATTATCGGAGTGACCCAATGACAACATTTCAAATCGCAGACACCCGGGAATCCATTGATGTCGATATCCATCAGCTGGTCATCGCCGGCTGGGCGGGACGTGTTCAGTCCGCCATTGATGAACACATCGAGGAACTGAAAGAAATCGGCGTTACGCCGCCATCCAGCACACCGCTGTTCTACCGTGTGTCGGCAAACCAGCTCTCCATCGATGACAGCATCCAGGTGTTGGGGGAAGCCACCAGCGGTGAAGTGGAAGTCGTCCTGATTGGCAGCGATCAGGGCACACTGGTCGGCATTGGCTCGGATCACACCGACCGGGAAGCCGAAGCCTGGTCCGTGGCCCATTCCAAACAGGTCTGCGCCAAGCCCGTCGGAGGGCAGGTCTGGCGGTTGGACAGCGTGATCAACCACTGGGACGAGCTGCAGATGGCGTCCTACGCCACCATCGACGGCGAGGAAGTACTGTACCAGGAAGGCCCGGTGACCGGCCTGCTGCACCCGGCCGAACTGCTGCGTCGTTTCGGACTGGCCAGGACCGAACTGGCCCCTGGCCAAGCCATGCTCTGCGGCACTCTTCCAGTCATCGGTGAATTACGCCCGGCGCAGGCCTTCCGCATGGTACTGCAAGATCCGGTCACCGGCCGCGAGCTTCAGCACCGCTATGACATCCAGACCCTGCCGGTGATCGCATGAACCACGACGTCACACTCGCTGGATTGCTCAATGACATGGGCAACAGCCAACGCCTGGCCACCGACCTGCTGGACAGCTGCCTCGCCCGCATCGATACCCATGACAATGCCAAAGCCCGGGTCTACACCAAAAGGTTCGACCAGACAGCTCGGGCCGAGGCCGCCGCCATCGACCGTCTGCACCAGGACAATGTTCCCGCCGGGCAACTGGCGGGGCTTCCGATCGCCCTGAAAGCCCTGTTTGACGTCGCCGGTGAAGTCACCCACGCCGGCTCCCGGGGCTGGCAGGCGGCGGCGCAAACCGACGCACTGATCGTCTCCCGCTTGCGACGCGAAGGCGCGGTGATCACCGGTCACACCAACATGACGGAGTTCGCCTACTCCGGCCTGGGGCTGAACCCCCACTACGGCACACCAGACAACCCACTGGCACCCGGCCGCATTCCCGGCGGCTCCTCCTCCGGCGCTGCGGTGGCGGTGGCCCAGGGCATGGCTGCGGGAGCCATCGGTTCCGATACCGGCGGTTCCGTTCGCATTCCGTCCGCATTCTGCGGCCTGGTCGGTTTCAAACCATCCCAGGCCAGGGTTCCCCGCGATGGCACCTTCCCGCTGTCGGACAGCCTGGACTCCATCGGGCCAATTGCGAACACGGTGGATTGCTGCACCCGTCTGGATGCGGTGCTATCGGGCGTGCGCTACCAGCCGCTGAAACCCGCCGGGCTGAAGGGCCGGCGCTTTGTCGTACCCACCGATTACATGCTGGACGATCTGGACGAGACCGTCGCCCGGGCCTTCACCCGCTCCCTGGAGACCCTCCGCGGTGCCGGTGCCACTATCATCGAAGCGCCGGCCCCGGTGCTCGCCGCATTGCCGGAACTCATGGAAGGCGGGGGCTTCACCGCCGCCGAAAGCTATTTCGTGCACCGCCAGTCACTGGCTGAGCACGGCAACCAGTACGATCCCCGCGTGCGCAGCCGCATTGAGCGCGGAGCTGCCATCACCGCCGCCGACTACCTGGAGCTGTGCCGCCGTCGCCAGCAACGCAAGCGGCAGGCCGACGAATGGCTGCAGGATTACGATGGCCTGCTCGCCCCGACGGTGCCGGTGGTTCCTCCCGAAATCGGGGAACTGGCCGCTGACGAGGATTATGCCCGGCTCAACCTGCTGATTCTGCGTAACCCGACGGTAGCCAACCTGCTGGACCTGTGCGCCATCAGCCTGCCGAATCACCGACCGGACGAGTTACCGAGCGGGTTGATGCTGATGGGTCGCAACGGCACCGACGACAACCTGTTGCGACTGGCACAGGCCATCGAAAGCGTGTTGTAACCACCATGTTGACGGTTCTGCTAACCAAACTCATAGCCACGGCGATTGTGGTGATCGGAGTTTCGGTCTCAGTGGGGAAACTGGGGCCAAGACTGGGGGGAATCCTTGCCGGAACACCCATCGTGCTTGGCCCTGGCTACTTCTTCATGTTGCAGGACTGGCCCACGGACTTCATACAGGAAGCCGCGCTGGCCACTCTTCATGCGTTGATCGCCACGCTGCTGTTCAGCATCAGTTTCGTGTTGAGCGCCAAGCGGGCGGGCGCGCTGGCCAGTCTCGGGCTGGCCACCCTGTGCTGGATTCCGGCTGCATACCTTTTCTCTTTTATGCCGGGCGGGGTGGCTGTTGCCGTGCTGGTCTACGGCCTGGTGCTGCTGTTGGCGGAAGTCATCAAACGCGCGCTGGCCCTGGATCAGCCCACGGTGGTGGCGACCTCCGGCTGGTTTGATCTGGTGTTGCGCGGGCTCCTCGCGGGGGTACTGGTCGCCGTCGCCACCACCGTGGCGACAAAATCCGGCCCCTTGCTGTCCGGCCTGCTGGTCGGCTTTCCCGTCGGCCTGTTCACCATTGGATGGACGCTCCATGATCGTTATGGTGCGGACGTGGCCAGAGCCACCGTGGCAGCAGCCCAGCAGGGCATGCTCAGCCTGGTGGCTTTTGCGGTCGTGACGGCGGTTCTGGTGGGCCATGTGCCGCCCATGGTGACATTTTGCTTCGCGCTACTGGCGTCGTTGGCGGTCAGCGCCACCCTGTTCATGGTCAGCCAGTGGCGGGTCCGTCGCACTTATGGCCACCTGCTGGATTCCGCCGCCACCGGCAAAGGAAAATCATCTCCTTGCCTGACAAAGCCACCGAATCCAGAGCGATAGGGAACTGATAAACTGTTCACACAGAGGTAACGATCCGCGCAATGACAGAGGACACCATGAAACCTTTACTGCTGAACGCTGACATGGGGGAAAGCTTCGGCCCCTGGGTGATGGGACTGGATCACGAAGTGATGCCCCACGTGGATCTGGCCAACATCGCCTGCGGCTTTCACGCCTCCGATCCGGACGTGATGCGGCGTACGGTCCACCTGGCGGCAGAGCATGGCGTTGGCATCGGCGCCCACCCGGCCTACCCGGATCTGGTCGGCTTCGGCCGCCGGTCGATGGCCTGCTCGCCCGCGGAAATCGAGAACCTGGTGCTCTACCAGGTCGGCGCCCTGGCGGCCATGTGCCGTGCCGAGAATACCGCCGTGCGCTATGTAAAACCCCACGGCGCGCTCTACAATGACATGGCCCGCAAGCCAGAGATTTTCATCGCCGTCGCGCGGGCCATTCGGGCCTTCGACCCGGACCTGCCACTGATGACTCTGGCCACCCGCGATACCGCCGCCATCCGTGAGCAGGCACAGGAACATGGCATCACCCTGTGGTTTGAAGCCTTTGCAGACCGCGCCTATGACGGTGACGGCCGGCTGGTGTCCCGGGCGCAACCCGGTGCGGTTCATCACGAACCTGACACCATTATCGACCAGGCAAGGCGCATCGCCACCGGTCAGCCACTGACCGCCAGCGATGGCAGTACCCTGGTGTTGACCGCCGACACCCTATGCGTGCACGGGGATAACGAGGAATCGGTGGCCTCGGTACGCGCCATCCGGCAAATGCTCAACAAACTGCACGGGCAGCCATGAAATCCTCACATCTACCCTGCCTGGAGCGCGCCGGCCTGGACGGCTGGATGGTGAGGCTGTTTGACCGCATCGAGGAAAACAACCTGCTGTGGCTGACCGCGCTGGCCAGGGATTGCGAGGCAGCCTTCGGTCCGGCGCTGGTGGACCTGGTGCCGTCCTACACCACCCTGCTGGTGGTTTTCGATCCACTGCGCATCACCCCCTGCCAGGCCAGGCAAAAACTGCTCGACCTGCTGACCCGGCTACAGCCACTGGAAGCCGGTGCCGACGGCACGTTGCACGAACTGCCCACCTGGTACGACCCGCAGGTCGGGCCGGACCTGCAGCGGGTGGCGGATCTGTCAGGCCTGTCACCGGCGTCGGTCGTTGAGGCTCACAGCAACCGCGAATACCGGGTGTTCGCCCTGGGTTTCGCACCCGGTTTTGCCTTTATGGGATTGCTCGACGAGCAACTGACCTGCCCGCGACTCGACACACCGCGCCAGAAAGTGCCCGCCGGCAGCGTCGCCATCGCCGGCCAGCAAACCGCTGCCTACCCGATGGTGACGCCCGGTGGCTGGAACCTGATCGGGCGCACCCCGGCCCGGCTGTTTGACCGTCATCGCGACACTTTCAGCCTGCTGCGGGTTGGCGACCGGGTACGCTTCGTTGCCGTGGATCAGGCCACATTCGAGGCTCAGGGAGGCGATATCACGCCCTGTGACACAGAGGTGGCGAAATGAGTACGAACAACCCGACAGGATTCCGCGTCTCCCGTGCCGGTCCCCTGGCCCTGCTGCAGGACGCCGGGCGCTTCGGGGTCCGGCACCTGGGCGTCACCCAGGGCGGGCCCGCCGATCCGCATGCCTGGGCCTGGGCCAACCGTCTCGCGGGCAATCCCTGGGGAACAGCGGCGCTGGAAATCACCTTCGGCGGACTGGAACTGGTGGCCGAGCGGGATCTGACCATCGCGCTGACCGGGGCTGACCTGACCATAAAGCACAACCAGCAGCCCGCCCCACGGTGGCGAACACTGACGGTCCGTGCCGGTGACACTCTCACCTTTGGCAATCCGGTCAACGGCTTACGAGCTTATCTGGCGGTCGCCGGTGGATTCTTCGGGGAACCGGTACTGGGCAGCGTTGCCTGCGTGGTGCGGGAACAGCTAGGGGGCTTCGACGGGCAGGGCGCCCCCCTGCGCGATGGCGACACACTGGCCGTGCGCGTCCCCGATACCAGCCCCACCGATCAGATCGCGCCGGAATCAGAGCAGCGGGATTACCGCCAGACGGCCACGCTGGATCTGCTTCCGGGTGCGCAGATCGCGGCATTCACCGGCAAAAGCCTGTTTGATGCGTTCAATTCGGACTGGCAAGTGGACCAGCGCGCAGATCGCATGGGCGTTCGGCTCACCGGCCCAATACTCCGCTGCGCCATTGCCTCACTGGTGTCGGAGGGTATCTCTCCGGGCGCAGTTCAGGTGCCACCAGACGGCCAGCCAATAGCACTGCTGAACGACCGGCAGACCATCGGTGGCTACCCACGGCTTGGCAATCTGACACCACTGGCCGCCGGACGCCTGGCCCAATGCCTGCCCGGCCAGACGGTCCGCTTGCGGGCCGCCGGCATCGACCGTTCGCTGCAGGAATACCGGCGTTTCCTGGCAGCCATGCGCTGATACGCCAGGGCTATGGAATCACCGGAGTCATCCTAATGGCTTAGACGATCAAGGTGGCCGATTGTCCCGGGCTGAACTAGATTGATCTGAATAAAACAACGCCGCAAAACCCATCGTTCCGACCAATCAATAAAAGCAAGGACACAGCCATGACCAAGCGCCAGTTCCTGAAATCAGCCACGGCGATGCTTGCCGCTGCCACTCTCGGGGTTTCCCTCAATGCCCAGGCGGAGGGGAAATACATCATGGGAACCGCCACAACGGGTGGCACCTATTATCCGGTAGGGGTCGCGATCTCCACCCTGATCAAGGTCAAGCTTGAGCCCACCCAGAATATCTCCCTGTCCGCCATCAGCTCCGCCGGCTCCGGCGAGAACCTGAAGCTGATGGACGAGGACCAAAGCCAGTTTGGTATCCTTCAGGGCCTTTACGGTGCCTGGGCGTGGGGTGGCAGTGGCCCGGTACCCAAAGCCTACAAGAACCTGCGCTCCGTCTCCATGCTGTGGCAAAACGTGGAGCATTTCGTGATTCGTAGCGAACTGGCCGACAGCGGCACCATTGCCGACATGGCAAACCTCTATGGCAAGACGTTCTCCATCGGCGCCCGGAATTCCGGCACCGAGGGCTCCGGCCGCTTCATTCTCGGCAAGCTGGGTGTCGACCTGGAAGCCATGGATATGGCCTACCTCGGCTACGGCCCCAGTGCGGATGCCCTGCAGAATGGCAACATTGACGGCATGAACATTCCAGCCGGGGTGCCGGCTTCCGCGGTCACCCGGGCGTACGCCAACATGGGCGATGACATCACCACCCTGGATTTCACTGAGGAACAGCTGGCCCGGGTAAACAGCGAATTCGAGCTCTGGTCCCCCTATGAAATCCCGGCCGGCACCTACCCCAATCAGGACGAGGTGATCAACACCATCGCCCAGCCCAACATTCTGGCGGTGCGGGAGGATGTCTCCGAGGAAGACGTCTACCAGATCACCAAAACCATCTACGAGAACCTGCCGTTCCTGAACAATATTCACGCGGCCACCAAGGCTATGGCGCTGGAAAAGGCCATTGTCGGCCTGCCCATGCCATTGCACCCTGGGGCGGCGCGCTTCTATGAGGAGCAGGGTATCGAGATTCCGGACCGCCTGATCGCGGAATAAGGGCACCTAGCTGAGTGAGTAATTCTGCCCCCGACCAAGACCCGGAGATAGACACCCGGCTGGAGAAGATCCACGAGGAAAGCCCGACCGAGGCGCCCGAGCGCCTGGGGCACCCGGTCATTGGCCGGGTGATCTTCGTGCTGGCGATCGCTATCGCCCTCAGTCATCTCTGGTTCAATACCTTCTCCACGCTTTCAGAGCTGTGGACCTCCGCCCTGCATTTCGGTCTGTTTGGCCTGTTGTGTGCCCTGACCATGCCCATGATCCGCAGCGAACGACCCGACACCCGGCGGCTGGTGTTCTCGCTGGACCTTGTGCTTGGGTTACTGGCCCTGGGCTGTGCCCTCTACCTGATCGGATTCGAGGATGCGCTGTACGACCGCGGGGTGGTGTTCTCGACCGCTGACTGGGTAGTGTCCATCCTCGCCGTGATCCTGGTGCTGGAGTTTGCCCGCCGCACGACCGGCTGGTTCATACCCTGCCTGTGCATCGTCGCACTCACCTACGTGGCCTGGTGGGGCCAGTACGTGGATGGCATATTCAATTTCCCGGGCCTGACCTGGGAAACGGTACTGTATCGATCCTACATCGGGGGCCAGGGCATGCTGGGCTCAATTGCCCGGATCTCCTGGACCTACGTGTTCATGTTCATCCTCTTTGGTGCGTTCCTGGTGAAATCCGGCGCCGGGGATTTCATCATCGACCTGGCCCGCTGCGCCGCTGGCCGCTTTGTCGGCGGCCCTGGGTTCGTGGCGGTGTTTTCGTCAGGCCTGATGGGGTCGGTGTCCGGCTCCAGTGTGGCCAATACCGTGTCCACCGGGGTGATCACCATTCCGTTGATGCGCAAGGCGGGCTTCCCGGCCCGGTTTGCCGGGGGCGTGGAGGCCGCAGCGTCCACCGGTGGCCAGTTGATGCCCCCGGTCATGGGGGCCGGGGCCTTTATCATGGCGTCCTATACCCAGGTGTCCTATGTCACTATCATCGGCGTGGCCGCTCTGCCGGCGTTGTTGTACTTCCTCTCCGTGGCGATGTTTGTCCGCATCGAAGCCAAGCGCAGCCATGCCGTCAAACTGGAAGACGAGAACGCCGACACCTTCCTTCAGGTCCTCAAGGGGGGCTGGCATTACCTGTTGCCGCTGGTCATCCTGGTGGCCGCGCTGGTCTACGGCTTTACCCCAACCTATGCCGCCGGCATTGCCATTATCTCGGTGGTGGTGGCGTCCTGGCTGACCAAAAACCCGATGAAGCCAAAAGACATCCTCGACGCCCTCGCCCAGGGCAGCCGCAACATCATGACCACCGCGATCCTTTTGATTACGGTGGGGCTGATCGTGAATGTCATCTCCACCACCGGTATCGGTAACACCTTCTCACTGATGATTACCGACTGGGCCGGTGGCAACCTGCTGATCACCATCGCGCTGGTGGCTCTGGCGTCCCTGATCCTGGGCATGGGGCTGCCGGTCACCGCCGCCTACATCGTGCTGGCCACCCTGTCGGCGCCGGCCATCTATGGCCTGATCGCCCAGAGCCAGCTGCTGGAATTGATGGTCAGCGGCAACCTCCCGCAGGAAGCCAGGGCCATCTTCATGCTCACCGCGCCAGACGCCATGAACCTGCTCAATGCCCCGATGGATATGGCCACCGCCACCCAGTTGCTGGCGGATGTGCCGGACAACTTCAGCCGCCAGCTGCAGGAACAGGCGCTGTCGCCCCATGCCCTGGCCATGGCCCTGGTGTCGGCCCACATGATCATCTTCTGGTTGTCCCAGGACTCTAACGTGACACCCCCGGTCTGTCTCACCGCTTTCGCGGCGGCGGCCATCGCCGGCACCCCCGCCATGCGCACCGGACTGACCGCCTGGAAGATCGCCAAGGGCCTGTACATCATCCCGTTGCTGTTCGCCTATTCACCGCTGGTGTCGGGTACACCGGTCGAGGCGCTCAAGGTGTTCACCTTTGCGCTGTTCGGGATTTACGCCATCGTTGCGGGCCTGGAAGGGTACCTGGAACATCGCCTGGCCTGGTGGCTGCGACTGCTGATGTTCCCCATAGGCGCATTGATGTTATGGCCCCATGGCATGATCTGGATCGACCTGGCCGGCCTGGTTATCTTCCTGGCGTTGCTGGTCTGGAGTGCCCGGCGCGGTACGGGCATACCGCACGCTGCCACGGCGTGAGTGACTGCTCATGAGCCTGATGGACATCCTGGCCCTGGTGGCCATTGGCGGCGTGGCGGGTTTCATCAACGTGCTGTCCGCTGGTGGCTCGATGCTGACGCTGCCGTTGCTGATGTTTCTCGGGCTGCCCGCCCAGGTCGCCAACGGGACCAACCGGGTGGCAATCACCCTGCAGAGCATTACGGCTGTGGGCAGCTTCTGGCGGGCGGGCCACAGCAACCTGGCGGTTAGTATCCGCCTGTCCATCCCGGCGGTGGCGGGTGCCCTTCTGGGTGCCTGGACGGCCACTTGGATTCCCCGGCAGATCTTCGAGGGCGTGCTGATTGCCGCCATGATCGGCGCCTCCATTTTCATGCTGCTGCCACAGCCCAAGCTCGATACCCGCCCGTTAACGCCGGAACGATTGGGCATTGCCGAATACCTCGCGCTTTTTCTGATCGGTCTCTATGGCGGTTTTATCCAGGTCGGAGTCGGCGCACTGTTCGTTGTGGTCCTTTACCGCATGCTGAAGATCGACCTGCCCCAGGTGAATGTCATCAAGGTTTTTATCGTGCTGATCTACACCCTGCCCGCGTTGGCCATCTTTGCGCTCAAGGGCCAGGTGCTCTGGGGCATGGGACTGGTGTTGGCGCTCGGGAATATGGCCGGCGCCATGGCGGCGGTCCGGGTGAATATGGGCGTCCGTGGCGCGCAATGGATCAAGTGGCTAACCCTGCTGATGGTTGCGGCCATTCTGGTGCGATTGATCTGGTAGGGAAGACGCGGGGCGGTAAAAACTGGATAATGACACCCGGCTTCCCATAGCCCGCTCAATTCTGCAAACGCGGTACCCTGTTCATGGAAATCAAAGTTAACTTTCTGGAAAATCTTCGACTTGAAGCCAAGTTTGACGATTTCACCATCACCACCGACCAGCCCATCCGCTATAAGGGCGATGGTTCGGCGCCCAGCCCGTTCGACTATTTTCTGGCGTCATCGGCGCTGTGTGCGGCTTACTTTGTGCGGGTGTACTGCAAGGCACGGGATATTCCCACGGAAAACATCCGCCTGTCGCAAAACAACATTGTCGACCCGGAAAACCGCTACAACCAGATTTTCAGAATTGAGGTGGAGCTACCGGAAGACATCTCCGACAAGGACCGCCAGGGCATCCTGCGCTCCATCGACCGCTGCACCGTGAAGAAAGTGGTGCAGACCGGCCCCGAGTTCCAGATTGAGACCGTGGAAAATCTCGACGAGGACGCCCAGGCCCTCCTGATGGCACCGCCGGAAGGCGAAGCAAGTACTTACATAGTTGGTAAGGATCTGCCGCTGGAGCAGACCATCGCCAACATGACCGGTATTCTTGAAAACCTGGGCATGAAAATCGAAATCGCCTCCTGGCGCAATATCGTGCCCCATGTGTGGTCGCTGCACATCCGCGATGCCGCCTCGCCCATGTGTTTCACCAACGGCAAGGGCGCCACCAAGGAAAGCGCGCTGTGCTCGGCACTGGGTGAATTCATTGAGCGCCTGAACTGCAACTTCTTCTATAACGACCAGTTCTTCGGCGAGGACATCGCCAACAGCGAGTTTGTACATTATCCCAACGAGCAATGGTTCAAGCCCGGACCGGACGACGAACTGCCCGAGGGCATCCTCGATGACCACTGCCTTGCCATCTACAACCCCGAGGACGAGCTGTGTGGCTCCCACCTGATTGACACCAACTCCGGCCGGCGTGACCGCGGCATCTGCTCCCTGCCCTTTGTGCGCCAGTCCGACGGCGAGGTGGTGTACTTCCCCTCCAACCTGATCGAGAACCTGTACCTCAGCAACGGCATGAGTGCCGGCAACACCCTGTACGAAGCGCAGGTACAGTGCCTGTCGGAAATCTTCGAGCGGGCGGTGAAAAAGCAGATCATCGAAGGAGAGATTGCCCTGCCGGATGTGCCCAGGAACGTGCTGGAGAAATACCCGGACATTCTCGAGGGTATCGAAGCCCTGGAAGCCCAGGGTTTCCCGACACTGGTGAAGGATGCCTCCCTGGGCGGTCAGTTCCCGGTGATGTGCGTCACGCTGATGAACCCCAGAACCGGCGGCGTGTTTGCCTCCTTCGGTGCCCATCCGAGTTTCGAGGTGGCGCTTGAACGCAGTCTGACGGAATTGCTCCAGGGCCGCAGCTTCGAGGGCCTGAACGACGTGCCACCGCCCACCTTCAACAGCCTGGCGGTTACCGAGCCCAACAACTTCGTCGAACACTTTATCGATTCCACCGGCGTGGTGTCCTGGCGGTTCTTCAGTGCCCGTTCCGATTACGAATTCTGCGAGTGGGATTTTTCCGGCACCAACGCGGAAGAAGCCGACGGCCTGTTCAGCATCCTCGCGGACATGGGCAAGGAAGTCTATGTAGCCGTTTACGAGGAACTGGGCGCCCCGGTCTGCCGCATTCTGGTGCCCGGATATTCCGAGGTGTATCCGGTCGAAGACCTGATCATGGATAACACCAACATGGCCCTGGACTATCGGGAAGACATCCTCAACCTGCACCGCCTGAGCGACGAACAACTGGCCGATCTGGTGGAGCGCCTCGAAGCCAGCCAACTCGATAATTACATGACCATCATCACCCTGATCGGCGTGGAATTTGACGAGAACACCGTGTGGGGTCAGCTCACCATCCTCGAGCTGAAAATCCTGATCTGCCTGGCCCTGCAATGGCACGAGGAAGCACTGGAGTTTGTCGACATGTTCCTGCAGTTCAACGACAACACCGTCGAGCGCGGGCTGTTTTACCGGGCGGTGCAGGCAGTGCTGGAAGTCACCCTTGATGACGAGATGACGCTGGACGACTACCTGACCAACTTCCGACGCATGTTCGGCGACGACACCATGAACGCCGTGGTGGGTTCAGTCAGTGGTGAGGTCAGGTTCCACGGCCTGACCCCGACCAATACGCAACTGGAAGGCCTGGACAAGCACCTGCGGCTGATCGACAGCTACAAGAAGCTGCATGCAGCCCGGGCGGCTACGTCAGCACACCGCTAGCCGACAAAAGTGCTACCAACTCCCCCTGGCGAGAGGTATTGGTCTTGCGGAACGCCGATTTGAGGTGAGACTTGACGGTTTCCCGGGTACGGTTCAGGTGTTCGGCAATGTCGTTAAGACTCTTGCCATGGGTCAACAGCGCTGCCACCCGTGCCTCGGTGGCTGTCAGCCCGAAGTGCTGCTGCAAGACAGCCGGGTCAATGTCCGGTCGCTGCGACCAGTCGTAGATTCCGATCATGGCGCCGCCGAGCGGTCGATCTGCCAGCCCACTGCCAGGAGTGGCGGTGAGAGGAGAGACCGTGATGGTCATGTTGTGGGTTCCGGATTGGTAACGCAATACCGTGTCCGACACCTGACGACGTTCGATAGACGCCCGAATGGCACTCGATAAACAGGCAAGCATATTCTGTGAGAAGCCCTCGTTGCCGAACAGCAACAACGCCTGATCCGACACCGAGATATCCGGATGCTCGGCCAGCAACCGTTCCGCCATGGCGTTCCTGAACACCACCCGGAAATTGGCATCGCAAATCAGGATACCCCGCTGCAAGTTGTCCAGCACCAACCGCTCCGGTGCATACGCCTTGGCTGCCAGGCTGGTCATTTCAGTATAAAGGCTCACCCCGCGGTTAAGGTGAGGTAGCAACCGGTCAAATACTGCCAGCTGTTCCCGACTGAACGGTGGCTGATCAATGGAACGCTGAATGCTGAAGAAATTCAGATAATTTTCATTACGAAATGCGATAGCGCCAGCGGCGTCATTGGCGCCAAAACTGGCCATAAACTCCCCTACACGGGTACGAACCCGCACCTCATCGACGTTTTCGATGTCCAGATTGCTGGCGACAAAGCGCATTTCGCCTTGTTCATACACCTCCATCGCAGCCTCCACCAAGGCATCGCGATGGGCTACATGTTCGGAGTAGAAGGCCAGGGCGTGCTCAGGAATGTTGACGGTCCAACTGCCCGCTACTACCTCGGCTTTCAGATCGTAGACAGCAAAGCACGCGCTGTGGCCGTCAAAAACCTCAATAAACCGCTGCAGAAATGGGAAAAACCCTTCCTTGTTGTTGATAGCGTCGTAGATCAGACCAATCAGGTCGTGGTAGTCCGGGGAAAAGAACACGTCTTTGTGTGGAGAGACTGTTTCCAAGGGTGCCATGTCACTTTAAGTCCTTTTAATACACTCGTCGGGGATCGTAATTCTCCCGCTTCCAGCGACATATTACTCACTATTCTGAACAATTGTCCCACTTTGACCATCTTTTACATTTGTCAGGCATTTACCCGGACAGTCCTGCGGCGAAACGACTTCACGAACAAAATGACGAGCCATTCAGGAACCGTTTCCCGCCTTTTCCCCCATTTGGGGGATTTCCTTCGAAGCAAGCCTATCGATAATCTCAGCGCCTTAATAAAAGTTAATCCCCGTTCCGGGCGCTTGGAGCAATAGCGCTTGGACAGTTGTGCAAGGAGCATCCATGTCCATTCTAAAGAAGTCCGCGCTTTCGCTTGCCATTACATCCAGTCTTTTCCTGGGGGCCTGTAGTGGCGGCAGCGGAAGCTCAACTGACGGCGGAAATTCCAATTCCGCGACCACCCAGACCGTCTCCGGCGAAGCCGTGAAAGGCGTGATGAAGTTCGCTACCGTAACTGCCTACGCACTTGACAGCAAAGGCGTCCGGACGTTGCAGGTGGTGGGCAGCACAGAAACCGACGAAGAGGGCGAGTACAGCCTGGACTTGGCAGACAGCTATCAAGGCGGACCCATTGAAATTGTTGTCAGCGTCAACGATCGCACCCGCATGATCTGTGATGCCAGCGCCTGCGGCACCAAGGGAGCAGATGTAGAACTGCCAGCCAATTTCGAGCTCAGTGCCATCACCGACACCGCCTCTGGTGATGAGGCCATAAGCACACCGGTCACCGCCTGGTCCACCATGGCCGCCTCCCGCACCAAGACCCTGGCTGGCCAGGGAAAATCCCTGGAAGCCGCCAGCCAACAGGCCTACGCAGAAGTTAACCAGGTAGCCGGTTTTGATGTCGCCAAAACCCGTGCCCGGGATGTCAACAACCTGGATGGCGCCAGCGCCAGCGAAGCTCAGGCAGCAGTCATGAACGCCGTGGTAGCGGAGCTGATCTACGCTGGCGGAGACGTTAGTGAGAACCTGGCCAACTTCGCCAAGGCCCTGGACGACGGCACCGTGGGCGATGATAAAGACAGCTTCTCTGTTTCCCAGCTCGCCGACGCTACCCGCCAGGTAACAGACAGCACGCCGGAACTGGACAGTGATACCAAGGACGCCCTGAACACCCAGACCGCCCAGTACGATAATGCCGAAGATGGCCTCAAACCGACGTATGACGAAGAGCTGGCAATCGGCGCCGACAGCACCCAAGCCGAGAAAATCGCTGCCTTCAAGAAATTTGTCAGCCAGGCCCGTACCTGGGTCGCCTCCGTTGAAGAACTCGACAGCGACCAACTCGGCGCTGCTATCCAGGTGGACGTAGACACCATTCAGGCCGCCTTGGGCGAAGGCCCGTTGAACAGCCTGCAGATGTCCATGGACATCATCGGCCAGTCCCTGGAGCTGATCACTCTGGACCCGGCAGATATCCAGACCGCCATGGAAAATGGCGAGTCCCGCGAGATGGACATTCTGGACAATGAGGTCAAGGTCGGCACTGCCACCCTGAGCTTCGCCAATGACAATGGCCTGGTGGTCACCCTCACCGGTGCGATTACCGGAGAGGCAGCCACCGCTTTCTTGCCGTTCGATCTGACACTGGCCACAAACCTTCCGGTTGATGCCCTTGATCTCTCAACCGGCGTCATCAGCCGCATACTTTCATCCAACGTGATGACCCTGAACGGCTCGGTCGACGACGGTACCGGGAGTAAAGTGCTCATCCTTGAGAACGTGGAAGCACAGCTAAACCTTGCCAAGGATCTGGCGGACACCTCCACAGAACAACTGAATGCCAATTTCCAGAATGCCTCGCTCAAGGGCGGCGTAACGCTGGCGGCCAGCACAGGAGACAGTTTCTCCGGCCAATTGGAGGCTCGCCTGACACGCTTGACCAGCAACCAGGTTCTCCTGAACGAGACCCCCGTTTCCTTCGAGCGACTGCGTTTGGCCGGTGAGTTCCAGTCTGCGGACGGCAATCGCTTCCGCAGCAGCGCTACCCTGAACATCAACAACGCCGCCAGCTTCGACACATTCGCCTGGGCCGACTACAACGATCAGTCCATTGATGTGGATACCAATGTAGACGGTAGCAATCTGGCCCCGTTGTTGGATCTGCTGCCAGAGGGCACTGTTTTACCCGATGCTGGTGTTGAATCCTGGACTCACGAAGGCGGCACCCGGGACGCTTGGTTCTATGCAGGAGGCTATGAGGGTGACGGCAGCACCAAGTATCACTATGCGTCCCTGGACGGCACCCAGATCAGTGTGGTCGCAGAAGCCATTCGGGATGCAATTGTGGCCCAACTACCCGAGACACTGACTTTCACAGGTTACAATGACAACACAGGTGAGGAAGAAACGTTTAGCCTGACAACTTCCGATGCACTGTCCAGCGGCCCGGTTTCCGCGAACGTCTGGGCCGACCCGGAGTTTGGCTCTATCTATTTGGATATTTATCCAGACATCGCTCTTCTGCCTGACGGTATCAGCGACGCCTGGGTATCAACTGGCCTGGCAGAGGGGGACTATATCTCCCTCAACAATTATGACCTCGAAACCCTGAACGTCTCCTTTGAGTCACCGGCTTTCGTTACGGATAGCCAAGCGGCTGCTGAGCTTGCCATGTCCGGCCTCGGTCTGGCTGACGCCCAGGTGAATTCTGCCTATGTCACCGAGTTCGATCCCTGGGGTGGCGAGCCCTTTGGCTACATTGATTTCACTCGTGCCGCGGAACTTGGCTACTATGAGAACTGCCTGGCCGACCCAGAGGGACAACTGCCACTACTTGGCAACGGTTGGTACGACCCCACCTGGGATGACGCCGACTGGGCCTGCGCCGATGCGACTCTGAGCTATTCCTATGAGTCCGGGGAACTGGATGCCGATACTCTAGCCAGCATCGACGGCCTGGTGTTTGATGCCCTGAGTGGCGAGTTTGGCAGCTTCGCTTCACAGCTGTCACTCAACGGCTACTATCTCAATAGTTACGGTTACCTCTACGTCGACGCGCAAACCCCCGATCTGGAGACAGCCGACAACTTCATCAATGCCTCTTTCACACTGACAGCAGGTGTGGATATGCCGGAACTGCCGGCGGCTAACGTCACCGCCACCGCCAGCCGCAAGAGCTACCGCGGCGGCAGCCTGTTGGCCAACGTCAAGTGGAACGACGGCCAGTACTCGCTGGTAGTAGCCTCTGACGACCTGGCAAACCCGGAGACTGTTACGGCCCGCATCTTCAACCCGCAGGGGTATGAGCTGACGCTGAACGGCCAGTTTGATGCAAGTGGCAACTTCACCGGCGTGACCGGGGACGCTCTGCTCAACGGCGAGGACATCGGTGATGTCGAAACCCGTAACGGTATTCCGATGATCACCTACCCGAATGGCGACGTCACTGAGTTCGAGTCCCTGTTCTGATGATCCATCGGCAACGCCGGAAAACAGGGTGGGGCTTCGGCCCCGCCCTTTTTTTCATTATCGGTTTTTTCAGTCAGGCTAATGCTGAGATCCAACCATTCGGCCGTTTCGAAAACCAGATCGTCAGCGAGCCAGAACCCATCCGCACCACCATCAAAGACTGGGGCAAAGACTTTGAACGGGGCGAACGGCAATGGTCGGTAAACCACCTGGAAGCCGGAGTACGCAAAGACGGCGTTGAGCTGTCTGTGTTTGCCCGTGCCCTGGTGGACCTGCGCATGAACGACGATGCTGCTGAATTCTATGGCCGCATTGCCCGCAAAGAGCCACTGGAGGTCGGTGAGTCTGTGCCGGTGCGGGTGCGCGCCAACGGCTTTGTCGGCCAGGGCCTGCGACTGGGTTATCGCCATCAGGCCGGCAGCTGGTCAGTCACTGGTGGCGCCGCCCTGCTGAAAGCCCGATACCTCATGTCGGGAGGCCTGGAGGGACGGTTTACCGCCACCAGCGAGTCTGATTATGACTTCAACGCCCGGGTGGACTACGTCTATTACCGGGATGTGATCTTCAAGCGTCCGGACGTGGACGAGGCCGATGGCCTGGGATGGAGCTTCGACCTGGCCGCCGACTGGCAACCCGATGAAAACTGGGCTTTCAGCTTTCGGGCCGAGGACCTGTTGGCCCGCATCCGCTGGGACGATGCGCCCTTCACCGAAGCTGCCGCCGACACCGACCAGAAACGTTACGATGAGGATGGCTATGCGGTGTTCGAACCCTTGCTGTCAGGCCGCGAAGGCTATCGGAACTTTACTCAACACCTCGACCCCCAGCTTCGGGTCGACACCAGTTGGCTGAACGGGCCCTGGTCAGCACACCTGCGTGGCCTGTACCAGTTCGATCAAGGTCTGCTGGGCTTAGGGGGCGGCTATCAGTTCGGTAACGGTCTGGCTGTACGAGGCCTGGTCTGGCCGGAACTTGAGGCCATTGGCGTTGAGCTGGAGTATCGCCGCTGGCAGGCCAGCATCGGCGCCGACCACCTGAAATGGCGGGACATACAGGCCCTGACCCTGGCCGTGTCCTACGGATATTGACAGAACGTCCCAGCCGCCAATTCCGACTAACACCAGCCGCGCATGTGCATCGCTTCTTCAATCCGTTTGAGTGCGTTAATCCATGCACCCAGCCGGATTGATTTTACTTGGTATTCAGCTGCCGTGTTCAACGCTTCCCGGTAGCTTCTGGTCAACCGGTCCTGTCGCATGCGGTTGACCGTATCAATGTCCCAGTAATAATCGGAAAGCCCCTGGCTACGTTCCATCTGGCATAAATGCACGCTACCGGCGTTGGCCAGTACATCCGGTACGACGGTCACCCCTTTTTCCAGCAGCATCTCATCGGCGGCGACCGTGACCGGGGCATTGGCAGCCTCCACCACCATCCGGGCCCGGATCCTGTCGGCATTGTCCGCGGTAATGACGCCCTGAACCGACGCCGGTACCAGCACATCACAGTCACATTCCAGCGTCTCTGCACTGGTTAAAGGCTGGCTGCCGGCAAAGTCTGCGACTTTCCCGGTGGCCTGCTTGTGTGCCAACAGGCCTGGAATATCGAGCCCGTCGTTCGCATAGACGCCGCCACGGCTATCACTCACCGCCACCACATCACACCCGGCTTCGTAGAACAGACCTGCTGCTACCGACCCGACCTGACCAAATCCCTGGATAGCGACACGGGCATTTTCAATATCATAGCCATCCAGCGTCGAAGCCTCCTGAAATACGTCGAAAACACCACTGCCGGTCGCTTCATACCCCCCCAGGGATCCGCCAAGGATGGGAGGTTTGTCATTGACCGCTGTCGGCTGATGGTATCCGGTGACTGATTCATATTCGTCCAGCATCCAGCTCATGGATTGCAGCCCGGTGCCGATATCCGCACCGGGCACATCGTAAGCCGGACCACGGGGACGCAGGTTGCGAATGTAAGCCCGGCAAAGAGACTGCAACTCCCGATCACTCAGTTCACGCGGGTCGGCCACGATGCCGCCCTTGCCCCCACCGGCAGGAATCCGGCCAGCGGCATGTTTGATCGCCATGATCAGTGCCAGCGATTTCACCTCATCAAGTTCGAGATCGGCAGAAATCCGTGTCCCATCTCGACTCGGACCCAGGGCATCGTTATAACGGACCCGATGGGCATCGAAGACACGAAAGCTGCCGTCGTCCATCTTCAATGGAATGCGAAACGACACCACGCGTGCAGGTGCGGCAAGAAATTCCATCACATTGGGGTCAATCTGACCGAGACGTCCGGCCTCACGAAGAATCTGCCCGCTTTCATCCAGAAGATCGTATGTCATGGCATACCCCCCTTACAGGTTGAAGGCAGCCCCGTGCAGGGACCGCATCCTAACCCTAAAGATAGCAGCCATGATTATCGTAGTCGGTAAAGGGCTCGCCGTGGTTGTTCAAGAAGCAGAGTGGACTTCCTCCGGTGTGGTGGACAACCGAATACAAACCTTCCCCACCGTATGTCGCGACTCGACATGTCGGTGCGCGTCCTGCGCTTGGGAAACGGGGTAGATCGCATCAATATGGGGGATGATCTTCCTGGCTTCTATCCAGTCTTTTAATTGCGCCAGATCTGCCGAGCGGGATTTCACTTCGACCAATCGGGATCGTTTGCCAAGACCGGTGCGAGCCAGAGCTTCGGAGATGATGGTGGAAGCTTTGGGTACCGTGCTGACGAATATGCCTCGTTTTCCGAGCTGCCGGGAAAAGTCCTTGTGTGTCAATTTCCCGAAAACATCAAACACCACATCAAATTGCTGTGATAGTTGATTGGCAGCCTGATCCTGATAACTGTAGACCGCATCCGCACCGATGGATTCCACGAACTGCAGATTTTTAGAACCGCAGACCGCATGCACTTCGGCACCCAGCGCCTTGGCAATCTGTACCGCGAAATGCCCTACTCCGCCGCTGGCGCCATTGATTAACACTCGGTGCCCTTTCTGGACTTTGCACAAATCTCTCAAAGCCTGCAGTGCAGTCAGAGCTGCGAGCGGAACACTGCCTGCCTGCTCAAGGGAAAGATTACCGGGTGCATGGCAGATCTCGTCACCCCTCAACAGGGCCACCTCAGCATGAACGCCACCGGAGAAATGGTTAGTCATCCCGAAAACCCTGTCGCCGATTGCATAGCCTGTGACGTTGTCACCGACTGCCAGGATCTCTCCCGACACATCCAGCCCTGAAATACGAGGTAGCGGATCGCGCGCCAGGGTTTTGCTGAACTTTCCTTTTCGCAGCAGCACATCTTTGGGGTTCACACTTCCGGCAACGACTTTGACCAGTACACTCCCGTCGGTAAGTTCCGGCTCCTGCCAGTCACCGCTCCACTCCAATTCATCGGCAGAACCGAATTTACGATAGATCAGTGCCTTCATGTCTTTGCCTCACTGCGGAATGACATTAGAGACTTTGCCATGATTATCTTCCTCAAAGAATTTCACGCTTCGGTGTCGTGTGCATATAGTCGATCATGGCGACGGTTAAGGCAGATACGTTTACCAATATTGAGGATCATTGAATGCCTCGATGCAACGAGCCTGTCCCAGCGGTAGCTCAATACTGCCTCCATTCAGTGATTGCCCCAACCACCCTTCAGGATGAGCTAGTTCAAATGGTGCTTTCGCAAGCTCTTGAGGTACGTGCTTGAACCCCATTTTTGAATAATAGTTCGGATCGCCATAGGTAAAAATGAGCTCAACACCCAATTCAGCCAGGTACTTGATGCCAAAATTAATCAGTTTTTGGCCAACGCCTTTGCCCTGATGAGCTGTATCTACAGCTACTGGTGACAATAGAAAAGCTCTAATAGGGGAGCCGAACGACAACCGTGTGAAGAATTATCCAAAGGCATTAGCTCTGAACCACCCTCGGCTAGAGCCCGAAATGCCTTTTCATGTTCGCCAGCTTCGTAGCGCTGAAGATCAATGATCTCTGAACCAGGGAATAGAGAGGTATAGAACTTGATCGCCTCCTCGGCTTTCCCTGCCTGTTTCCCGACAAACATGAGCGAGGTCTTAATGGATTTCATCTGTTCCTCCGTTCTAGTTTGCACACATAACGCGCGCAGCATGCGCGGCTTTGAAATGGAGGCGAAGCCGCAATGTAGTAGACGTCGCCGTGACTGCATGGTTAGGTGAGGCCTACGATTAATCACTCCCACTTCTCATATGCCTCACTGCAAGAGCCACCTAAAATCATATTGAGGATGCACTCTCTATTTTGATCCTCTTTCGGAGGCTCGCTACCTCCATAAAATTCACATTCGTCTTGGTACTGTCGATAGTTATCCGGATTACTCAGATCATCTGTTGCCCTTTTCTTAAGGTTTAAACAGTACTCCGAAGCTCCGTAGTACCTTGCGTTTCCCTCAAGGGCGCGGTCTTGATTGGACGCGCACCCAACCAGCATGACCCCGCAAAAAAGAATGAATAGACGTTTCATAATTCCCTTTAGCACCTAGACATTATGACTCCCCACCAGGGGGCTGCCCCCTGGTGGGGAGTCATATCAACGCTGCGCACAACGGCGCCCTGACAAGAGCGTCCGGTGGACGGCCGACAGGCCGGGAATGGTATTCCCCCAAAAAAATAGACACGCCCCATTAGTTAGCTCCCTCGAACTCTAACGGAGTCCGGTAACCAAGGCTACTGTGGAGCCGTTCGGTGTTATAAAAGCGTTCAATATAGTGTTTTATATGGTGTCTCAATTGGCGGAGCGTAATGTAGCTGGTGGCATGGAGCAATTCTCCCTTCAGGCTTTTGAAGAATGATTCCACCTCGGCGTTGTCCGTGCAGTATCCAGGACGGCTCATACTGTGGCGCACCTGATGGCGGGCCAGCATGTCACGCATTTTCAGGGCTCTGAACTCGGTTCCGCGGTCGGTATGCAGCAGAAGCCCTGGCGACGGGGAACGATCAGCCATAGCCTGCCTGAGAGCCCCACGAGACAAGTCACTATTCAGGTTGGCTTCCAGTTTCCACCCGACAATGCGGCGGGAGTAAAGGTCCAGAACCACCGCAAGAAATACGTTCTTCCGGCCCATCTTGATGTACGTAACGTCGCTGCTCCATTGCCGATTCACCGCTACTGGTTTGTCCAGGGTCAGGCGATGGTTCGGCCAGGCCTTTAGGACCGCTCGTCGGGTAAGTAGCCTGCGATAGATTCTGTGAGTTCGGGCCTTCATGCCCCAGACCTGCATCAGGCGGGCAACACGATTCTCACCCACACGGAGACCTTGCCGTTTGAGGGCGCGATACACTTTCGGGCTGCCGTAGCGACCTTCGCTCTCATTGAATATCCGCCGGATTTTAAGCAGCAGTTCTGCATTCTCGGAGGCCCGCTTCCCGGGCTTGCGATTTACCCAGGCGTAGTAGCCGGAGCGAGAGATATTCAGGTGACGGCACAAGGCCTTTACTCCGTGTTCTCGCCGGTGTTTCCAGGCGAACCGGAACGCTTCTGTCGTTCCTCGGCCTGAAAACGTTGAAACTTTTTTAGGACGTCGTTCTCCTCTTGAAGCTCGGCTATTTGTCGCTTCAATCGGTTAATCTCGTCCTGTTCACTGATCTTCTTTTTGGCTTCAGCCGGCGCTCGCTTAACCCGTTTCATGGCGAATTTCCCCTCACGGTGCTCCTTACGCCAGCGTGACAGCATCATGGGATGAATATCCAGTGCTTCAGCAACGCTCTTCACACTCCGGTGAGCCTGGTGACTCCACTCAACAGCTTTGACTTTGAACTCGGTGGTGTACTTTTCGGTTTTCTTGCCAGTCTTGATCGCAGGCATCGGTTTTTCTCCCTTTGCGGAGTTATCGATGCGTGTCTATTGAAGTGGGGGAAGTGCAGAACGAACTTGAATGACTGGTTATGTGCTACCCGAAGAAACAGCCATTCTCATCGGCATTCACGATAGCAAAAAATTCCTCGATGGAGCGTGACTCCGGTTCTGGCGTGTACGAATGCCATTTCAGATCGCTACGCATCCAGTAGATTTTCCAGCGTTGAGATTTTTTGACGTAGGTAGCTTTGGCCACCGGCGACTCAATGATCGTGGCCGGCTCACGAAAATGCGGGCGAATCTCCACAATCTGCACGCTTTGGCCAGAAACTCGCACGTCTAGATCTAACTTGGGTCGGATCTCTACTGGCGGCCTCCGGTCCTCAAGAAATTCAGAAGCGGCCCGCTCAATTTTCTTTGCTTCGAACTCACTGAATGCCATATTGATTCTCTATGGGAACGCCCACATAACGCCTGCAGCACGCGCGACCTTGGAATGGCGCTGAAGGCGCCATGGAAAGGGCGTCGCTGTGACTGCACTGGTTATGTTTCGATGCTACGTAGAAACTCTCTATATAGCGCTTGATGCCTACCATTGTGGTTTTCCTCTCCGGGCTTTGTCAGGGTCCCTTTCGGCGGAATGTAGCTTTTTATCCACTTTTCAGGCGTCGGACTCCAGCGAATGTTTACCGCTGCAAGCTTGGGAAAGAAGTATAGTGACGAGTATCCGGGGACGTTGTCATGAATCCACCACGCTAGTGCCTGCCAATCCCCCGTCTTTTCGTAGTAGTCAACAAGCGAATTAACCACAATACAAGCGGTTGCTCCAATCTCGCTATTCTTATCACGGTAGTCCCAAATATGGTGGGCATAGTTCGACTCGTTGCTGGAGCAGTTATATTGATTTTTGTATTCGGCCCCTTTTGCGTTTACAGCCGGTGAGCGGTATCCAGATCTGATTGAAACGCGACCTAAAGCCCCTTGGATTGGCTCAAGGACTTCCTGGCATAGGCCACGTCCCGCCTCAATTGCAATATCGGGATATTCTGGAATATTCGGGATGCGCTCGATTTGAGAGATTTCCGAGTACAAAAAATCTCTCATAAAAAACGAATCAGATAAGCGTACTCGGCCCAGTTGTTCTAGCGCCTTCACGGATTGAGGTGATCGCAAACTGACCTCCTTGAAACATAACGCTAGCGTAACGGGCCGATTTGGAGCGCCAGCGGAAAACCGGTCCCGTTGACGCAATGGTTAAGAATCCTCGTTTTTCTTCCCGCCATATCGCTCAAACTCCATGCCCATAAGCTTAAATTTGGCTGCATAAGGCATTACGAGCAGCCCGATAAAAATCCCCAAAAGAGTCAGCTGCTGGGAGGTGAACTTATAAACTGAAGCGATATCTAGGACCAATATCGCTGCCACAAAAAACGCTAGCAAGCGACAGTACACGGCAAAGCTATCGGTTACTCGACTAGACTTTTTTCTACTTTCTATTTTCTGGTAAGCCCTGCCTCCCGCCTTCAAGGAATCGAACTTGGGCAGCGAAGGTATTTCTTCAAGACTTAGCGTATCTCCTGATACCTGAAAGATACGCTTCTCCTTGCCATCGTAAGCGTAAACAAAAGCCGGAGGAGAGGATGGAAGAAGCCTTGCATAGTCTGCTAGCTGTTGTACAGCGTTACTAACTGATTGGGATTCCGTAGAGCTTTTGATCTCAATGATGCCGATGACATCGTTGGTACCTTGATCAATGATCGCTACATCAATCGATATCCGTTTATGGCGATCTACAGAAACCGGGAACTCTAAATGAACTGCTGATTCGGGATAACCCAGTTCAGTGAGCTCTTGACGCAGCGCCTTTTGGACCTCCAATTCCCGCAAAACTTTTTACTCCATTTGATTCTTAACGCTGCCAGCATGCGCGCCTTTGTAGTGGAGGCAAAGCCGCAACGAAAAAGGCGTCGCCGTGCCTGGCCTGGTTATAAGTTCTAGAGTTCACCCGCGAATTCTCGATCTGCAGCGATGGCCAAGAATTTCCTTTGCGCACCAGTGCAACCAGATATTTTGGCTAGTTCGCCGCAGGCAAGGAACGCGTAATTATCGGAGAACATCAAAGTTTCTTTTAGGAATTCATCATCGTAGTTTTGCCGAATCTCATCCTGATTAACTCTCCGCTTGAGCTGTGCAGCGCCAGTGTGAGTAAGGCTATTCAGTGAGCGCCAATACAGTTTCTTGGGTTGGGACAAGTCGCTGCCTTTTGCTTCGTCAATCTCCGATACCAACTGCCAGAATGGCTTCTCAAATTTATCCTTACGTAGGCGAGTGAAATCTACTTCCTCAGCACACTCAGAAAACCAAACACCCTTTACGTACGCCTCGAAGAGCGACCGCACTATGCTGCATGCCGAGCTGTATAACTGATGGTCGATTAGAACTGCCACACTCCTTTGATGTTCAATCGCTACATTGTGAAAAAGGGTTGGAAAAAAAGAACTATCGTCGCCCGGAATAACTATCCCGCGAAGACATTCGTTCATTTTTTCTGATAGTTCATACGATCTGCGTAAAGTGGTTTTCACAGACTCCCTCACGACTTATAACGCCTTGGCTTTGCGGCGTGCCGGAGCGCCAGCGTAGGCGCGTCCGACAACAGCCAATTGTTAAGCACTCTCCGAGCTCCATTGAATGTCCTGAATGTCTGGAGACTCCGAAAGCACCACCGACAAAGCTTCTAGCAACGGGGCCGCTACTTCAAAAGATGCCTTGTTGCGGCCAAACAGTTTCTTGGCTTTGCGATCCAAATACACACGCCAGCGGTTGCTTTCACCCTCGATGTTACCGCAACAGAGCCAATACTCGTTGTCGTCAACGATGTACTCAACAAACCACCCCCAATCCTCGTAATTTGGATAGCTGGTTTCTACTCCCCTCGCTGCAAGCTCACGGGAAAGCCACCAAGCTAGTTCGGCCCCGTAGCACTCAGGATTAACCTGAGCCTCTTCAGAGAGGAATGGTTTAAACAGATTCGAGCTAAAATCTACACAGGTATCCATATTCTATGCTTAACGCCGCCAGCATGCGCGGCTTTGTAGTGAAGGCAAAGCCGCAACGAAAAAGGCGTCGCCGTGCCTGGCCTGGTTATGTGACACTCCGGTTCCTTGGGTTGTGATGGGATAGCGCAGCACCACACCATTTATTGATGGTTTTGCGATCCTCAAGACTAGGATCGTACTCAAGGTTGTGTGATGGTGATGTAAGCATCTCTTCCCGAATATCTTCGTACTCTTGTTCAGTAATTTCGAGAGGCTTCCAGTGACATCCGCCACTCATTCCTTGGTCAGCACCGCCAGAGAGCAGCTCCTCATTCAAAATATGGAAAGGAGGAAACTGCTTTGTGCATGAGACATGCATTGCCAGACGGGGCGAATAACGTAGAAGAAAATCATCAAAATTAACGATTTCCCAGCTCCCGTCGGCGCTACCCATAGCGGGTAAAATCTTGATCTTAATTTGCCTCATGACTTCATCTACACATAACGCCCAAGCGCACCGGTGACTTTGACGTAGCGAAGCGGAGACAAAGGCATCCGAGTGACGCGCCTGGTTAGCTGTTCCCAAGCATGTATGCACGAAGCTGCCGCTCCTCTCGCATGACATAGAGGACGAGAACCCGCTTCTCATCCTCACGATAAAAAATGCGACACGGTGGAATCACTACCTCCCTGTATACCGAATCAGGGAGCTCTGGAGGAATCCGTCCGGATTGGGGAAAATCTTCCAAGCGCTCGGTCTTATCGAAAACTTCTTGGACCAGATGACTTGCGGCAACAGGATTATCCAGAGCAATGTACTCAGCGATGGCATCCAGTTCTTGAAGGGCAGGCTCCGTCCAGATTACTTCAGCCATTTACTCATTTTCTCCCTGGCCTCACTTTGGCTGTACGTTCTTCCCTCAAGTACAGCACGCTCTCCCCGTGAGAGCCCCTCAAGCAGCTCAAGTCGGCGCTGCATAAACTCGTAATCCTGCACATCGACAAGGTATGCGGATGGCTGACCATGCTCCGTTATCAGTATCGGCTCTTTAGACAAGTGCAGATCTGCCAGAATCTTTGTGGCTTGGCGCTTGAGGTTCGTAACAAGCTCAACTTTCATGGGCTCACCCTGAATCAGACTAATAGTGACACTATAGTATCACTTTTCAGGTGGGGCAATCACAGCTAACGCCGGTGGTAATGGGCGGCAACGAAGCGCAGCGTAGTTGGCGTCCCGTTGACCACTTGGTTAACTGCCGGACTCTCGGTCATGTAACAGCTTAATGAGTAACTCCTTTTGAGGGTTCCCTTTGAAACCCTGAAAGCTCCAGGCAAACGCAACACCGGCACCGATAGCTCCAAGGTAGAACATTGGGTGAGCTTCCATCTGCTCCACAACACCATGCCGACCTGATGCCAAAAAGAAAAGGTAGGCGCCCACGGAGACCAAAATCAGAAACACACCCATAGCCAGAAAAAACCACCTAAAGCGTTGGGTGGTCTGTACCTGCCGCTCCAATACCTCTACCAGTTTTCTCTCTCTGTCTGACAGATTCATAAGCAGTTAACGCCCGGCTCACGCGCCGGTTTGGAGCCGCGAAGCGGCGGAAAATCGGTCGCTGTGCAGCCGATTGTTATGTTCTGGACAGCTTAGAGGCTCTGATCGCATCCGAAAGTCCTCTCTCAAAGGCTGGCCAATCTTCAAACCCTTTTCTCCCATGAAACATATAAACACTTCCACTGAGGTCTTCGTAATCCAAAATGGTTGCACTCACGGGAAACAGAAAGCCAAGTTCATTGAATAGCAATAGACTAGATACGATGAAAGCAAAAACCGCAACCAGCACTGCCAAAGGGGAAGAAGACAGAATGAACACCACAACTGACACTACAAACCAGAAGATAGACTTCCTTATATTCAACACTGTGGATTTAGGCCGTCCACGCCAGTGATCTAACTTGGCAGACATCTCATTCAATGGATATCTATCGTGAACTAGCATCCGCCGGCCCTTCTTCCAAAACAAGTAAAAATACTCATCATCAAATGAATACCTATACCTCGCTCTAAACTTCGCCACTTCAACGACTCGAGTGGTCAATCAAGACTCCTCATAGAACATAACGCCAATATTCAGCGGCGGCCTTTGCATAGCGAAGCGGAGAAAAGGCCGTCCGGTGGAGGCCCGCCAGGGCCGTAACGAACTGGAATGACTGGTTAGGGACCATACCAAGACTCCGGAAACTTAGATGACATGAACATCCTGAATGAGGCTTTGACCCCTTTCCCGGTGAGCACCTTGCCAACAAAAGCACTGGAGGCAAGCAGCCCAATGACCAGCGCGAAAGGGAACGTTATCAAAGTGATCCAAGATAAAGCTGCGCAATCCCTGTCGTCTTTGCAATTTGGTGCTGACAAACTGACCGACCAGATGTCCGAGATAAACCATGCCAACACGCCAACAATAGCAAAACTCAACAGCAGACCAATCACCATGACGCAGAAGCTTATAGCTTTATATTTCGGCTTTAGGCGCTTCCATTTCTCCTCATCTGCCCGCATCTTTTCGAATCCCTAACGCCAGCGCACAACGGCGCCCTTGTAATGGAGGCGCAGCCGCAATGAAAAGGGCGTCCGGCGGCCATCGGCCGCGTATTGATGCGCCTTGTTAAATTTGGTTGCGACCGACGACATGGATTACCCCTGCAGCAATGAGCGCGATTATGGCGACAATGTCTGCGATGACGACCTTGCGAACGGACTCATTGTAACCGCTAACTGACCACGCAATCGCGATGAAGGACACAACGCTGACGAGACCCGCAACAATAGCCAATGTTTGCAACGATGGCCGAAACGCCGCATACACCAAGAACAGACCGAGAAGCCCGAACAGGATAGCCCGGTGGCGCATCAGGATTTCGATATTGGGCTCTCCCAGGGAAATGCCGTATAAAGCGGCCAATCGCTCCGCGCCCAAAACTCCAGAAACGGGCAAGAGATGAATAATGCCTACGAGCACCAGTAAGCCTGTGACAACTTTCTCCATTAGTGCGTTTCCTCCCTGAATTTAACGCTTTTGTTCAGCGGCGACCTTTTTGCAGCGAAGCTGAGAAAAGGGCGTCCGGTGGAGGGCCTTCAGGCCCGGAACGAACTGGAACTATTGGTTAACTGTAGCCCAAATACTGTTCCAAGAATTCGCTGACTTCTTCCGTATAAATACCCCGAACGACATCCACACCGGCTTGGCGTAACTTTTCCAGTCCCTGACCGTTGTTTCGTGGGTCAGGGTCAATCAGCGCAACAACTACCCGCTCAATTCCATGTTTGATCAGTGAATCCGCACACGATGGCGTTCGACCGTGAAATGAACACGGTTCAAGTGTCACGTAAGCCGTCAGTCCCGTTAAGGGCTCAGAGCATTTTGCTAAAGCATCAGCCTCAGCATGGAATCCGCCGGGAGCCTTCGTGTATCCGGCAGCGACTATCTGTCCATCTCTTACCAACACACATCCAACAGGAGGGTTAGGCAAACAGTCCGGTAATGCCTTTCTAGACTCAGATAGAGCAAGGGCCATGAACGTTTCGTGTGACACCAATCTTTCTCCAACAGTTAACGCCAATGTTCAGCGGCCGGTTTGGAGGCGCGGCCGCGCCGGAAAACCGGTCCGGTGGAGGCCCGAAGGGCCGGAACGTACTGGAACGACTGGTTAGGCATCTTCCTCGGCGACCAAACCTGCAACGAACTCAGTAAACGAACCCGCTAAGAATGAGCAACTCTCTTTTTCTTGCGCGCGCTCATGGTCCCAAAAGTATATTTTTGCGGAATAATCGCCGGAAATACCGATGCAAAAAAGGTTACCTCCTGGGTCGCTGGCGAAAGGGATGATGCCCTTTGGCAGGTATTCCTTTAGGCCTTCGGTTACAGAATCCAGACGACTATAGGTCGGCCCATTATGGAGACCCAGAGAATCGTTCCAAACTTCTGCGGGCTTGTGAGAGCCTGGCCAACAAACCAAGTATTTTTCAGGAGTTCCACCATTATGCAGAACTAGGAAGCTCCGATAGTCTTCCGGCAACCTGGCGCCAATATCTTTTTCAAATCGCTCAAGCTCATCGAGATTTATTGCGCCATATTTATTGGAATCTTGGACATCCATTCTGTAATGCCTAACAGCAACTAGACCGAATTCCACGATATTGCAAAAAAGTGCGTTCTCGATAACACCCCTTTTCTAACACGCTTCACGGCCTTAAGTCTTAAATTTAACAACAGCTTAGCTCAGCTATTCTAAAACCACCACGTAATCGCTTGACTTCCTGTTTTTCTCCAACCAATAATACTGTACATATATACAGTTTTAGGGAGGACTGCCAAATTGGACGGCAAACCACCTCAACCGCGCCTTCGCGATCAGGTGCGCGCGGTTATTCGTGTTAATCGTTACAGCGTGCGTACTGAAAAATCCTACTGGTACTGGATCCGTTTTTTCATCCGCTTCCATCAGATGAAACATCCGAGGGATATGGGGCCGGTGGAGGTCAATGAATTTCTCACATGGCTTGCGGTTCATCGCAATGTAGCCGCCGCAACCCAGTCCCAGGCGTTGAATGCACTGGTGTTTCTTTATTCCAAAGTTCTTGATTTACCCCTGGGTGAAGTCGGCTCGGTTGTTCGTTCAAAAAAACCGAAACGTCTGCCCGTTGTGCTTTCTCATGATGAGGCCATGAAGATCATCAGCAAACTGGAGGGCCCCTATCACCTTCTTGCGTCGTTGATGTACGGCTCCGGCCTGAGGGTGACCGAGGCCTGCCGGTTAAGAATCAAGGATATCGATTTCAATAGTCAGGTCATCATTGTTCGGGATGGCAAAGGCGCGAAAGACAGAACAACGCTCCTGCCTGGAAGCCTGATTTCCGGACTGGAACGCCATATCGCCTCAGTTAGAAAGGCATGGAAGGACAGGGACCTGGCTCTCCAGACACCGGTAAGCCTTCCATTTGCACTAGCCCGCAAGTATCCCGGGGCCGATATGTCATTGGACTGGCAATGGCTGTTTACCTCATACAGTCTGAGCAAAACCGACCAGGGCAAGGTCGTTCGTCATCATATTCATACCAGCTCTGTCCAGAAGGCAGTAAAAGCGGCTGTCGCTGAATCCGGCATTGGCAAACCCGCCGGCTGCCACACCTTCAGGCACACGTTCGCAACGGAATTACTCAAACGCGGCAACGATATCCGCACAGTCCCGGATCTGCTTGGCCATGCGGACCTGCGAACTACCCAGATCTACACCCATGTTCTGGGTCAGGGTTTTGCCGGGGTCCGCAGTCCGCTGGGCTGAAGGTCAGTGAGTCATCACCACTCCAACTGGGCCCCGGTCTGGTACTCAATCACCCGCGTCTCAAAGAAGTTCTTCTCCTTGCGCATGGTGGCCTGCTCATCCAGCCAGGGCGACACGTTTTTCGCCCCCGGGAACGGCTCTTCCAGGCCCACGGTTCTGGCCCGGCGGTTGGCCACGAAGCGGAACTGTTCGCTGTGGTACTCGGCGGAGTAGCCCAGGATCGGGTCGCGGAGGACGTAATTGGCGTAGGCGGTTTCGGCGGCTTCGGATTCGTCCCACATGTCGCGCACGGCTTTCGGGTCGAGGGTGATGTTTTCTTCTTCCAGGATCTGGTTCACCACTTTCAGGCCGAAGGAGAAGTGCATGGCTTCGTCCCGCAGGATGTACTGCAGCTGTTCGCCGGTGCCGCGCATCAGGCCACGGCGCTGCAGGGCAAAGATGGGGCTGAAGCCGTTGTAGAACCAGGCACCCTCGAACACCGCCGCGAAGAACAGGTAGGACATGATGAATTCCTGCAGGTCGTCCTTGTTGCGCAGGTTCATGTCGGAGCGCATGGCCGCGTCCAGGCGGCGGTTGGCCATCTGGATCTTGCCGTTGATGGCGGGCACCACGCGGTAGCGGTTGTAGATTTCGCTCTGGTCCAGGTTGAGGGTTTCGATGCAGTGCTGGTAGGCCCAGGTGTGCATGGCTTCCTCGTACACCTGGCGTGCCTGATAGATCTGCAGTTCCGGGGCGCTCATTTTATCCATCACCGCCAGGCCGATGTTACGCATGGCGAGGATGTCGGAGGTGGTGAGATACGCCAGCACGTTCTCGTACACGTGCTTTTCCGGCGCAGTCAGGCGGTGGTGATAGTCGTGGACGTCCTGGGCCATGTTGACATCCAGCGGGGTCCAGTGGTTCTTGTTGGCGTTCATGAAGTACTCCCAGGCCCAGGGGTACTTGAACGGCGCCAGCTGGTTGATGTCGGTTTCGCCGTTGATGACGCGTTTGTCGTCAACGTTCACAGGGGCCGGGCCTTCGGGGGTGGCCGGTGTGGTTTGGGGGGTTGGTTCGTCGTCCCAGTTGAGCATGGGTGAATCCTCTCGAAGTCGATATCGGTTTAACTCCCCTCTCCCCTTGCGGGAGAGGGGTTGGGGGAGAGGGGGCCATACATCGGAGCCTGGCGCTCTGCCCCCTCTCCCTGGCCCTCTCCCGCGAGGGGAGAGGGAACGTAACGGTTTGGCTATTGGCAGGCTTCGCAGTCGGGCTCGTCGATGCTGCAGACCTGGGGTTGCGGCGCGGCGACCGGGGCGGTTTTTTCGGCGCCGGTGGCGCCCAGGGAGCGCAGGTAGTAGGTGGTTTTCAGGCCGCGTTCCCAGGCCAGCTGGTACAGGGCATCCAGCTTCTTGCCGCTGGGTTCGGCCATGTACAGGTTGAGGCTCTGGGCCTGGTCGAGCCATTTCTGTCGCCTTGCGGCGGCTTCCACCAGCCATCTTGGGTCAATCTCGAAAGCCGTGGCGTAGCGGGCCTTGAGTTCGTTCGGGATGCGGTCGATCTGCTGCACGCTGCCGTCGAAGTATTTGAGGTCGTTGACCATTACGTTGTCCCACAGGCCTTCGGCCTTGAGGTCCCGCACCAGTGAGGGGTTGACCACGGTGAACTCGCCAGACAGGTTCGATTTCACGAACAGGTTCTGATACGCCGGTTCGATGGACTGGGACACACCCACGATATTGGAGATGGTTGCCGTCGGTGCGATGGCCATGACGTTGCTGTTACGCATGCCGTTCTTCGCGATCAGCTCCCGTACCGGCGTCCAGTCCAGCCGCGCGTTGGTGTTTACGGCCAGATCCCCTTCGCGGCGGGCCTCTTTCAGCAGGTTGATGGAGTCGATGGGCAGGGTGCCCTGGTGCCACAGGGAGCCTTCGTAGGTTTCATAGGCACCGCGTTCGCCGGCCAGGGTGGCCGAGGCGCGGATGGCAAAGTAGCTGAGCTGTTCCATCGCCACGTCAGCGAATTCCACCGCTTCCGGGCTAGTGTACGGCAGGCCGAGTTGATAGAGCGCATCCTGGAAGCCCATCAGGCCCAGACCAACCGGGCGGTGTTTCAGGTTGGAGTTCCGCGCCTGGGGCACGGCGTAGTAGTTGATGTCGATAACGTTATCGAGCATGCGCACCGCAGTGGATACGGTTTGTTCCAGGCGTTGTACGTCCAGCTCACCATCGCGGATATGGGCGGCCAGGTTCACCGAGCCCAGGTTGCACACGGCGATTTCGTCGGCACTGGTGTTGAGGGTGATCTCGGTGCACAGGTTGGAGCTGTGTACCACGCCCTGATGCTGTTGCGGAGAACGCAGGTTGCACGGGTCTTTGAAGGTGATCCACGGGTGGCCGGTCTCGAACAGCACCGTGAGCATCTTGCGCCAGAGCTGTTTGGCGGGGATCTTCTTGAACAGGGTGATCTTGCCCTGCTCCGCCAGCGCCTCGTAGTGCTCGTAACGTTCGCGGAAGGCGTTGCCGTAAAGGTCGTGCAGGTCCGGCACATCGCTGGGGGAGAACAGGGTCCAGTCCCGGTCCTCACGCATGCGCTCGATCAGCAGGTCCGGTACCCAGTTGGCGGTGTTCATGTCGTGGGTGCGGCGGCGCTCGTCGCCGGTGTTCTTGCGCAGCTCCAGGAATTCCTCGATGTCCAGGTGCCAGCTTTCCAGGTAGGCACACACCGCGCCCTTGCGCTTGCCGCCCTGGTTCACCGCCACGGCGGTGTCGTTGACCACTTTCAGGAACGGCACCACGCCCTGGCTCTTGCCGTTGGTGCCCTTGATGTGGGAGCCCAGCGCCCGTACCGGCGTCCAGTCGTTGCCCAGACCGCCGGCCCATTTGGAGAGCATGGCGTTGTCGCGGATGGCACCGTAGATGTCTTCCAGGTCATCACCCACGGTGGTCAGGTAACAGGATGACAGCTGGGAGTGGCGGGTGCCGCTGTTGAACAGCGTGGGGGTGGACGCCATGTAGTCGAAGGACGACAGCAGGTTGTAGAACTCGATAGCGCGTTCGTTGGGGTTGTCCTCCCGCAGCGCCAGGCCCATGGCCACGCGCATGAAGAACACCTGGGGCAACTCCAGGCGGGCGCCGTTCCAGTGCAGGAAGTAGCGGTCGTACAGGGTCTGCAGGCCGAGGAAGCCGAACTGCAGGTCCTGTTCCGGCTTGATAGCCGCGCCCAGGCGTTCCAGGTCGAACGCGGCCAGGGCTTCGTCCAGCAATTCGTACTGGATGCCGGCTTCAATAAACGCACTTAGTGCCTGGGGATAAATCTCCGCCAGCGGCAGGCTGCGGGGCAGGTCCAGCGCGGTGGCGGTTTCCAGCCGCAGCTGTTCCAGCAACAGTCGCGCGGTCACCGCGCTGTAGTCCGGTTCCTGTTCGATGCGGCCACGGGCGGTCATCACCAGTGCCGACAGCACGTCTTCCTCGGCAATGCCGTCATAGAGGTTGCGCAGCGCGTCTTCCACCAGGGATTCACCATCAATGCCGTCCAGCCCGGCGGCCGCCTGTTCCACCTGCAGCTTCATCAGGCCCAGGTCCAGGGGCGCGGTGTCGCCGCTGGCCTTCCTGACGGTCAGGTGCGGGTGAGCTTCAACCGGCTCGTCAATGGCACGCTGGCGGGCGTGCTCTTCCCGGTACAGCACGTAGGCGCGGGCCACTTTCTGTTCCTCGGCCCGCATCAGCGCCAGTTCTACCTGGTCCTGAATGTCCTCGATATGCACCTTGCCACCGGCTTTCAGGCGCCGGCTGATGGCCTGTATCACCTGTTCGGTCACCCGCTTTACGGCATCGTTGATACGGGCGGAACCGGCGGCGTTGTCACCTTCAACGGCCAGGAACGCTTTGGTGACGGCAACACTGATCTTGGATGGATTGAATCCAACGAGGGTGCCGTTACGTTTAATAACCTGAAGGGATTCGGTCTGGTTCTGGGAGGTAGGCTGGGATTCAGCCAGGGCAGAGGCGGACATGTCGGTTCTCCTGAATACGCGTTGGTTTCCATGTCCTTCGCGTATACAGGGATGGCGTCACGAACGTTCCATGCCGTCGCCAACGTGGGCGCCGTACATTCCCTCTCCCGCTAGGGGAGAGGGGAGGAATGAGTTCGGATCCGACCTGCTCACCTTATAAACGCGAAGGTGCAGTTCAGGAGCCTCGGAAGTTTTCCGAGGCTCCGCGTCCCTGGCAGGTCTTCGGACTCAGGGGCGTGAACCGTGTGGTTCGGCCTTGCGTGGCGACTTCCCGGCGGTTGCCAGTGTCATGGTGCCACGCTCGTTCCCCAATACCGCTGCGCGTCAGTTCCGGAGTCTCACCGGATTCCCGATACCGTGAGAGTGTTTACAAAATAAACACTACATCTGGTATTTTACCAAGGATGCTAACACTATATACACGAACCGATACGGCAACAAGGCACTTTTCATTAACACTGCGGTCAACCCCGCAGACACAACACTCAATAACGGAAGCTGTTATGCAAAAACCGGATTCGCTGAAAGCCCTGGCACTGGGTACCGCATTACTGCTCGCCGGCGGGAGTGCCGCTGCGGACAACACCGTCAGGCCATTCTCACAAATGAGCAACCTGGACGATGGCTGGGAGCCGCTGGAATTCCCCAAGATCGATCGCCACACGTCCTACCGTCTGGTTGAGGAAGACGGCACCCAGGTGATCGAAGCGCAAACCAGCAACAGCGCCTCGGGCCTGATCGCCCGCCTGGATATCGACCCCGGGGATTCGCTGACGTTGAAATGGCGATGGAAGGTGTCCAACACCTTTGAAAAAGGCGATGCCCGCCGGAAGTCCGGGGACGACTACCCCGCCCGCATCTACGTGGCGTTCGAGTTTGAACCGGACAAGGCCGGCTGGTTCGAGCGCGCCAAGCGCAAGACCGTGGAGGCCCTGTTTGGCGAAGAGCTACCGGGCAATGCCATCAACTACATCTGGGCTAACCGGTTGGCCACGGGGGAAACCGTGGCCAACCCCTATGCGGAAGAGACCATGATGATCGCGGTCACCTCCGGTGAGGACAAGGCCGGCGAGTGGGTCACCGTGGAAAGGGATATCGTGGCGGATTACCGCACAGCGTTTGGGGATGATCCCCCGCGCCTGCGGGGCGTGGCGATCATGTCGGACTCCGACAACACCGGGGAATCGGCCATCGCCTGGTACGGCGACCTGGAGTTGCACCGATAAGTCATTGTAAAAGGTCTTCGGGGAAACCGGGAATAAAGGACCCGGTATCCGGCATTCGCGCTGGGGGTACTTCGCCCCGTTCCACCAGCCGCAGATAGGCATCATCGAACGCCTCGCGCAGGATGCTGGCCTTCGGATTGGCGAGTGAAAAGAGCCAGGCGCCGTTGCGGGTGCGAACCTCCGACTCCCTCATCAACCGGTCCGAGGGCTCGGTCAGTATCTCGAGCACAGGCTGTCGATAGTCGAGCAGGTAGTCTCCCCGCTTCCGTTTCAGCATATCGATGCCGGAACGGTGGTTGGGCGCTTCGGTGATACGAATATCTTCGTAGGATTGCAGTCTCTCGAGCAAGCCACCGTAGGTATAGCCACCGATAACAATCAACATCTTGCCTCTGAGGTCATCGAGGTGAGTCAGTGGAGGTGTGCCGACAACATACCATGCGCTCAGTTGCACGGGGACCGGGCTTACCCAGCTTTCCAGGACATCGTCCTTGAGCGACGGGATGCCGGTCAGCCCTGGCCAGACATCAATCATGCCGCTTTTCAGGTACAGATAGATGCGCCCTACCGGTAAGTAGACAAAATCCGGCGTGTAACCCGCTTCCTCCGCCACCTTGCGGGTCAGTTCGATAAACAGTCCGGCGGCTTCGCCATCGGCATTCTGGTACTCGATGGGCGGGAATTCGGCGTAGGCGACCTTCAACACGGGCCGGCCGTCATTCGCCCAGGCAAATCCAGCCATCATCAGGGCCGCTGCCACCAACACGGCGACCATGCCCCTCCCCATGACTAACCGGCACCACTGTCTGCCCATAGAGATCATCTTTTTCAAGGTGACTTCCCTAAATGTTAACAGACCCGGCCGGTTATGCACGAAAGCCGATAGGCCCGCGCCCTAGCGCAGGATCACCAGGGGCTTTTCAGCAGTTTTCAGCATATTGGTCGTGGTGCTGCCCACCAGGAACTGGCGGATGCGGGAATGGCCATAGGCACCCATCACCAGCAGGTCAATGCCATGCTCTTCCTGGTAGGCGTGCAGGGTTTTCTCGACATCGCCGGCACGGATGGCCAGGTGTACCTCGCAGCCCAGATCCGCCAGCATGCGCTCGGCTTTTTTCAGCTGTTCCCAGCGGTCATTGGTGTCCGGACCAATCATCACCAGGTGCAGGGGGAAGCCCTTAAACACCGGGCTGTTGGCCAGCAGTTCGACGCCCTTGAACGCGGTCGCGGAGCCATCGAACGCCAGCATGGCGCTGCGGGGTTCGGCGTAGTCGTCCGGCACCAGCATGATCGGGCGATGCACGCTGCGGATCACGGTTTCCAGCTGGCTGCCGATGTGTACGTCCCGGTCGGTGCTGGTTTCACCGTGCAGCCCCATCACCAGCAGGCGGGTTTCGTTTTCAATGGCCAGCAGGGAGTCGGTCAGATCACCGTGGCGCTGACGCTTGATCACATCCTCAACACCGCGGGATTTCACCCGTTCCTCGGCGGCGTTGAGCATGTGGTGGCCCTGCTCCAAGGCCAGCTTGCTGCGCTTCTGATCCAGTTCCGCCAGCTCTTCCATCAGGTGCTCCCGGCTACCCAGGCCGATACTACCCGCCATATCAGTTTCCGCCGGATAACGCTCCTCATTCAGCACATGAAACAGCGTCAGCGGGGCTTCCATGCGCTGGCTGGCCCACGCCGCGTAGTCACACACGGCCAATGCCGCCCTGGAACCATCAATACATCCTACGATCCGGGTCATCGCTACCTCGCTGCCTTGGTTCGGGTTCTTGTTGTCATTGTGCGGGTTTGCATCAGCGCCGCCTTGAGCATAATCAGTAGTCATATCAGTGCCCCATCAGCTGGTCAACTGCATCCGGCTTGTCGTGCACGCCGAAACGGTCAACGATGGTGGCGCTGGCTTCGTTGAGGCCGATAACCTCGACATCCGCCCCTTCACGCCGGAATTTGATGACCACTTTGTCGAGGGCACCCACGGCGGTAATGTCCCAGAAGTGAGCACGGCTGAGGTCGATCACCACCTTGTCCAGGGCTTCCTTGAAATCAAACGAGGCGGTGAACTTCTCGGACGAACTGAAGAAAACCTGGCCAACAACACGATAGGTGCGGGTTTCCCTGGCCTCATCCAGTTCCGAGTCGACGATCATGAAGTGGCCAATCTTGTTGGCAAAGAACAGCGCCGCCAGCAGCACGCCGGCCAGCACCCCGAACGCCAGGTTGTGGGTGGCGACCACGACAATCACCGTCACCACCATCACGATGTTGGTGGACAACGGATGTTCCTTCAGATTGCGGATGGAATCCCAGGAGAAGGTACCGATGGACACCATGATCATCACTGCCACCAGCGCCGCCATGGGGATCTGCACCAGCCAGGCATCCAGTACCAGCACCATCACCAGCAGGAAGACACCGGCCGTCAGCGTGGACAGGCGCGTACGGCCGCCAGACTTGATGTTGATGATGGACTGACCAATCATCGCGCAGCCGGCCATCCCGCCGAGCAGTCCGGAACCGATGTTGGCAATGCCCTGGCCCTTACACTCGCGGTTGCGGTCACTGGTGGTATCGGTGAGATCGTCCACGATGGTGGCGGTCATCATCGATTCCAGCAGACCGACCACCGCCAGCGCCACGGAATACGGCAGGATGATCATCAGGGTGTCCAGGTTCAGAGGCACATCCGGCCACAGGAAGATCGGCAGGGTGTCCGGCAGCTCACCCATATCCCCCACCGTGCGGATATCCAGGTTCAGGAACATCGCCACGGCGGTCAGACCGACAATACAGATCAGCGGGGACGGCAGGATCTTGCCCACCACCGGGATCAGCGGGAACAGGTAGATGATGCACAGACCGGCGGCGGTCATGGCGTAGACGTGCCAGGTGACGTTGGTCAGTTCCGGCAGCTGGGCCATGAAAATCAGGATCGCCAGGGCGTTGACGAAACCGGTCACCACCGAGCGGGAGACAAAGCGCATCAGCCCGCCCAGCTTCAGGTAGCCGGCGCCGATCTGCAGTACACCGGTCAGCAAGGTCGCCGCCAGCAGGTACTCCAGGCCATGTTCTTTCACCAGCGTGACCATCAGCAGCGCCATGGCGCCGGTGGCGGCGGAGATCATGCCCGGGCGTCCGCCCACAAACGCGATGATCACCGCAATACAGAAGGAGGCGTACAGCCCGACCTTGGGGTCCACACCCGCAATGATGGAGAATGCGATGGCTTCGGGAATCAGCGCCAACGCCACCACGATGCCTGCCAGCAGGTCACCGCGAACATTGGAAAGCCAATTGTCTTTTATCGATTTGATCATAAATGTTTCCGGTTAATTCATAACGGCAGAACGACGGCATCCCCGCCCGACACAAAGCCGAGCGGGGAGTATAAAGCCGCAATGTTCAGATGTGATTAATGACCATGTACAGGCCGACGGCGCCCATCACTATCATGTAGGGGAACGCCATCACCACCATCCGGCCGTAGGAAAGCCGCACCAATGGTGAAATGGCGGAAGTCAGCAGGAACAGGAACGCGGCCTGTCCGTTGGGGGTTGCCACACTCGGCAGGTTGGTGCCGGTGTTGATGGCAATGGCCAGGGTCTGGAAGTGGTCGTAGCTGATGCTGCCAGCATCCAGTGCCTGCTTGATCTCGCTGATATAGACGGTGGCAACGAACACGTTGTCACTGATCATTGAAAGCAGGCCGTTGGCGATAAAGAACATGCCCGGTTGCTGCTCCACCGGCAGCGACAGAACATACTCGATAATGGGTTTGAACAGGTGCTGTTCGTGGATCACCGCCACGATGGCGAAGAACACCACCAGCAGTGAGGTGAACGGCAGGGATTCCTGGAATGCCTTGCCGATCTGGTGTTCGTCGGTGATGCCGGTGAACGAGGTGATCAGAATGATCACCAGCAGGCCGATCAGCCCCACCTCCGCCAGATGGAACGCGAGCCCCACCACCAGCACCAGCGCCGCAATGGCCTGAATCCACAACGCGGCCTGATCGGCCTTGGTGCGTTTATTACGCTCGTTGTCGGCAAACTCTTCCAGCACCCGGCGCACCGGTTTTGGCAGACGACCGCCGTAACCGAACCAGCGCAGTTTCTCCAGCAGCCAGCAGGTGGTCAGGCCAGCGAACAACACGGGAATACTGACGGGCGCCATGTGCATGAAGAAGTTGGCGAAATCCCAGCCCACCACCTTGGCAATCAACAGGTTCTGGGGCTCACCGACCATGGTGGCCACACCACCGAGGGCGGTACCGATCGCCCCGTGCATCAACAGGCTGCGCAGGAACGCACGGAAGTTTTCCAGGTCTTCCCGGTGCAGTTCAATTACGTCGTCATCGCTGTTGGCGTTGTGATCCTTGTGCTGGTAGCCCTTACCGGATGCCACCTTGTGGTACACCGAGAAAAAGCCCACCGCCACGCTGATAATCACCGCCGTGACCGTCAGCGCGTCCAGGAAGGCCGACAGCAATGCGGCAGCGCTGCAGAACAGCAACGACAGCGCCGACTTGGAGCGCACACCCACCAGAATCTGGGTGAAGGTCACCAGCAGCAACTCTTTCATGAAGTAGATGCCGGCCACCATGAACATCAGCAGCAAGATCACGGGGAAGTTAGTAAGTACTTCCATATACACCGCGTCCGGCGTGGTGAGGCCGATCAGCAGGGCCTCCACCGCCAGCAGGCCACCCGGCAGCAGCGGGTAACATTTCAGCGCCATCGCCAGGGTAAAGATGAACTCACCGATCAGTAGCCAGCCGGTAACCCCGGGACCAAACACATACAACGAGATAGGGTTGAGGATCAGGAACAGCAGGATGATCTGCTTGTACCAGACCGGCGCCTTGCCAAGAAAGTTGTGGGTAAAACCTGAGATGACCGAAGTAGGCATTACAAAATCTTCTGAGTGATCGGGCGATAACGATAATGCGACAGGCAAGCCGCATCTTCCTTGATATTTGTGTACCGGTCAGTCACCCACAGGTGGTAAATATCCCCACCATTGGTCGTAGTTAACCAGCAGCACAGGTCAGCCGGATGCTAGGGCGGAGTGATCGTCAGAAAGCGTTTGTCGAGGGCGGGCATGGAACAGGTTTCCGGGTGCGCGTGTTGTTTTAGGGGCGCGAATAGTACCAGAAAAATGAATTGAGGGTAACCTGGGATTCTCCCCGGCCACCCTCGCCGTTCCCGGACCGCAATCAGAAAAACGCCTGGATGCCGGTCTGAGCGCGACCCAGGATAAGCGCATGCACATCGTGCGTGCCCTCATAGGTGTTGACCACCTCCAGGTTCACCAGATGGCGGGCCACACCGAATTCGTCACTGATGCCATTGCCCCCCAGCATGTCCCGGGCCAGACGGGCGATGTCCAGTGCCCTGCCGCAGGAATTACGCTTCATGATCGAGGTAATTTCCACTGCCGCCGTATCTTCATCCTTCATCCGTCCCAGACGCAGGCAGCCCTGCAGTGCCAGGGTGATGTCGGTCTGCATGTCCGCCAGCTTCTTCTGGATCAACTGGTTGGCGGCCAGCGGACGGCCAAACTGCTTGCGATCCAGCACGTACTGACGGGCGGTATGCCAGCAATCTTCGGCGGCGCCCAGCGCGCCCCATGCAATACCGTAGCGGGCGGAATTCAGGCAGGTGAACGGGCCCTTGAGACCACTCACCTCCGGAAAGGCGTTTTCCTCCGGTACGAACACGCCGTCCATCACGATTTCACCGGTGATCGAGGCACGCAGGCCCACTTTGCCGTGAATGGCCGGGGCGCTCAGGCCTTCCCACCCCTTCTCCAGGACAAAGCCGCGAATCCGCCCCTCATCATCCTTGGCCCAGACCACAAAGACGTCGGCAATGGGACTGTTGGTGATCCACATCTTGTTGCCGGACAGGCGATAACCACCGTCGACCTTGCGCGCGCGGGTTACCATGCCGCCAGGATCGGAGCCGTGGTCCGGCTCGGTCAGGCCGAAGCAGCCAATCCACTCTCCGCTGGCCAGTCGGGGCAGATATTTCTGCCGGGTTTCCTCGTTACCGAACTCGTAGATAGGCACCATCACCAGGGACGACTGCACACTCATCATCGATCGGTAACCGGAATCGACCCGCTCCACTTCGCGTGCAATCAAGCCGTAACAGACGTTGTTAAGGCCACTGCCGCCATATTCCGTGGGAATGGTGGCACCGAGCAGGCCGGTTTCTCCCATCTCCCGGAAGATGGCGGGATCGGTCTGCTCCTTGCGGAACGCTTCCAGCACCCGGGGTCTGAGCTTGTCCCGGGCAAACTGCCGGGCACTGTCGCGTACCATGCGCTCGTCCTCGGTCAGTTGCTGATCCAGCAACAGCGGATCTTCCCAGTTGAAACTTGCGGTGTTTGCCATGATATCTACCTCTTCTCGTTACTCTTTGTCGTCAAGCCGCATCAATGCGTCAGTTGTGGTTGGCCCTGCCGGGAACGTCCAGCAACGCCGAATAGTCTCCGAGGTGAAAATCATCGTCCCCGAACTGGTGGATCAGCATCACCAGGCGTTTGGCATGGTGAGCAAGCGCATACTCCCAGGTCATACCAATGCCGCCATGAAGCTGGATCGCCTGCTCGGCAATCATTTGTGACGCCCGGGCCGTGATGAACTTGGCCGCCGTGAGTTTGCGGCTACGTTCCCCGGAATCCGGATCATCCGCGACGCAGGCAGCGAGAATGGTCATTGAAGTTGCCAGTTCCAGCTCGCCGCGAATGTCCGCCATGCGATGCTGTAACACCTGGAACCCGCCGATGGGGCCGCCGAACTGCTGGCGAGTCTTGAGATAGTCCAGGGTCAGCCGAAAAGCTTCTTCCATGCTGCCCAGGGCCTCGGCACATTGTGCCGCCATTGCCCTTCCGCGCTGGTAATGCAGTGCCGACAGGGCGCTTCCGGGATGTCCCAGCAAGTCATCAGCTTCTACGTAGATATCTTCCAGCAAAAGGTCACAGGCTTGGGGGCCATCGGCGCAGGGATAGCCGATGCGCGATACCCCTTCGGATTTGGGATCAAGGATAAACAGACTGACGCCCTCAGTGCCGTCAATATGAGCGGTCACCAACAGATATCGTGCCCGTTCGCCGCCAATGACCACGCGTTTGCGGCCGTTCAGGCGCCAGCCCCGCTCACAGGGCGTGGCACGGCACTCAATCCGATCGACGTGGTAATGACTGCCCGCCTCTTCGTCCGCCACCGCCAGACGGCAATCGCCAGCAGCCACGGCGGGCAAAATGCGCTGACACTGGTCGGGAGAACCCAGTTGCTGAACCAGGCCCGCGCCATAAATCTGCGAGTGCAGATACGATTCAAGGCATAAGCTCCGGCCGAGCTCCTTCATCACCACCATGTTTTCCACACCGCTACCGCCAAAGCCATCGTAGGCCTGAGCAATAGGCACCGAGGTAATCCCGAGTTCCGACAGCTGACGCCAAAACTCCGGACTGTCACCGGTGTCGCTGCGGTAAAACGCTTCCCGTTGTTCGAACCCATAGGTATTACGCACCAGGCGCTGTACGGTATCCGAGAGCATTTGCTGCTCTTCGTTCAGATTGAAATCCATGGTGCCTCCTACAGTTCCAGAAGCCGTTTGGCGATGATGTTTTTCTGTATCTCGTTGGAGCCGCCGTAAATCGATAGCTTGCGCAAATTGAAGTACTGGCTGGCCGGCGCGGCGCTGTAATCACGGTAAAGCGGCTCGTCGTCAAAACCGGCGTTGAGTTCTTCCTCAAGGAACGGCAGGGCGTTGGGTCCCAGCGCCTTGCGTGCCAGGTCGCTGATGGCCTGGCGAATTTCCGAGCCCTGGATTTTCAGCAATGAACTTTCCGCACCAGGGACACCACCGTCCCTGGTGGAGGCGAGGATTCTCAGGGTGCTCATTTCCACCGCCATCAGGCGCATTTCCACCTCGGCAATGCGGGCCCGGAACAGGGGTTCGTCAATCAACGGCCGGCCAGCCACCGTCTCGGCGCTCGCAATCTGCTTAAGGTGAACCAGCGCCGCTTTCGACAGCCCAATACCGGCCTGACCGGTACGCTCGTGGCTAAGCAGGTACTTGGCACAGGTCCAGCCTCGGTTTTCCTCCCCTATCAGGTTGCCTACCGGCACCCGCACGTTGTCGAAGAACACCTCGTTGACTTCGTGCTCGCCATCCAGGGTGATAATCGGTCGCACGGTGATGCCGGGGCTGTCCATATCGATCAGCAGGAAGGAGATGCCCTCCTGCTTCCTGGCGGAGGTATCGGTTCTCACCAGACAGAAGATCCGGTTGGCATGCTGCCCCAGGGTGGTCCAGGTTTTCTGACCATTGACCACGTAATGGTCGCCGTCCCGTTCGGCGCGTGTTTTCAGCCCGGCCAGATCGGAGCCAGCACCGGGTTCGGAATAGCCCTGACACCACCAGTCCTCGCCGGACAGAATGCGCGGCAGGTACCAGGATTTCTGGGCTTCGCTGCCAAAACGAATGATGACTGGCGCCACCATGTTTACGCCAAAGGAGATGATTCGGGGCGCACCGAACGCCGCACACTCTTCCTCGAAAATGTGTTTTTGCACCACCGTCCAGCCGGTACCTCCATACGCTTCCGGCCAGTTGACTGCGTACCAGCCCCGACGGTTGAGAATCCGCTGCCAGTGCAGATGATCTTCTTTCGTCAATCGCCGGCCCAGCCGGACCCTGCTGGCAATATCCGCCGGCAGGTTACTGGTCAGAAATGCCCTCACTTCGTCGCGAAAGGCCTGCTCCTCGGGAGTGAAATGAATATCCATAACCTGTCCTCTGATCACTGAGCCATTACCGCTAGCGATGGCTCCACACGGGTTTGCGCTTCTCAAGGAAGGCGGTCATGCCTTCCTTCTGGTCCTCACTGGCAAAGCTGGCGTGGATCAACCGCCGCTCCAGGTGGACCCCTTGCTGCAATGAGGTTTCAAAGGCGTGGTTGATGGCCTCCTTGTTGAGCATGGTTGCCATCAGGGAATGGCTGGCGATTTCAGCGGCAACCGCCATGGCCTCATCCAGCAGGCGCTCGGCCGGGACAATCCGGCTCACCAGCCCGCTACGCTCTGCTTCTTCGGCATCCATGGTGCGCCCGGTCAGGCACAGGTCCATGGCCTTGGCCTTACCCACCGCGCGGGCCAGTCTTTGGGTGCCACCGGCGCCCGGCAAGGTGCCGACTTTTACCTCCGGTTGCCCGAAGCGGGCATTGTCCGCCGCGATCAACAGGTCACACATCATCGCCAGTTCGCAGCCGCCGCCGAGGGCCAGCCCGGCCACAGCCGCAATCACCGGTTTGCGGCAACGGGTCAGCTGTTCCCAGTTGGCGGTGACAAAACCTTCCCGATAAGCCTCGGAGAACGTCAGCGGCTGCACTTCGGATATATCCGCTCCCGCGGCGAAGGCCCGGTCATTACCGGTGATCACAATCGCGCGGATGGCGTCTTCTTGCTCCAGAGCCCTGAGAGCATCCGACAATTCGGTCATCAGAGCGTTATTGAGGGCGTTGAGAACCTCCGGCCGGTTCAGCCGGACCAACGCCACCGGACCCTGCCTTTCTAGCAATATATTGTTATACATCATAACCATCTCCACGAAGAAATTCGCCATTCACTCCTTAAAAAGCCCTATTGGAACGACAACCAGTCTAGACCCCAAAAATATTTAAGGCAACATGTTGACATATTATTTTGGGTGGGCGTATCTTGAAATGGAGCAATGACCTGCACCGATCAGGTCAACCAACAACAAACACAGCGCACACAACAGGTGAATGACATGGATACTGGCATTACGCCCCAACCGGAACGTCGCTCCGCCATGGTCAAGAGCGGAGCCTGGAACGACAAGATCATTACCCAATACCTGGACAACGCCGTCGCCGCGACGCCCGACCGCACCGCCATTGTTGGCTACCGGGTGACTGACGACACGCGCGAGTCCCTGAGCTACCGGGAATTGAACGACACTGTCACTCGAATGGCCGCAGGTCTCGCCGCCATGGGTATCGAAAAAGACGATGTCGTGGCCTGCCAGCTACCGAACTGGTGGCAGACCATCGCCCTGCACCTGGCGTGCATGCGCATTGGCGCCATCCTCAACCCGTTGATGCCGATCTTTCGTGAGCGGGAACTGCGTTTCATGCTGGCCCATGGCGACGCCAAACTACTGGTGATCCCCAAGGTCTTCCGGGGTTTCGACTACGAAGCCATGGTGGACGCGCTTGTGGAGGAACTGCCGGAGCTGAAGACTGTACTGGTGATTGACGGTGAGGGTGAGCGCAGTTTCGAGCAGCGGTTGCTGAATACCGCCTGGGAAAAGGACACGGATACCGAAGCCCTGTTCCGCGACCGCCAGCCCACCGCCGACGATGTCATCCAGATTCTCTATACCTCCGGCACCACCGGCGAGCCCAAGGGGGTGATGCACACCTCCAATACCCTGTTCTCCAACGTCCGCCCCTACGCCGACCGGTTACACCTGACCCCGGATGACTCGATACTGATGGCCTCGCCCCTGGCACATCAGACCGGCTTCCTCTATGGCGTGATGATGCCGGTGTACCTGGGCACCACGGTGGTGCTGCAGGATATATGGGACGCGGAGTATGTGGCCCGGGTAATCGCCGCCGAGAAACCGGCCTTCACCATGGCCGCTACGCCGTTCCTTGCGGACCTCATCAAGATTGCCCCGCAACACGAGGGCGAACTGGATTCCCTGCGTATTTTCGTCTCCGCCGGCGCGCCCATCCCCAGTGCTTTGGTGGAACAGGCTGGCAAGACCCTGAAAGCGAAAATCGTGTCCGCCTGGGGCATGACCGAAAACGGCGCAGTCACCATGACCTGCCCGGAAGACCCGGCCGAACGCGCCAGTCAGTCCGATGGCAAGGCGCTGCCCTGGATGGACGTGAAAGTGGCCGATTTCCAGGGCAACGCCCTGCCTGCCGGTGAAGAAGGCAATCTGCTGGTGCGCGGCGCCAGCCTGTTCGTGGGTTACCTCAAGCGTCCGGAACTCTACGGCGTGGATGACGACGGCTGGTTCGGCACCGGCGACCTCGCCCGCATGGACCCGAACGGCTACATCCGCATTACCGGTCGCACCAAGGACGTAGTGATCCGTGGCGGCGAGAACATTCCGGTGGTTGAGGTGGAGAACCTGCTCTACAAATACCCCGGCATTGCCGATGTGGCACTGGTGGGCTGCCCCGACGATCGCCTCGGAGAGCGCCTGTGCGCCTACATCACCCTCGACGACAGCGTGCCCGATGTCAGCCTTGAGGAGATCAAGGAACACCTGGTCAAACACCAGCTCTCCAAAAACTACCTGCCGGAATACCTGGAAGTGATCGAGGCCATGCCCCGCACACCATCCGGCAAGATCCAGAAATTCAAACTGCGGGAGCAGGCCAAAACCATCCGCCTGGAACCGGCAAAGCGCGCCTGATCCGAACGAACCCGCTACAGCAACAGGAGCACATCATCATGAAAGGCCTTAACGGAAAAACCGTCATCATTACCGGCGGCGGGGGCGGCATCGGCCGTGCCGTCAGCCTGCGCTTTGCTGAAGAAGGCAGCCTGGTCGCCGTCCTGGATCGTGACGAAAATGCGGCCCGCGCCACCGTGGACCTGATCAGCGAAGCCGGCGGCAAGGCCCACGCCTACGCCGCCGACATCACCGATTACGCCGCCATTACCGACACCGTGGCCGCCATCGAGAATGATCTGGGCACTCCCACGGTGTTGGTCAACAACGCCGGTTTCGACCGCTTCATGCCGTTCCTGAAAACCGAGCCCAAACTCTGGGAGCAGTTGATTGCAGTCAACCTCACTGGCGCCCTGAACATGCACCACGTGGTACTGCCGAAAATGATCAGCGCCGGCGGTGGCAAGGTCATCAACATTGCCTCCGACGCCGCCCGGGTGGGTTCCTCCGGCGAATCCGTCTACGCCGCCTGCAAGGCCGGTCTGGTGGGCTTCAGCAAGACCGTGGCGCGGGAACTGGCCACCAAAAATGTATGCCTGAATGTGGTCTGCCCCGGGCCTACCGACACCGCGCTGCTCAAGGGGGTGGCGGAAACCGCCTCCAACCCGGAAAAGCTGCTGGAAGCCTTCCGCAACGCCGTGCCCATGAAGCGCCTGGCCCAGCCGGAAGACTACCCAGGCATCATCGCGCTGCTCGCCAGTGACGACGCCAATTTCATTACCGGGCAGGTCATCAGTGTGTCCGGCGGCCTGACCATGGCCGGTTAAACCGACAACTTTGCGAATACGGAGAACCATCATGAACTACGAAGACATCCTCTACGACGAAACCAACGGTGTTGCCACCATCACCATCAACCGCCCGGAGCGCTACAACGCCTTCCGTGGCCAGACCTGCATGGAACTGCTGGACGCCTTCAACCGCGCCGGCTGGAACAAGGACATCGGCGTCATCGTGTTCACCGGCGCCGGCGACAAAGCCTTCTGCACCGGCGGCGACCAGGGTGCCCACGAAGGCCAGTACGACGGCCGCGGCCTGATCGGCCTGCCGGTGGAAGAGCTGCAGCGCACCATCCGCGAAGTGCCCAAGCCGGTGATCGCGCGGGTCAACGGCTTCGCCATCGGCGGCGGCCATGTGCTGCATGTGATCTGCGACCTGACCATTGCCTCGGAAACCGCCGTGTTCGGTCAGGTGGGACCGAAAGTGGGTTCCGTCGACCCCGGCTTCGGTACTGCCTACCTGGCGCGGGTGGTGGGCGAGAAACGCGCCCGCGAGATCTGGTACCTGTGCCGCAAGTATTCCGCACAGCAGGCCCTCGAGTGGGGGCTGGCCAACGCAGTGGTGCCGCCGGAGCAACTGGACGAGGAAGTGCAGAAGTGGTGCGACGAAATCCTGGAAAAGAGCCCCACCGCCCTGACCATCGCCAAGCGCTCGTTCAACGCCGACAGCGACAACATCGCCGGCATTGGCGCCCTCGGCATGCAGGCCCTGAGCCTGTACTACGACACCGAGGAATCCAAAGAGGGCGTCAACGCCTTCAAGGAAAAGCGCAAGCCGGACTTCCGGAAATTCTACAAGTAAGCAAACCGACCCGAGGCCTTTCGCCGCCGGGTCACTGACAGCGCCCGGAGAACACCATGAATTTCGCATTTAATGAAGAACAGAACGCGATCCGCGAGGTCGTGGCCCGCTTCAGCGCCGAGGTGCTGGCTCCGGGCTATCGCAAGCGGGATCGCGAAGGGATCATCGAGAAGGATGTCATCCGCCAGCTCGGCGATATGGGTCTGCTCGGCGGCGAGCTGCCCGAGGCATTCGGCGGCAGCGGTATGGACTGCGTCACCAGCGGCCTGATCATTGAGGAAATCTCCAAGGGGGATTTCAACGTCGGCTACATTCCCCTGCTGACCTCCCTGAACGGACAGATCATCGCCAGCCACGCCGCGCCGGATCTCGCGCGGGAGTGGCTGCACGGCATGACCACCGGCCAGAAGGTGGCCTGCATCGCCCTGACCGAGCCCCACGGTGGCTCCGACGCCGCCAACCTGCGCCTGAAGGCGGAGAACAAGGGTGACATTTACGTGCTGAACGGCGAAAAGACGTCTATCTCCATGGCCGATCAGGCGGATGTGGCCGTGGTGTTCGCCCGCACCGGCACGGTGGAGCAACGCGCGTCCGGTATCAGTGCGTTCCTGGTACCGATGGACAGCCCGGGCATCACCACCACCCGCTTTGAGGATAACGGCCAGCGCGCCATCGGCCGCGGCTCCATCTTCTTCGACAACGTGGAAGTGCCAGCCGGCAACATCATGGGCGACGAGGGCAAAGGCTTCAAACAGGTCATGCAGGGCTTCGACTACAGCCGCGCGCTGATCGGCCTGCAGTGCCTGGCGGTGGCCCAGCAATCCCTGGATGAAACCTGGCAGTGGCTGACCGAGCGCACCGCCTTCGGTCAGAACCTGGCCGCCTTCCAGGGCCTGACTCATCCGCTGGCGGAATACCAGACCTACGTTCATGCCGCACGCATGCAGTGCTACCATGCACTCTGGCTAAAGGACAACAACCTACCCCACAATGCAGAAGCGGCGATGAACAAGTGGTGGGGACCCAAGCTGGCGTTCGACGTGGTCAAACAGTGTCTGCTTGCCCACGGCCACACCGGTTATGGCGAAGATCTGCCCTTTGCCCAGCGTCTGCGTGATGTCATGGGTCTGCAAATAGGTGACGGCACCGCGCAGATCATGAAAAATATTATCGCACGCGAGTACCTACCGAAGTGATGCGCCCCCTGTCCTCCGCGATTCGGGGTGCTGAGACAGGAGCACACATGATCGTCAACGAATCCGGAGGCATTCCGAATCGGCTGTTCTTCCGCCTGTTCCAGACCGGAAACATCCTGCAGCGGCAGGTTCAGAATGAAATGGGCATCAGCGCCGTGCAGTGGGCGGTGCTGGGGGCACTGTCCCGGGAAGGATTTGAAGACGGCACGTCGTTCAACCAGCTCAAGGAATACCTGTACGTCAGCCGCCAGAATCTGGATGGCGTACTCAAACGCATGGAGCGGGATGGCCATGTGGTGCGGATACCCGACCCCAGCGACGGCCGGGCGCGGCTGGTGAAACTGACCGACAGCGGCCGGGTTTACTGGAACAACCTGCAGGACACCATTGCCGAGTTCTATCAACAGGCCCTGCAAGGCATGAGTTTCGACGATGGCGTCAGCCTGCTGCACCTGTTGAAGAAGCTGCAACAGGACATGACGGCGATTTCGCTGAACACTGGCAAACCCGGCGCCTCAGGCACTGCCTGAGGAAGACCTTTCCACCGCATCCGCCAGCATCTCGGCAGTAATCGCCGACAGGGTCCAGCCCAGATGGCCGTGCCCGGTGTTGTAGAACACCGTTGGCAGCCGCCCCGCCCCGACTCGCGGCATCATATTGGGTAACATGGGGCGCAGCCCCGCCCAAGGCACTACCCGTCGGGTGCAGACCCCGGGGAAACACTGCTCCACCCAGCGGGTCAGCGGCCGGATCCGGTCATCGCGGATATCGCGATTGTAGCCGCTGAATTCCGCGGTACCGGCAACACGGAAGCGACCATCACCGAGCCGGCTGGTGACGATCTTGGTGGCATCGTCCAGCAGGCTGACGGTGGGTGCTGATTTGCGCGACTCCTCGTCATCCAGTTCCACGGTGATGGAATAGCCTTTGACCGGATAGATGTTGACCCGGTCCCCCAGCTTCGCCGCCAGCGCCCGGCTGCCAACGCCAGCACAAATCACCACGCCATCAAAGGTGTCGCGGTGTTGCTGTTCGCCATCGTAGGCCGTCACCCAGGCGTGCTTCTGGTCCGCGCTGAGTTCGGTGACGGTGTGTCCGTAGCAGGTTTTGACGCCCAGACGCAGGATCGCGTCGGCCAGACCGTTGGTGAACTTGTGGATATCACCGGTGGAATCGCTCTCGGTATAGAAACCGCCGTAGTAGGTGCCCGCCAGCGTGGGTTCAATGGCGCGCATTTCGTCCGGGGTCACCGCCCGGCGCTCAAGACCGCCGGCAGCCAGCAGTTTTGAGACGTTCGCCGCGTGGTCGAAGCCCGCCTTGTCACGATAGATATGCAGGATGCCCTGCTTTTTCAGGTCAAAATCGATGCCTTCTTCCTGGGCCCAGTTGAACAGATACTCCCGGGCGGCGATCGCCAGACGGGCGGTTTCCGTGGTGTTTTTTTCGTACTGGGGAATCGCGGCAATAAACTCGGCAAACCAGCTCAGTTTGTGCCAGGAAGGCTTCGGATTGACCAGCAGCGGCGCATCCCGGCGGGACATCCACTTGATGCCCTTGATCACCGTCTGCCAGTTATTCCAGACCTCGGCATTAGAAGCTGACAGTTGGCCACCGTTGGCGAAGGAGGTTTCCATCGCGGCGTAACGGTGTTTTTCGTAAACGGTGACATCCAGGCCGCGCTTGGCCAGCGTGTAGGCAGTAGTGATACCGGTGATACCGCCGCCGATAACCGCAACTCTCTTCATAACACTCTCCAGAGCACTTTCCGCGAGGCGTCAAGGGATCCCTTTCTACACAGAGCGGTAGAAAGCACCCCTTCCGTCACGGAACCTGAGAGATTCACGCACCGTTTCAATGATACCGGCGGTTTGCTCCTTCGGTGTGCCGACTGACGCGATCGTCGACAGCTCTTCGGAAAGTATTCACGCCAGCGGTCCTTTTGCCTGAGAGTTTCCGGGGCAGTTGCTCCTTCGGCGCCGAGCGCACGGTTGTGCGACCCAGTCTCTCCCGCTGACACGTCTATTCTGTTACAAATAGCCGACTGCCATAGAAAGTAGCAAATAACTCAGCTTTACAACACCTTTACTGCCACATACAGGATGTGGAACTCGGGAAGGAATCAACCTGCCGCGCCTGTTGAACAAGCTGCGGCAGGAGATCATGGTGCTTTCCCGGGCGTCCGGGCGCGGTGATCAGAAGCGGTAGGAAACGGACGCCGTTATATTACGCTCGGCGCCGAAGTAGCAGAACTCCAGGCTGTTGTAACAGGACGCCACGTATTCCTTGTCCAGCAGGTTGTGGACATTAAGCTGGGTACTGACGCCTTTCAGGCCCACCTTGCCGAGGTCATACCCCAACGCCAGATCCACCAGGGTGTAGTCCGGTACCTTTTTGGTGTTGGCGTCGTCCGCGTAGATATCCGCGGCATAGCGAATCCCCAGACCCGCATTGGCGCCATTCAGCACACCATCGTTGAAGCGATAGCCGGTCCACAGGGTCAGCTGGTGCTCGGGTACCTGGCTCGCGGTGTTACCCTGGCGATAGGCTTCCGATTTCTCAAAGGTGACGTCGGTGTAGGCATAGCCCGCCTGCACGTTCAGGTTATTGGTGATCTGAGCCTTGGCTTCCAGTTCAACACCCTGGGACTGGATTTCCCCGATACCGCGATAAAACGTTTCCTGGGGCAGCTTGGTGGCCAGGTTTTCCTGTTTGATGCGGAACAGGGAAGCGGTGTACTGATCACGCGTACCCGCCGGCTGATATTTCAGACCGGTTTCGATCTGCTGGCCTTCGCTGGGATCCAGCAGGTCACCGTTTTCGTCGGTGAAAGCGCTGGGCGAGAACGACGTGGAGTAGGACACGTAGGGCGCAATGCCGTTATCGAACAGGTAAAGCAATCCCGCTCGACCGCTGAACTGGGTATCGTCCAGCGTGGTGACAACGCCGGAATCCCGGTTGGTGTTGTCGATCTCCACCCAGTCATGACGGCCACCCAGGGTCAGGCGCCAGCCGCCCATGGCCAGTTGGTCCTGAAGATAGACGCCGGTCTGCTTCTGTTCACGCAGGTTACGCACCGGCGGGTACAGCGCAGTTGGTTCAGCACCGTAGACAGGGTTGAATGCATCGATATTCGGGAACGCGCCGGACGGCCAGACCACGTCATTTTCCCGCTGCTGGTAGTCGAGGCCCACCAGGACCGTGTGATCAACCGCTCCGGTGAAGAAATCCGCCTGAAGCTGGTTATCCACCGTCAGCGCTTCCAGATCTTCGTCAGCGCCGGAGAAAAACCGCATGAGCTCGGTATCCGTGGCCCAGCCAAACGCATACACCTGCTTGAGCTCCACGTCGGATTCCAGATAGCGAAGGTTCTGCCGGGCGCTCCATGTATTGTTGAATCGGTGATCCAGTTCATAGCCGACCATATACATGTCGCGTTTGAACTTATCGTAATCCGGTTCACCCTCAAAGAAAGTGTTGTCGATTTTCTGGCCGTTACGGGATTCGACGGTACCCTCATATGGCAAACCGCTGTGATACCCGCCCTCGGGATCTTTCTGCAGGTACGCCAACAGGGTCAGACTGGTGTCGTCGGTCATATCCCAGGTGAGTGAAGGGGCGATCGCGTGGCGCTCCTCCTCTACATGGTCAAACTGGGTATCCGAGGCGGAGGTAATACCGGTCAGGCGATAGGCCACCCGCTTCTCTTCATCGAGGGGGCCAGTCAGATCAAACGCAAGACTGCGCTGGGCGTTATTGCCAGCCGTTACCCGAACCTCTCCACCTTGCTGGAATTCGGGCTTCTTGCTGGTCAGGGCGACCAGACCGCCCGGTGAACCCTGGCCATAAAGCACGGATGTTGGTCCCTTGACGATTTCGATACGTTCCAGGAACCACGGATCAATGGTAAACGAGCTGAACGAGCCCGCATCACTCATGACCTTGAGGCCATCGAGGTAGGTGTTATTAATGCTGCCGTCAGAGAAGCCGCGGAGAATCAGATAGTCATAGCGGTTGGAGGCGCCTACCTGATTCGTCGACACGCCCGGGGTGTAGTTGGCGGCACGCTGAACCGACTTTGCGCCTTTCTCCTCCCATTCCTCGCGATCAATCACGGAAATGGCCTGCGGCGTTTCAACATAGGGTGTTTCGGTTTTGGTCGCACCGCGGGTTGCAACCACGTCCAGCGCTTCCAGCTCGGTGGTGTCGTTCTGGTAGTCGGTTTCTGCGGCAGTGAGGGGGGACGTCAGGCCGGCAATCGTCAGGGCCACCGCCAATGGCAGTTTTGAGCGTTGGAACATGGGAAAACCTCAATCATACATCTGCATTTGGAAATGCGAATTATTATTGTTTAATGTATAACTAAGGTATGCTAGGCGCTCGGATTCGTATGCAGAATGCCAAATCTATGATTCAGGAAGAACCCAGATTCCTTGGAGATACGCCGAACTGCCTGCGAAAGGCGGTGGCAAAGTTGGTGGCGTGGCGGTAACCGGCCCGGTGGGCCGCCTGTTGAACGGTACATCCCTCTTCCAGGCAACGTTTGGCCAACACGAGACGACGGCTCCGGAGGTATTCAAACACCGTCTGACCATAGAGCTGACGGAACTTGTGACGCAGACTACTGGGACTCATAGCGGCCCGTTCGGCAAGATCGCTCAGGGAGTAGGATTCAGCCGGAGCATATTCGAGGAGACTGCGTACCGATTCCAGGCGCCGGACATCCTGTCGGGACAATCCGGGGTGACTTGGCTCCAGGGTCGAGTTACCCGGTAAACCCAGCGCCATCAATTGCAGGGCAACACCCTCCAACAGAAGCTTTCTCTGCAATTCAGGCAGCGAGGCTTCCAGGTGGTGCCTCAGGCTGTCGAGCAAACCCAACGGTACCCGCCAGGAATATACCGGTTGTTGCGACGTTTCCAGTAATTCGGTCAGGAGGGCATGGTGGGGGCTGGGTTCCGCAAGGTGGTGTGGGTCCAGTGCCAGAGTCACGGTTTTCAGACGCTGCCCCGGCAACTGCACAGCATGAAGCCGGTGGGTCGGGCCAAGCTGAAGGCTCAGGGCCATACCGGGATGCAACTCACGCTGCCAGCAACCCACTTCAAGGCTGATACGACCCTGCAAGACCACCACAATCAACAGGGGCGAATGGCCCAGTGACAGCGACTCATAAGGCTGTAACACGTCCAGATCGGAACTGGTCAGCCGGAACCCGGACGGCAACACGATTTCGTTAACCATCCCTTTGGCGACCGGCTGGTTAAACGACTGACGATCCAGGCCGGACAGGGTGGGAAACTGGTAATCAATACCATAATCCCGGCCAAAGCTCAGAAAATCATGGGCCGAAAACGGACGGGTTGGAAAAGAGCCGTGAAGTTCCGACACGGGACTGGCCTCCGATGATTCCGCTATTCCACCGTCACACTTTTCGCCAGGTTCCGTGGCTGATCCACGTCCGTGCCCTTCAGTACCGCCACATGGTAGGACAGCAGCTGGAGCGGGACAGTGTAGACGATCGGTGCTGTGATCGGGTGAACCGAGGGCAGCTTCATGACGTGAATGCCATCCTGGGGCTTCACATCGGCGGCCTGGTCGGCGAACACGAACAACTCACCGCCACGGGCACGGACTTCTTCCAGGTTGGATTTCAGCTTTTCCACCAGGTCGTTGTTGGGCGCCACCGTGACCACCGGCATTTCACTGTCCACCAGCGCCAGCGGGCCGTGCTTGAGTTCACCGGCAGGATAGGCTTCGGCATGAATGTAGGAGATTTCCTTGAGCTTCAGCGCACCTTCCAGGGCCACCGGGAACTGTGAGCCACGGCCCAGGAACAAGCTGTGGTGCTTATCCATGAACGCCCGGGACATTTCCGCAATTTCGCCATCCAGTGCCAACACCTGGTCGGTCTGACCAGGCAACAGGTGAATGGCTTCGACGATTTCGGCTTCCGTGTCCGCAGACAGACCATTGTGGCGCGCCAGGGCCAGGGTAAAGATCAGCAATGCCGTTAGCTGGGTGGTAAACGCCTTGGTGGACGCCACGCCAATCTCGGGGCCGGCCTGGGTCATGATCACCAGATCGGATTCCCGCACCAGCGAACTGCCCGGCACGTTACAGATGGCCAGGGCAGCGCGGAAGCCCGCTTGCTTGGCCTGTCGCAGCGCCGCCAGGGTATCGGCGGTCTCGCCGGACTGGGAGATGCACAGGAACAGGGTGTCGGGCTGGATCACGTGCTTGCGGTAACGGAACTCGGAGGCCACTTCAACCGAACACGGCACCCCGGCCAGTTCCTCGATCCAGTATCGCGCCACCATGCCGGCATGGTAACTGGTGCCGCAGGCAATGATCTGCACGTGGCGCACATTCTCAAGCAGTTTCCCCGCCGAGGTGCCCAGCGCCTGTTCCAGCACGCTGGTGTTGGTCAGTCGGCCTTCCATGGTGGCCTTGATCACCCGCGGCTGTTCATGGATTTCCTTGAGCATGAAGTGGCGGTATTCGCCCTTGTCGGCAGAATCGGCGCCGTGTTCGAAGCGGGTAACCGGGCGTTCGACGATGTTGCCGTCGCGGTCATGGATCTCGACCCGGTCACGGCGGATATCGGCAATGTCCCCTTCTTCCAGGAACATGAAACGATCGGTGACTGGTAGCAGGGCCAACTGATCAGAGGCAATGAAATTCTCGCCAATACCCACGCCTATGACCAACGGGCTCCCTTCACGGCAGACCACCAGGTGGTCTGGCTCATCGGCATGGATCACGGCCAGTGCGTAGGCGCCACGGAGAAGGCTGATGGCTGCCTTGACGGCATCGTACAGGTTACCCAGCTCGCGATAATGTTGTTCAATCAGGTGGGCGACCACTTCGGTGTCGGTCTGGGAGGTGAACTCAAAGCCTTCGGCTTTCAGGCCTTCCCGCAGTTCCTGATAGTTCTCGATGATGCCGTTATGGACAATGGCCAGGCGATCCCCGGACATGTGTGGGTGGGCGTTCAGCTGGGACGGTTCACCGTGGGTGGCCCAACGGGTATGGGCAATACCGACGGTGCCTTCCAGGGCATTGGCGCCAATGGCATCTGCCAGTGCCGCAACCTTGCCTACCTCCCGGGCGCGCTGCACGGTAATACCGCCATCCATGACCGCCATGCCGGCGGAGTCATAACCCCGATATTCAAGTCGGCGCAGGCCTTCCAGAAGAATGCCCTGGACCTCACGTTCCGATACCGCACCTACAATGCCACACATGTTTTATTCACCTGTCAGATAATTTGCTGTGTTACGGGCCAATCAGGACTTTTTGACCGGTCTGTCCCAGTCTGCAATGTTGCGCTGGCGCCCCCTGGCTACCGCCAGTTCGCGATCAGACACATCACGGGTAATGGTGGAACCGGCACCAATAGTGGCGCCTTCGGCAACGGTTACCGGCGCCACCAGCGAGGTATTGGAACCCACGAAGACACCATCCCCGATCACCGTCTGGTGTTTATTCACACCATCATAATTGCAGGTGATGGTTCCTGCACCCACATTCACATTACGGCCCAGTGAGGCATCGCCCACGTAACTGAGGTGATTGATCTTGCTACCCTCACCCACAACCGCCTTCTTGGTCTCGACGAAGTTACCCACCTTGGTGTCGTCAGCCAGGCGGGTGCCGGGGCGCAGGCGGGCAAACGGACCAATCTGCGCGTTAGCGCCGATCTCGGCGCCTTCAATCACCGAATGAGCCTTGATCTGTGCACCGGCGGCAATCTTCGCATCGCGGATCACGCAACCCGGCCCGATGGAGACACCGTCCGCCAGTTCCACATCGCCTTCAAAGACCACGTTGACGTCGATGAGGATGTCATTGCCAATCGATAGATTGCCGCGCACATCCACACGGGCGGGGTCGGCGAGAGTGGCGCCTTCGGTCATCAGGCGATCGGCTTCCCGCCGCTGAAACCAGCGTTCCAGTTCCGCCAGTTGCAGGCGGTTATTCACACCCTGTACCTCGAAGGCATTCCCGGGCTGGGAAACCGCTACCCGCATTCCATGTTCCACGGCCATCGCGATGATATCGGTCAGGTAGTACTCGCCCTGGGCGTTGCGATTGGAGAGCTGGGGCAACCAGTCCTTCAGGCGCCGCGCCGTTACCGCCAGGATGCCGGTATTCACCTCACGAATTTGCTGCTGGGCGTCGCTGGCGTCCTTCTGTTCCACGATGGACGTGACCTTGCCCTCATCGTCACGAATGATCCGGCCGTAGCCCTGGGGGTCATCCATGGTTACCGTCAGCAACCCCAGGGTGTCGTTATCAATCTGCGAAACCAGCGCTTCCAGAGTGCCAACACCAGTCAACGGTACATCGCCGTAGAGCACCAGTACCCGGGCATCATCCGGCAGGTCCGGCAACGCCTGGGCCACCGCGTGACCAGTGCCAAGTTGCTCCTGCTGCAGCACCCAGTTCACCGGTTGTTTTGAAGTGGCCGCCTTGACCTGATCCGCACCATGGCCGATCACCGCATGAATCTGCTCGGCCTGGAGCTGACGGGCCGTCGCAATCACGTGATGGAGCATGGGACGGCCGGCCAGGGCGTGGAGCACCTTGGGCAGGGCGGATTTCATTCTGGAACCCTGGCCGGCGGCCAGAATGACAACGTGTAGCGGGCTCATGGAAACGTCAGGCTCCCGGTCGGTTGATTGTCTTCATTGGAAATAAAAAAACCGCACCCGTTGCGGCCGGAGTTCCAACGCCTGGCGTTGGTCTTCCAGCCACTCAGGATGCGGCTTTGGTGTTCGGTAATCCCGAAACCCGACTGCTTAGCGCATTTTATTACGCAGCTGCTGGATGGTACGAAGCTTGGCGACAGCTTCGGCCAGCTCTGCAGCAGCACGGGAGAACTCGAATTCACCGGTTCTATCGGCAAGTGCTTTCTCGGCTTCTTTCTGAGCTTCGAGTGCGGCAGCTTCGTCCACATCCTTTGCACGAACCGCGGTATCCGCCAACAAAGTCACCAGATTGGGCTGGACCTCCAGATATCCGCCGGACACGTAAAGAATCTCTTCCTCACCGCCCTGCTTGATGATCCGAACGGGACCCGGCTTCAGCTGTGTCAGCAGCGGCGCGTGACCTGGAGTAACACCCAGGTCACCTTCAGAGCCCGCTGCGATCAGCATTTCCACCAATCCGGAATAGATCTTTGTTTCGGCACTTACCACATCACAATGCACGGTTATACCCATGTCAGTTGCCTCTTTGATCGATCCGGAAACAAATGCTTCGGCTCAGATTAAGCTTTCGCCTTGCTCTTCATTTCCTTCGCTTTCTCGACCGCTTCCTCAATGGTACCAACCATGTAGAATGCCTGCTCGGGCATATCATCATAGTCACCGTTAAGGATGCCCTTAAAGCTGCTGATGGTTTCCTTCAGGGAAACGTACTTACCGGGGGAACCAGTGAAGACTTCAGCAACGTGGAACGGCTGGGACAGAAAACGCTCGATCTTACGGGCACGGGCTACGGTCAGTTTGTCTTCTTCTGACAGTTCGTCCATACCCAGAATGGCGATGATGTCTTTCAGTTCCTTGTAGCGCTGCAGGTTCGTCTGCACGCCACGGGCCACTTCGTAGTGCTCATGACCGATGATCAGCGGATCCAGCTGACGAGAGGTGGAATCCAGCGGATCAATCGCCGGGTAAATACCCTTGGAGGCGATGTCACGGCTCAATACTACTGTAGCATCCAGGTGCGAGAAGGTGGTTGCCGGAGACGGGTCGGTCAAGTCATCCGCCGGTACGTAGACCGCCTGGATAGACGTGATGGAGCCAGTCTTGGTGGAGGTGATACGCTCCTGCAGCTCGCCCATCTCCTGGGCCAGAGTCGGCTGGTAACCTACCGCGGACGGCATACGGCCCAGCAGTGCGGACACCTCGGTACCGGCCAGGGTGTAACGATAGATGTTGTCGACGAACAACAGAACGTCACGACCTTCGTCACGGAACTTCTCGGCCATGGTCAGACCGGTCAGGGCCACACGCAGACGGTTTCCGGGAGGCTCGTTCATCTGCCCGTACACCATCGCAACCTTGTCCAGTACGTTGGACTCTTTCATCTCGTAGTAGAAGTCGTTCCCCTCACGGGTACGCTCACCTACGCCGGCGAATACAGACAGACCGGAGTGCTCTTTGGCAATGTTGTTGATAAGTTCCATCATGTTAACGGTCTTACCAACACCGGCACCACCAAACAGGCCAACCTTACCACCCTTGGCGAACGGGCAGATCAGGTCGATAACCTTGATGCCGGTTTCCAGCAGGTCGGCTGAGGCTGACTGGTCAGCGTAGCCCGGCGCCTTGCGGTGGATAGCCCAGCGCTCTTCCTCGCCGATGTCGCCCTGTTCGTCGATCGGACGACCCAGAACATCCATGATACGGCCCAGGGTCTGGGTACCAACCGGTACGGAGATTGCCTTGCCGGTATTCTCTGCTTTCAGGCCACGCTTCAGGCCTTCGGTGCTGCCCATCGCGATGGTACGAACAATGCCGTCACCCAGCTGCTGCTGGACTTCCAGAGTTGTTTCGCCACCTTCAAGCAGCAGTGCGTCATACACGTTGGGTACGGAGTCACGTGGGAATTCCACGTCGATAACCGCGCCAATGATCTGAACGATTTGTCCGCTACTCATGCTCGGTTCCTCGTTATCTTGATAGTCAATAAAACCAGTTGGATTGCTGGCGGGATCAGACCGAAGCCGCGCCGCTCACAATCTCCGAAATCTCTTGGGTGATGGCTGCCTGACGCGCCTTGTTGTAAGCCAACTGAAGCTCGTCGATGATGCCACCGGCGTTATCAGTTGCGCTCTTCATGGCAATCATCCGGGCTGCCTGTTCACATGCCAGATTTTCTACCACACCCTGGTACACCTGGGATTCAATGTAACGTGGCAGAAGGCCATCGAGGATCTGCCTGGCATCGGGCTCGTAGAGATAATCCCACTGGTTCTTGATCTCTTCTTCGTCATCCCCCGGAGGCAGCGGCAGAATCTGCTCGACCTGCGGGGTCTGCGTCATGGTATTTTCGAACTCGTTGCTGACCAGATACAGACGATCGATCTTGCCTTCCGAGAACGCATCCAGCATGACTTTGACGTTGCCGATGAGTTTTTCAGAGCTCGGGCTGTCCCCCAGATGGGTCAGCGCCGCAACGACGTTCCCGCCGTAGCTCTTGAAGAAAGAAGAACCTTTCTGTCCGATGGCGCACAGATCAGCCTCTACTCCTTTCTCTTTCCACGCTCGCATGTCACGGACAAGCGCTTTGAACAGGTTGATGTTCAGACCACCACACAGGCCACGGTCAGTCGACACCACGATATAGCCCACACGCTTCACTTCGCGCTCGACCATAAATGGGTGCTTGTACTGAACGTTTGCCTTGGCAATGTGCCCGATAACCTGACGCATCTTTTCGGCATAAGGGCGAGTCGCCTTCATGCGTTCCTGAGCCTTGCGCATCTTGCTCGCCGCCACCATTTCCATGGCGCTGGTGATCTTTTGCGTGCTCTTGATGCTTGAAATCTGGTTACGTATTTCTTTGCCGACGGCCATAACTCACTGCCTTCTCAAGTTAGACACTCGTTGCTCGAAAATCGGCCTGCAACGCATTGCAGGCCCATTTATTACCAGCTCTGAGTGGTCTTGAATTTCTCAAGTGCAGCTTTCAGGCCGGCAGCGATTTCGTCGTTGTAATCGCCTTTCTCGTTGATCTTGTCGAGGAGGTCTTTCTGCTCGGAGCGCATCCAGTCGAGCATCTGCGCTTCAAAGCTAACCACCTTGTCGACATCAACGTCGTCCAGGAAGCCTTCGTTGGCTGCAAACAGAACCGTACCCATTTCAGCCACAGACATCGGGCTGTACTGGTTCTGCTTCATGAGTTCCGTAACACGCTGACCGTGCTCAAGCTGCTGACGGGTCGCTTCGTCGAGATCGGAAGCGAACTGGGCGAAAGCGGCCAATTCACGATACTGGGCCAGGGCCAGACGGATGTTACCGCCGAGCTTCTTCATGATCTTGGTCTGGGCGGAACCACCAACCCGGGATACGGAGACACCGGCGTTCATCGCCGGACGGATACCGGAGTTGAACAGGTTGGTTTCCAGGAAGATCTGACCGTCGGTGATCGAGATAACGTTGGTCGGTACGAACGCCGAAACGTCACCGGCCTGAGTCTCGATGATCGGCAGCGCGGTCAGGGAACCAGTCTTGCCCTTGACTTCGCCGTTGGTCATCTGCTCAACGTAATCCGCGTTAACACGGGAGGCACGCTCCAGCAAACGGGAGTGCAGGTAGAATACGTCACCCGGATAGGCTTCACGACCCGGCGGACGACGCAGCAGCAGGGAAATCTGGCGGTAAGCCACAGCCTGCTTGGACAGATCATCATAGATGATCAGGGCGTCTTCACCACGGTCACGGAAGTATTCACCCATGGAGGTACCGGCGTACGGCGCCAGGAACTGCATGGAAGCAGGATCGGCAGCACCGGCGGCAACCACGATGGTGTGGTCCATGGCGCCATGCTCTTCCAGCTTGCGCACAACGGCGGCAATGGAAGACTGCTTCTGACCGACGGCAACGTAGATACACTTGATGCCGGAGTTTTTCTGGTTGATGATCGCGTCGATCGCGACAGCGGTCTTACCGATCTGACGGTCACCGATGATCAGCTCACGCTGGCCACGACCAATCGGCACCATGGTGTCGATGGTTTTCAGACCAGTCTGTACCGGCTCGTCAACGGACTGACGTGCGATTACACCAGGTGCGACTTTCTCGACCGGAGAGGTCAGGTCCGTGCCCAGATCACCCTTGCCGTCGATCGGGTTACCCAGACCGTCGACAACGCGGCCCATCAGTTCCGGACCCACCGGAACTTCCAGGATACGACCGGTACAACGAACCTTCTGGCCTTCTGCCAGACCTTCGTAGTCACCCAGAACAACCGCACCTACGGAATCACGCTCCAGGTTCAGAGCCATGCCGAAAGTGCCGTTGGCAAATTCAATCATCTCGCCGTACATGACGTCGGCAAGACCGTGGATCAGTACGATACCGTCGGAAACCGACAGGATCGTACCTTCGTTTTTCGCTTCGGAAGAGATATCGAGCTTTTCGATTCTCTTCTTGATGATGTCACTGATCTCGGATGGATTCAGTTGCTGCATGCCAATATCCTCAAACCTTGTGCTGAAATCAGGAGCCCAGAGCGTCGGCCAGCTTGGTCAGCTTTCCGCGTACAGAGGCGTCAATGACCAGATCGCCGGTGCGAATGATCGCCCCGCCAATCAGAGACTTGTCCATTGACGCTGCGAGTGACACTTTCCGCTCGAGTTTCCTGGAGAGCGCCTGGGCGAGCTGCTGTTGCTGTTCTTCCGTCAGCTCGAAAGCTGCGGTTACTTCAATACCAACAGTGCGCTCCAGATCAGCCCGGTACGTGTTGAAGAGCGCTGCAATCTCGGGCAGAAGAGTCAGCCGACGGTTTTCTGCCAGCACTGCAAAGAAGTTGCGGACCTGCTCGGTGACGCCGTCTTCGGCGACCTCGAGAATCAGATCGGCTTTCTTCTGCTCTTCCAGCTCCGGATTCGCGAGAAGCTGTCGAATGTCTTCGTTCGCGGTGACCTGTCCGGCAACCGTCAGCACCTGGGACCACTCAGCCAGTTGATCGTGCTCCTGGGCGGCGGCAAATGCTGCTTTTGCGTATGGACGGGCCAGCGTTCTCAGTTCTGCCATGATGAACCTCGTCGTTTAAAGTTCTGCCGCCAGTTTTTCCAACATCTCGTTGTGCTTGGAGGCATCGACAGAGGTTTCCAGGATCTTCTCAGCACCAGCGATTGCAATGGCGGCCACTTCCGCACGCAGAGCATCACGAGCCTGATTGCGCTCCTGTTCAATTTCGGCCTTGGCCTGCTCAATCAGCTTCTGGCCTTCCTTGCGGGCGTCATCCTTGGATGCTTCCACAATTTGGGCTGCGCGCTTGTTGGCCTGTTCAATAAGGCCGGCGGCTTGCTGCTTGGCTTCACGCAGTTCCTGAGCTGACTTTTCCTGAGCCAGTTCCAGATCGCGCGTGGCGCGGTCTGAGGCAGCCAGTCCGTCAGCGATCTTCTTTTGACGCTCCTGCAGGGCGGCCATAATCGGTGGCCACACATACTTCATGCAGAAGACGACAAAGATAAAGAACGCGATGGCTTGACCAATCATCGTCAAATTAATGTTCACGTCTTCACCTCTCGCCTGTTTTGTTAAGAATCATCTGACCGGGGTGGAAACCCCGGCTCTGGCGACTCGATTAACCGGCGATCTGGCCGACAAACGGGTTGGCGAAAGTGAAGAACAGTGCGATACCAACACCGATCATGGTTACGGCGTCCAGCAGACCTGCAACGATGAACATTTTAACCTGCAGCATCGGGGTCATTTCCGGCTGACGCGCAGCGCCTTCCAGGAATTTGCCACCGAGGATACCAAAGCCAATCGCAGTACCCAGGGCACCCAGGCCAATCAGCAGTGCAACGGCAATCGCGGTCATTCCAACTACAGTTTCCATGATAACTCCCAGTTTTCAGTTTAGGTTTTCAGTTTAAGGGTTAAGGGTTTAAAACTACGGCTCAGCGCTGCCCGATCAGTGGTTGTCCTCATGAGCCATGCTCAGGTACACGATGGTCAGCATCATAAAGATGAATGCCTGCAGGGTAATGATCAGGATGTGGAAGATCGCCCAGGGCACAGACAGTGTCCACTGCGCCCACAACGGCAGCAGTGCAATCAGGATAAAGATCAGCTCGCCGGCATAGAGGTTACCGAACAGACGCAGCGCCAGTGAAATCGGCTTGGCCAGCAGGCTCACGCCTTCCAGCAACAGGTTTACCGGAATCAGCAGGATCTTCAGGAACAGGTTGTCGGATGAGAACGGGTGCAGGGTCAGTTCACCCAGGAAGCCGCCCACACCTTTGACTTTCACGCTGTAGTAGATGATCAGCGCAAACACCGACAGGGACATACCCAGGGTCACGTTGACGTCCGTGGTCGGAACGATCTTCATGTAATCAACGCCCATCAGGTAGAACAGACGGGGAACCCAGTCCACCGGCACCAGGTCCATCAGGTTCATCAGGAACACCCAGCAGAAGATGGTCAGCGACAGCGGGGCAATGACCTTGTTCTTGCCGTGGAAGGTTTCCTTCACGCTGTTGTCGACGAACTCGATCATCACTTCAACGAAGTTCTGAAGACCGCCGGGCTGCCCCGAAGTCACGCGCTTGGCGGCCATACGGAAGAGAATCAGGAAGATCAGGCCAAGACCAACGGCCCAGCCGAGAGAATCAACGTGAACCGCCCAGAAGCCCATGTCACCAGCTTCAGCACTGGTTCTCGCCAGGGTCCAGGTGGACTCGCTCAACGTTGTAACGGTGCCATCCTCTGCTACGCGCTCGTAGCCTGCCGGCAGCTTACCGTATGTAAGGTTCTGGAGGTGATGCTGGATATATTCGGATGCACTTCCTGCCATAACGGTTTCCCAGGTCCTGTTAGCTTTGCTGCGTATTGCTGCCCGCCAGAAGCGGTGTCAACCAGTTGGTGACCAGCATGATCGCAAATGTTAAAAAAAGTGCCGCTATATCAAGCGGCTGAATCCATTTGAACACCATCGTGAAGAGGATGGCGCACAGGATGAGCTTGCCGGCCTCACCCTGGTAAAAAGAACTCATGATCTTCCTGGCAGACCGCGCGCCGGAGTAGCGGAATGCCTTGAGCGCAAAGTAACCGTGGGGCAGTAAAAAAATAAGTCCGCCCAGAAGCGCTGAATAACCGGAAACCTGGCCACGAAAAAGAAACGCCAGGCTCACGAAGACAAGTACCACACTTTCTATTACAAACCATCGTGCGATCGGCGGGCGGCCAATACCGCCAGGAGCTGTCTTCGTCATATTTTTCCCGTGAATACGGTGCCTTGGCCCGGTGCAGTTTAAAAAACAAGCAAATACACCGATACGAGCGCCGCAGATTATATGTGTTCAATGTGCACGAATCAACAAAACCCACCCTCTCGCGAACCCGCGAAAAACGGCAGAATCCCAGAGTTCACGCCTTTTCCGACACAAATAGGCGCCTACTCAGTTACTCACCACTACATGTTGTGTGCGATTTAAGAAAGATACTTTCGTAGGTGGGCCAGAGGTGTAGAAAAATAGGTCGCTTTACTTGATATGGCCCAAAATCCCATCCAGCTCGTCCAGGGAACTGTATGCAATTACCAGCTTGCCCTTGCCTTTCTGGCCGTGGTCAATCAACACCCGGGCGCCCAGGCGCTCGGCCAGATCATCCTGCAGCGCGCGGATGTTCGGGTCCACTTCGCCCTTTGGCTTCTTGCGGTCCGGGGTTTCCTGTTGCACGCGACGGACCAGCGCCTCGGTCTGGCGAACCGACAGGGACTTGGCCACCACCTGTTTCGCCACCTGCATCTGCTGTTCCGGCTGGAGTGTCAGCATGGCGCGGCCGTGCCCCATCTCCAGGTCGCCGTGTTCCAGCATCAGGCGCACGTCTTCGGTCAGACCGATCAGCCGCAGCAGGTTGGTGATGGTGGTGCGGCTCTTGCCCACCGCTTCCGCAACCTGGGCCTGGGTCAGGCCGAATTCGTCCTGCAGACGCTGCAGGGCAAAGGCTTCTTCGATGGGATTGAGATTTTCGCGCTGGATGTTTTCGATCAGCGCCATCGCGATGGCGGCTTCGTCCGGCACGTCGCGGATGATGGCGGGAATGCTGTCCAGTTCGGCCATCTGGGTGGCGCGCCAGCGGCGCTCCCCGGCGATCAGTTCGTAGCGTCCCTCGGCGATGGGACGGACCACCACCGGTTGCATCACACCCTGCTGGCGAATGGAATCCGCCAGCTCCTGCAGAGTCACCGGGTCCATATCACGACGGGGCTGGTAACGACCACGCTGGATCAGGTCGATCGGCACTTCACGGAGTTCACCGTCGTGGTCATGGAGTTCCTGACCCAGATTGACCCTGGAACCCTGTAGCAGGGCACCCAGTCCGCGTTCACCCAGTCCTCGTTTCTTTGCCGCCATGGTGTTTGTCATTCTTCCCGGTGAAAATCAGTGTGCAAAGGTGGGGTAGTTTACACGGCAACGGCCGTGGATGTCTTTTGCGCTTTGTGGCGCCGGACCATTTCGCCGGCCAATGCCAGATACGCCACGGCACCCTTGGAGGCGCGATCGTATTTCAGTGCCGGTACGCCATAACTCGGCGCCTCCGCCAGGCGAACATTGCGGGGAATCACCGCCCGGTAGACCTTGTCACCGAAGTACTCGCTGAGCTGACCGGATACATCCAGCGTCAGGCTGTTGCGCGGATCGTACATGGTGCGCAGGATACCTTCGATCTGCAGATTGGGGTTCACCGTTTCCTGGATCTGCTCGACGGTATTCATCAAAGCTGCCAGACCTTCCAGGGCATAATACTCACACTGCATGGGAATCAACACGGTATCCGCGGCGGACAGGGCATTGACGGTCAGCAGGCTCAGTGACGGCGGGCAGTCAATCAGGATGTAATCGTAGTTGTCACGAACGGTATTGAGGGCCAGACGCAGGCGGTGTTCGCGGCCGATCTCGTTCATCAGTTCCACTTCCGCTGCGGTCAGGTCGCCGTTGGCGGGCAACAGATCAAAACCGGACGCCTCGGCCAGAAAGATCACTTCGGCAGCACTGGCACGCTTGGTGAGCATGTCGTAACCCGACAGTTCCAGGGCATTCTTATCCACGCCACTGCCCATGGTGGCATTGCCCTGGGGATCCATATCCACCAGCAAGACCCGACGCTTGGTCGCAGCCAGGGAGGCGGCAAGATTAACGCAGGTGGTGGTTTTACCCACACCGCCCTTCTGATTGGTCACTGCAATCACGCGCGCCATGTCTTGCCTCCTTGATACTGGATTACTGGGGTTGCCCCGTCCGGCTGATCACCAGCAGGTGCCGTTCGCCGTCTGAGGCGGGTACCGTCAACGGATGACGGGATTTTACCTGCCATCCGGCCGGAAGCGCAGCTACCTCATCATCCGGAAACTGGCCTTTCATGGCAAGGAACTCGCCGTCATTTGCCAACACATCACCGCACCAGGTCACCAGGTTCTCCAGTGCGGTAAAGGCCCGACTGCTGATCTGGCTGAAACGGAGATCGGGACCGCAGCTTTCCGCCCGTCCGTGAATCACGTCAACATTGTCCAGGTCCAGTTCCAGCACACACTGGGTCAGGAACCGGGTTTTCTTGCTGTTGCTGTCGAGCAGGGTAAACCGCTTGTCCGGCAGGGCGATGGCCAGGGGAATCCCGGGCAGTCCACCGCCGGCGCCCACATCCAGCAGGTGCTCGGTGGTGACATACGGCAGGATGCTCAGGCTATCGAGCAACTGGCGTGAGACCATTTCCCGGGGGTCACGCACCGCGGTGAGATTGTAGGCACGGTTCCATTTGTTCAACAGCGCCAGGAAAGCCAGCAACTGCTGTTGCTGGTGGGCGCTGAGAACTATCCCCATGTCGGCCAGCCCGTCCTCGAGCTGGCGTTGCCAGAGTGCGTCACTCATGATCGCAATTCAGGCCGATTGCTTGCGCAACAGGTCGCGCTTTTTCAGATGCACCAGCAACTGGGATATGGCCGCCGGGGTCACGCCCTGGATACGGGAAGCCTGGGCCACGGTTTCCGGCCGCACGGTCTTGAGCTTCTGCTTGATCTCGTTGGACAGCCCGCCAATGGCGTCGTAGTCCAGGTCCACCGGCAACGCGGTGTTCTCGTTGCGGCGCAGGCGCTCGATCTCATCGGTCTGGCGGGAAATGTAACCCTCGTACTTGATCTCGATTTCCACCTGGTCGGCCACCACCGGGTCCTCCGCCTGTGCTGCACCGATCTCGGCCACGTGCTTGTAGCCAATCTCGGGACGACGAAGCAGTTCCGCCAGCGACTGGTCGCGGGTCATAGGCTGTTTGAGGAAGCCGTTGGCCCGCTCACCGGCGTCGGTATTCGGGTGAATCCGGGTGGCTTCCAGGCGGCTGCGTTCGCTGGCAATGGCTTCGCGCTTGTCATTGAACTTCTGCCAGCGGTCGTCATTCACCAGGCCCAGCTTGCGACCGGTTTCGGTCAGGCGCAGGTCGGCGTTGTCTTCGCGCAGGATCAGCCGGTATTCGGCGCGGCTGGTGAACATGCGATAGGGCTCGGAGGTACCCATGGTAATCAGGTCGTCCACCAGTACGCCCAGGTAGGCCTCGTCACGGCGCGGATACCACTGGTCTTTCTCCTGGGCTTTCAGCGCGGCGTTGATACCCGCCAGCAGGCCCTGGGCACCGGCTTCTTCATAACCGGTGGTGCCATTGATCTGACCGGCAAAGTACAGACCCTGGATAAATTTGGTTTCCAGGGTGTGGCGCAGATCCTGGGGATTCAGGAAATCATACTCAATGGCGTAACCGGGCCGGGTGATGTGGGCATTCTCGAACCCCGGGATGGAACGCACCGCCGCCAATTGGATATCAAACGGCAGGCTGGTGGAAATGCCATTGGGATAGAGCTCGTTGGTGGTCAGCCCTTCCGGCTCCACAAAGATCTGGTGGGAATCCTTGTCGGCAAAACGGTTGACCTTGTCCTCGATGGACGGGCAGTAGCGGGGACCAATCCCCTCGATATTGCCGGCAAACATCGGCGAACGATCGAAACCGCTGCGGATGATGTCGTGGGTCTGCTCGGTGGTACGGGTGACATAACAGCACACCTGCTCGGGATGCTGGTTACGGCTGCCAATGAACGACATGACCGGCGTGGGATCATCCCCCCACTGCTCCTGCATCACCGAGAAATCCACCGACCGGGCGTCGATCCGTGGTGGGGTACCGGTCTTCAGGCGACCCACATTGAACGGCAGTTCCCGCAGGCGCTTGGCCAGGGCGTTGGCCGGGGCATCGCCAGCGCGGCCGCCGGAATGCTGCTGCATGCCGATGTGGATAACCCCACCCAGGAAGGTACCGGTGGTCAGCACGACGGTGCGGGCGTTAAAGCGGATACCGGTCTGGGTGACCACGCCGGTGACCTGATCGTTTTCCACAATCAGGTCGTCCGCCGCCTGCTGGAATAGGGTCAGATTGGGCTGGTTTTCCAGGGTATGGCGGATGGCCGCCTTGTACAGCACCCGATCCGCCTGGGCACGGGTGGCACGGACCGCCGGACCTTTGCGGCTGTTGAGCACACGGAACTGGATACCGGCCTGATCCGTGGCCTCGGCCATGGCGCCGCCCAGGGCATCGATTTCCTTGACCAGATGACTCTTGCCAATACCGCCAATGGCCGGATTGCAGGACATCTGCCCCAGGGTTTCAATGTTGTGGGTCAGCAGCAGGGTTTGCGAACCCATGCGTGCAGCCGCCAGCGCGGCCTCGGTACCGGCATGGCCACCACCAATGACAATGACATCGAAACGGCTCGGAAAGTCCACAGTTCACCTCGGCAATCGGGGGATAAAAACAGGGCGGGGAGTATAACGTCTTGCCCCAAAAATTGCAGTCAGAATGTGCAAATTTTAACCAGACCCACTCACAATGAAAACCGACGCGCGGCCTGACCATGCCGAAGAGGCCACGTTATGTGCCTGTTGGGACATAAGCCAAATAAAAACCGTTATATTTTCAGAGGCTTGGGAAACTCTTCTCACAAAAGTTTTCAAGAAAGTTATCCACATGGAAGAGCACTTACCAGAAGCCTCAAATAATCCATTAGTGCACTGTTTTTATTGAACTATTTTTTATCCATCCAAAGTTTGTCCGTAGCTTATTCAACCTTTTATCCACAAGGAGTGGCTATCTCATCGCTGTTGCCGTCAGAAATCATCCGCGCGTTTCTGAGGCGCCGTCGCCAGCCCCTGCCCGCCACCGGACTGGCCGGCCTGTCTCTCCAGCTCCACCGCCACCGCGTTGGTGGACTTGGCGAAACCTGCCAACAAGTTGTACAGCACCGGAATGATGAACAGGGTCAGTGTAGTGGCGAACACCAGCCCACCCAGAATCACCACGCCAATGGAGGCACGGCTTTCCGCACCGGCGCCGGTGGCGAGCACCAGCGGTATCGCACCAAACACCGTGGAAATGGTGGTCATCAACACCGGACGGAACCGCAGGCTGGCCCCCTCCAGTATGGCATCCCGCACATCGTAGCCCTTGTCCCGGAGCTGGTTAGCGAACTCCACGATCAGGATGCCGTTCTTGGCCATCAGTCCCAGCAGCATGACGATACCAATCTGACTGTATATGTTCAGGCTGATACCGGCCCAGAACAGGGCAAACAATGCGCCGGTCACCGCCAGCGGTACCGACAGCATGATAATCAGCGGGTGAATCCAGCTCTCGAACTGCGCCGCCAGCACCAGGAACACAATGATGAACGCCAGCCCGAAGGTCATATAGATCGCGGCAGACGAATCCTGAAATTCGCGGCTGAGCCCCTTGTAGCTGATCCGGGCCTCCGGGGGCAGGTTATCCACAGCCAGGTTGTTCAGGTACTCCAGCGCCGACCCCAGATCGTAACCGTCGGCCAGGGAACCGCTGATCACCACCGCCGGCAAGCGGTCGATCCGTCTCAGATCGGGGTTGGCACCGATTTCACGCACTGACACCAGGGCCTCCATGGGGATCAACGCGCCACCTTCACGGGGACGGAGAAAGACCTGGCCGAGATCTTCGGGCGTGGCGCGGTCGGCGTCCGCTGCCTGCACAATGACGTCGTATTCACGGCCGCGATCGACATAGGTGGTCACCTGACGGGACGCCAGCATGGTCTGCAGGGTCAGCCCGACATCCTCCACCGTGATATCCAGGTCCGCCGCCCGTTCACGGTCGATGTTCACCCGCAACTCCGGCCGGGTCAGTTCAAAATCAGTCTCCAGGTTCAGCAGGTTGGGATTCTCTTTAGCCCGCTCCAGCAGTTCCTCACTCCAGGCCTGCACCGATTCATAGTCCGGGCCGCCAACCACGATTTCCACCGGCTGGTTGAACCCCCGCTGGCCCAGACCAGGCGGGTTCACCGCCACGGCGCGGATACCGGGAATGCTCGACAGCTTGCCACGGAGCTCGTTGGTGACCTGTTGCTGCTTGATGTCACGATCTTCCCAGGGCGCCAGGCCCATGATCATGAAGCCATTGTCCGCCTCATTACGGAATCCGACGATGGACAGCAGGCGATTGGCCGTGCCGTCTTCCAGGTAAGGCAGCAGGAACTCTTCGGCCTTCCCGACGTGGTGATCGGTGTACTCCACGGTTGAGCCGCGGGGGGCGCTGACCGGCATGATAATCACGCCCCGATCTTCAATCGGCGCCAGTTCCTGGGGCAGTTTGGGAAACACCACCGCAATCAGCACAACGCCCACCAACCCGAGGCCGAGCAGCAATCCCGGCTGCCGCAGGGAGAATCGCAGCATACGCTCATAACCGTGGGTCAGGCCATTGAGCACCTTCTCGGTGGCACTCCAGAGCCGGTGGCCCTCTTCGGTTTCCGGGCTGTGTTTCAACCACTTGGAACACAGCATCGGTGCCAGTGTCAGCGCCACCAGGCTGGACACCACCACAGCCGCCGCCAGGGTAAAGCCGAATTCCGCAAACAGACGGCCAATATTGCCGCCCATAAACGAGATGGGGACAAACACCGCGACAAGCGTGAGGGTGGTGGCTATGACCGCAAACGCCACCTGCTTGGCACCACGGTAGGACGCCAGCAACGGCGGCTCGCCGTCATCAATACGACGCTGGATGTTCTCGAGCATGACGATGGCATCGTCCACCACCAGACCGATGGCGAGGATCACCGCCAGCAGGGTCAGCACGTTGATGGAAAAACCCAGGGCGCCAAGGCCGATGAAGGCACCGATCACCGCCACCGGGATGGTCACGGCCGGAATCAGTGTCGCCCGCCAGGACCGCAGGAACACGAAGATCACCAGGATCACCAGCGATACCGCGATGGCCAGGGTGATCATCACCTCCTTGATGGAGGCGCGGATAAAGATGGATTCGTCGTAGCTTTCGGCAATGGTGACTTCCGGCGGCAGGGTCTTGCGGATGTTCTCCAGTTCCTCCTGCACGCGGTCCGACACCGCCACGGTGTTGGCCTTGGACTGGCGGATCACCCCCATACCGATGGCAGTCAGGCCATTGGCCCGCAGACGGCTGGTATCGGATTCCACGCCCATCTGGACGTTGGCCACCTCGCCCAGGCGCAGCAGGTCATTGCCGTCGCGGCGGATCACCAGTTCGCGGAATTCTTCCACAGTGGACAACCGACCTTCCGCTCTGACGGTGAAGTCGCGGGTGGAGGATTCCACCGAACCGGCCGGCAATTCAACGTTGTTGGCACGCAACGCGCGCTCGACCTCGGCCACGGTAATGTCACGGGCCGCCAACCGTTCCCGGTCCAGCCAGACGCGAATGGCGTAGCGGCGCTCACCGCCAATACGCACATCCGCCACACCGTCCAGTACCGAGAGCCGGTCCGCCAGCACCCGATCGGCGAAATCACTCAGCTCCGCGCTGTCCCAGACATCACTGCGGAGCGTGATCCACATCATCGGACGGGCATCGGAATCGGCCTTGCTCACCACCGGCGGATCCGCTTCATCGGGGAGTTCATTGCTGATACGGGACACCGCGTCGCGAACATCGTTGGCGGCGATGTCGACATTGCGGGAGGTATTAAATTCGATGCTGGTGCGGGATTCACCCTGCTCGGTACTGGACTCGATGGAGCGAATGCCCTCGATACCGCTGATCGCGCCCTCAATCACCTGGGTGATCTGGGTATCCACCACTTCGGCGGCGGCGCCGGTGTAGTCGGTGGAGATCGACACCACCGGTGGATCGATATCCGGATACTCCCGTACCGGCAGCCCCAGCAGGGCGGCCAGGCCAAATACCAGGATCAACAGGCTGAGAACGGTGGCAAAAACCGGGCGCTTGATCGATACATCGGACAGAATCATCGCTTATGACTCCAGCGATGTGGCAAAGCGGTTATCCGGAATCGCCTTGTCGTCGTCCACCACTTCGATACGGTCGCCACTGCTGAGCCGGTCCTGACCGGTGATAATGACCGGATCATCCGCGGCCAGTCCATCCACCACTTCCACCCAGCCCGGCTGCCGGGCACCAAGAATGACGGACACCCGACGCGCCTTGCCATCCTCGGCAATAAACACATACTTGTCAGCACCGCGCATCAGTACCGCCTGCTCCGGAATCACCAGGGCCTCGCGCTCACGCAGGGTCAGGCTGGCCGACATGAACTGGCCGGGCCGGAGCTTGCCATCGGGATTATCAATCAGTGCCCGCACCGGCAGGGTGCGGCTGAGTTCGCTGATGCGGGTGCCCAGTTCCACCAGTTCGCCGCTGAAGTTGTCTTCCGGGAAGGCGGGGGAGCGGCCCAGAACCGGTTGCCCGAGACTCACCTGTCCCAGGAAGCGTTCGGGAATGGCAAAACCCAGCTCCATGCGATCGGTGGCGTCCAGGGTGGCAACGGTGGTACCGGATTCGAGGTAAGCGCCCATGCTGATATCGCTGAGCCCCACCACGCCGGTGAACGGCGCCGTGATGCGGTGGTTATCCAGACGGGTTCGTGCAGCTTCCAGTTGAGCCTGCGCCACCTCCAGGGTGGTTCGCAATTCATCCACCTGGGACTGCGAAATACTGTTGTTGGAACGCAGGCTGCGGGCCCGCTCATACTGGCGCCGGGCATCTGCCACCTGCGCCTCGGACACACGCACATCCGCCCGTGCCTGGCGATCATCCAGGCGAAGCAGCAACTCGCCCTGCTCCACACGCTGGCCACTGCGCAGGTTCAGCTCCACCACGCGGCCACTGACCTCGGTGGTCAATTCAACGGCTTCCTGTGCTTTCAGGCTGCCCACCGCATTAACCCGATCCCGGACAGTTTCCTGGCTTGGTGTGGTGGTATTGACCACACTCGCCGGGCGAATCCGCTGATCACCGCCATCCGGGCTCTGGTCAAAATAACGGTAGCCGAAGGCCCCACCGACTGCTAAAGCCACCAGAACCAGCGCGATCAGCCATTGCTTCAGCATAAGTCTCTCAGTCAGTCGTTGTCGTTTTTGGTAATCACCAACACCACCTCTCCCACATCCACGCCCCATTTACTCATGGTGGTCTGGTTGATGAGAGTGTCCGGTGTCACCAGATACATCCAGTCGTCCATGCGGACGTCGATGGTGCCATCGCCATATGACACACGTAATACGTAATTCATGTGGATGGCATTGCCCTGCCATCGCATGGTACCCGGCTCCACCACGTCTCCGGCATCGGCGTGATAGCCGGCATCGGAAGGTGTCAGCGTCCAGGTCCGGGTCTGCACTTCACCGTCGTCGAAGCGAAATACTTCGTCCAGCGTGCCCACACCCCGGGCATCCCAGCTGGCATCGATATCGGCATCGAACGTCCGGATAACCTTCCCCGACCAATCCTTGACCACGCCTTGCGCGGAAAGTTCGCCATCAAAGAAACGGTCGGGAACCAGTTGTGGATGGCGGTCGCCGTAGTCGTCCAGGGTCGGCCCGGCGCATCCAGCCAGAATCACTGTCAACAATAACCACAAGGGTAATCGCAGGCCAGCCTGTGTAGCGGAAGGTCTGGGTATTTGCATGACTTTTACACTCCCGAAGCAGAATTCACTGACACACCACTTCCGGGGAATACGCCCACAGCCAGGTTTTCGATCAACCCTTCATCTGCCCCCGGTTCCGATATCGTCATTTCAGCCAATTGTCTTTTCTGACAGGCGGGCTGGCGGTTTTCGTCAATGGAACACCTGTTTGAATGCCGTAAAACATTTGTCATCGGAGGGCCCGTTGCCTTCCACCCGATTTCCCTTACAGGACAGAGGTACTGTTATGCCGGTTTACAAGGCGCCCCTGCGCGACATGAAATTTCTGCTCAACGATGTGTTTGACTACCCCGGTCACTACGCGTCGCTGAGAAGCGGCGAAAACGCCACCCCGGACATTGTTGAGGCGATCCTCAGTGAGTGCGGAAAATTCTGCGAGGAAGTGCTCAGTCCGCTGTATCAGCCCGGTGACGAAGAAGGCTGTAAGCTGGCAGACGGTGTGGTCACCACGCCGAAGGGCTACAAGGAAGCCTACGAGCAGTACGCCATGGGTGGCTGGCAGGGACTGTCCGCACCGGAAGAGTACGGCGGTCAGGGCCTGCCCGCTTCCATGGGTCTGCTGAAACAGGAAATGATGGGCACCGCCAACTGGCCGTTCTCGATGTACCCGGGCCTGTCCCTGGGCGCCATGAATACCATTTACCTGCATGGCTCCGAGGATCAGAAACAAACCTACCTGGTACCACTGACGGAAGGCACCTGGGGCGGCACCATGTGTCTGACGGAACCCCAGTGCGGTACCGACCTGGGCCAGGTCAAAACCAAAGCGGAACCCCAGGCCGATGGCAGCTACAAGCTCACTGGTACCAAGATTTTCATCTCCTCCGGTGACCACGATCTGACCGAGAACATTGTCCACATTGTGCTGGCACGGCTGCCGGATGCACCCAAGGGCACCAAGGGGATCAGCCTGTTTATCGTTCCCAAGTTCCTGCCGGACGGCAACGGCGGTATCGGCGAGCGCAACGGCGTGAACTGCGGCAGCCTGGAAAAGAAAATGGGTATCAAGGCATCCGCCACCTGTGTGATGAATTTTGACGAAGCCACCGGATTCCTGATCGGTCCGGAAAACGAAGGTCTGAACTGCATGTTCACCTTCATGAACACCGCCCGCATCGGTACCGCCATCCAGGGTGTCGGTCCGGCTGAGCTGTCCTATCAGTGGGCCCTGGACTACGCCAAGGAACGCCGCTCGATGCGTGCGCTGTCCGGCAAGAAAGACCCCGAACACGTGGCCGACGCGCTGATTCACCACGCCGACGTACGTCGCATGCTGCTGACCCAGAAAGCCATCGCCGAGGGTGGACGCGGGATGCTGTACTACGCCGCCAGGGTGGCCGATCACATGGTGGAGGGGCACTCAGAAGGCGATGAGAAGAAAGCCGCGAAATACGACGACAAACTCGGTTTCCTGACACCGATCCTCAAGGGCTTCCTGACCGAGTTGGGTAACGAGGCGGCGAATATCGGCATGCAGGTGTTCGGCGGCCACGGTTACATCCGCGAGCACGGCATGGAGCAGATTGCCCGTGATACCCGCATCGCCACCCTGTACGAAGGCACCACCGGTATTCAGGCACTGGATCTTCTGGGCCGCAAGGTGCTGCTGATGACCCAGGGTGGTGCGGTACGCGAGTTCACCCTGATCATCGCGAATTTCGCCCGCAAGCACCTGACCGACAAGCGACTGCGGCCATTCGCGGTGGAACTGCTGAAGCTCACCGCACAATGGAACCTGCTGACCGTTCGCATCATGCTGGCGGCCCGCAAGGACCGGGATGTGGTCAGCGCCGCCGCCCACGACTTCCTGATGTACAGCGGTTATGTGTCCATGGCCTACATCTGGGCCCGTCAGGCGGCGGTCGCTGCCGACAAGCTGGACAACGGCGGTGACGAATCCGAGGAGTTCTACAAGGCCAAACTGGCCACTGCGGAATTCTACTACGAACGCCTGCTGCCCCGCGCCCAGGCCCACGCCACCAGCATGCTCAGCCCCAGCAAGAACCTGATGCAACTGGACGCAGAGGACATGAGCTTTACCGCCTGATCCTCCCGGATCTTGCCCTGAAAGAGGAGCCGCCCGGCTCCTCTTTTTTATCTTCCCCGCCTTACATCTTCGTCAACCTGAAGCGACTGACAGGTTAACTGTCGCCTTTAACAACATTGACATTGATCAATAAGTTATTGAGAATCATTCGCACCTTATTTATCGTTTGATAAATCACCTGTTAGTAAAATTAACAAACGGACGATCCTGCCCATGTCTGATCACCCTGCATTTTCAAGTACTGCCGTGACACCGCCGTTGTCGCCAGACAGCGCCAAGACCGATCATTTCCTGTTCAACAGCACCAACCTGACGCATTACCGCAGCAGCCTGCTCCAGGGGCTGGACCTGATCGAGGCGCGGATGAAAAAGGTCAAACAACCATTCAGCGGAATATTGCCCAGGGAACTGGCCGAACAGTTCGAACAGTTGGACCTGGACCAGCCCTGCAACGGCATGGACGAAGCCCTCGCGGAGCTTGACCGGCTCTACCTGGAGGACGCCGTCTATTTCCACCACCCTCACTATACCGCTCACCTCAACTGCCCGGTCACCATTCCCGCGATCACCGCAGAGCTTATCCAGGCATCATTCAACACCTCCGTGGATACCTGGGATCAGAGCGGCGGCGGTACCTTCATTGAACAGCGGTTGATTGACTGGACCGCCAACCGTATCGGGTTCGACCGCAACGCTGACGGGGTGTTTACCAGCGGCGGCACCCAGTCCAACCTGATGGCCATGTTGCTGGCCCGGGACAACCTGTCCCAACACTTCTGGCAGCACAGCACACGGGAGCAGGGGCTGCATCCGGACGCCCACCGATTCCGCATCTTCTGCTCCGAAGTCAGCCATTTCAGCATCCAGAAGGCCGCAGCGCTACTGGGACTGGGTTATGACGCCGTGGTCCCGGTGCCCTGTGATGCTTACTATCGCATGGACCTGTCCGCCCTGACGCATGCAATCGAGACAACCCGCGAACAGGGACTGCTGCCGATGGCGGTGGTGGCAACCGCCGGCACCACTGATTTTGGCAGCATCGATCCAATTACCCCGATCGCAGAACTGAGCCGGCGTGAAGGCCTCTGGCTTCATGTGGATGCCGCCTATGGCTGTGGCCTGCTGACGTCTTCCCGCCATCGTCACCTGCTGAAGGGCATCGAGCAGGCGGACTCGGTCACCGTCGACTACCACAAATCTTTCCTGCAGCCGGTCAGTTGCAGCGCCTTGCTGGTGCGCCATAAACACACCCTCGGGTGTGTCACCTGGCACGCCGAATACCTGAACCCCCTTTGCCAACGTCAGGAAGGCACGCCCAATCTGGTGGACAAGAGCCTGCAGACCACCCGCCGTTTCGATGCTCTCAAACTCTGGCTGACCCTACGTGCGCTTGGGCCCGAGGCGATTGGCTCGGCTTTCGACAAGGTCATCCACCTGGCCCGCCAGGGTTACCTGCTGCTGTTATCCGACAACGATATCGAGATCCTTCACCAGCCCCAACTCAGTACCCTGGTGTTCCGCTACCGCCCTGACATGGCCATGAGTGAGGCCACACTGGACCAGCTCAACCAGTCCATCCGCAAGGCGTTGATGCGCTCCGGTGAGGCCCTGGTCGCCGCCACCCGGGTCCATGGTCGGCAGTACCTGAAGTTCACCCTGCTTAACCCCGACACCCACATACGGGATGTCCAGGCGGTCCTGCGCCTGATCAAGCGCCACGGCGCTGAAGCTCTTTCCGCTCATACAGCCGATTACACCCAACAACCGATGGAGGTCGCCCATGTCGGATAACACCCTTGATTTCATTGCCATCGGTCTGGGCCCCTTTAACCTGAGCCTGGCCTGCCTCGCCGAGCCGCTGGAGGACCTGAGCGGTCTGGTGCTGGATGAAAACCCCCAGTTCGACTGGCATCCGGGCATGATGCTGGAAAACGCCCGGCTGCAAACCCCGTTCCTGTCGGACCTGGTCACCCTGGCGGACCCCACCAGCCCCTACAGTTTTCTCAATTATCTCAAGGCCCGGGGCCGCATTTATTCGTTCTATATTCGCGAGAGCTTTTTCCTGTTGCGCCGCGAGTACAACCAGTACTGCCAGTGGGCCGCCAGCCAATTGAGCAACGTCCGATTCAACACCCGCGTGGAAGCCATCCACTACGATGACACCGCCAACCATTACGTGGTCACAGCACGCTGCAGCCGGAATGGCAATGAACAGCGGTTCCGCGCCCGCCGTCTGGTACTGGGCACCGGACCGCGCCCGGCGGTACCACCCTGCTGCGAACATCTGGATGGCTCGGCCATCCATTCATCCGGGTACCTTGACCACAAATCGGAATTGCAGACCCAGCCGTCCATTACCGTGCTCGGAAGCGGGCAGAGTGCTGCCGAGATATTCCACGACCTGCTGCAGGACGTCGACCGCTTTGGCTATCAGCTGAACTGGATCACCCGGTCCCCCCGCTTCTTCCCGCTGGAATACAGCAAGCTGACCCTGGAGATGACCTCTCCCGAGTACGTGGACTATTTCCACGATTTGCCAGCGGAAACCCGAGATGATCTGGTGACCAATCAGAAGCATCTTTACAAGGGTATCAATACCGATCTGATCAACGATATCTTCGATCTGCTGTACACCAAGCGACTGGCAACGGATGTGCCTGTCAACCTGCTCACCAACAGCCGCTTGGAGTCCGCCCGTTTCTGCGGCAACAGCAAGCACCATGAGCTGACGTTCCGCCATCTGGAGCAGGACCGGCCGTTTTCTCTGAACACTGCCGGTCTGGTACTGGCCACCGGCTACCAGTACCGGGAACCCGACTTCCTGAAGGGCATCGCGGGACGACTCCGCCGTGACAACCGCGGTCGGTTTGCGGTTGGACGCAACTACAGCATTGATCACCAGGGCCGGGAAATATTCGTGCAGAATGCGGAATTGCACACCCATGGCTTTGTCACCCCCGACCTGGGTATGGCGTGCTATCGCAATGCCTGGATCTTGCGCGAGCTGACCGGACGGGAACCCTACGCCATAGAGCAGGCCATTGCCTTCCAGCAATTCGGCGCCCCCGAATTCGATGGGGTTATGCAAGCTACCGGCTCACCGATGGAGCCGGCGTAAGATGGCTATGACGGTTAAACATTGGCTGGTTGCCATCACCATCGCTGCGGTGGTCAGCGATTCCATGTTGCTGCCCTTTTATCCGCATTTTTTCGCCAGTGTGTTCGGCATCACCGATCCCGGGCATATCGGGCTCTACCTCAGTGCCTGCTGCCTCACCATCGTTCTGGCCTTCCCGATGTGGGCCAGGATCTCCCGGCGGATACCGGTACTGCAGCTACTGATTCCAACACAACTGGCGGCTGGTGGGCTGAGTATCCTCTGCTACTGGGCCGATACCCCGCTGTCCTTCTGGATTCTGTCGCTGGTCATGCTGGTATTCAAGGGCAGTTATCTGCTGGTCTACCCGATGATCATGGCGGCCGAACGCCAGGATAACCATGGCAATACCATCGGCCTGTTATCCGTGGTGGTTCACATTGGCGGTATTGCCGGTGCCGTGCTCGGTGGGGTGGTGTTGCAGTGGTTTGAACCCCGCCAGGTGTTCCTGGTGATGGCGGTCAGCGATTTCATCCAGACCGGTGTCTGTCTCTATCTCATTCGCCGCCCGGATTCCCGGCCTGAATCAGAGGAACCGTCAAAGGCAGCGCCCGAAAAGAGCCGGGTCACCTCGACCGTGATTTACAAGCTGGGACTGGTGATGTTCCTGTTCTATTTCAGCGCCTACCTCACCCGCCCGTTCTTCGTTCGCTATTGGGAATCGGTTACCCCGACCACGGGAGAGATCCTTTCCGGGCTGGTGTTTGCCATTCCGGCCGGGATCGCGATCCTGGCGTTATGGCTCAACGCCCGCAGCGGCCGTACCCGATCGCCAGGGGAGGGTCTGCTGACGGCCATGATGCTGGGAAGCGTTGGCCTGGCCCTGCAGGGACTGAATCAGGAGTGGCTGATCCTGGCTGGTCGCTGCCTGTTTGGCTGGGCCCTGTTCCAGGTCACCGTTCAGCTGGATCAGTTGCTGTTTGCCCTGAGCCACCCCGAGGCCTACGCCACTGACTTCAGCAAAATCAATATCTTCCAGCAGCTGGGGGTGCTGGCAGCGGCCTCATCCGCCGGCGGACTCGTGGGGCTATTGGGACTGCAAATCCCCTTTGCCGTCGCCGCCGCCGGCCTGGTATTCACGGCCGCCGTCTACGCCGCGCTGTTCTACCGCACCCGGCGCCAGTTACTACCGTCCACCTGAGCAGGGAATGATTATGAACGACGTTACCTATCACTATGAACAATGCCTGCCGTCACTGGGTCAGTTCCGCATTCGCCCCCTGCGATTGGCGGACGATCTGTCACTGATCCATCGATGGCTCAGCGACGATCATGCCCGTTTCTGGGGCATGCAGGACATGTCACCGGATCAGCTTGACGAGTTTTACCGGAATCTGCGTTCGTCCGGCGAAGGCGACGCTTTTATCGGCCTGCACAATGGCCAGCCTGCTTTCCTGATGGAAACCTATCAACCAGAACTGTCACCACTGGCAGACCACTACCCGGTGCAATCCGGTGACCTGGGCATGCACATTCTGACCGCCCCCACCGATCAACCCATTCGCGGGTTCACCCGCGGTGTGTTCACCGTGATCATGGGCTTCCTGTTCGAAGCCCTCGACGCCCGGCGCATTGTTGTTGAGCCGGATGTCAGCAACGACCGCATCCATGACCTGAACCGCTTTGCCGGTTTCCAGTATGACCGGGTCATCTCGCTACCTGATAAACAGGCTCACCTGGCGTTCTGCGACTACGCGCAGTTCCGGCAAGCCATGACCAACAACTCACTGCTCAAGGAATCCAACATGACCACCGACCGGACCGTGTCCCTCACCAACAATCCCGCACTGGCCTGCGATCACCTGCAGCCGGAGTTGTGGCAACACGTTAATACACTATTGGTCCGTAAAGCCCTCAGCGAGTTTGCCCATGAAAAGCTCCTGCAGCCAGAACCCCTGTCAGAGCAGGACGGCTGGCAGGAATATCGGGTAGTCGCCGACAACCCCGACGTCGAATACCGTTTTCTGGGCAAGGTTCTCGCCCTGGAGCACTGGCACATCGATCCGTCGTCCATCCGCAAAACGGTGGCTGGCGAACAAACCGATGTGGACGCCATGCGTTTCATCATTGAGTTCCGGAAAACCCTGGGAATCCAGGACGCCATGCTACCGACTTACCTGGAGGAGATCGCCAGTACCCTCTATGGCAGCGCCTACAAACACCGTCGCCCGGGACTCGATGTCACCTCTCTGGTAGATGCGGATTTCCAGCAGCTGGAATCCGCAATGATGGAAGGTCACCCCTGCTTCGTCGCCAACAACGGTCGTATCGGCTTCGATGCCCGCGACTACCAGGCCTACGCGCCGGAAGCCGGCGCACCGATCCGGCTGATCTGGGTGGCCGCGCATAAGGACAGTACTACCGTCGCCAGCAGCGAAGACCAGGGCTTCGACGGCATGATTCGCGAGGAACTGGGAGACGAACAGTTCGAAGCCTTCATGACCTTGCTCAAGCAAAAGTCTCTGAACCCGGAGGATTACTACCTGTTGCCAGTACACCCCTGGCAGTGGTTCAACAAACTCGCCCATGTGTTTGCAGCCGATATCGCCACCGAAAAGCTGGTCTATCTGGGTGAAGGACAGGACCGCTACCGCGCCCAGCAATCCATCCGCACCTTCTTCAACACCGATCGGCCGCACCGGCACTACGTCAAGACCGCACTGTCCATTCTCAATATGGGCTTCATGCGGGGCTTGTCGCCCTACTACATGAGTACGACACCGGCGATTAACGAATTCCTTTACGATCTGGTCAATCAGGATCCGTACCTGGCCAGCACCGGCTTCAGCCTGTTGCGTGAAGTGGCCGGTATCGGCTACACCAATGCTCATTTCGAAGAGGCTGTGGACAAGTACAGCCCCTACCGCAAGATGTTGTCGGCGCTGTGGCGGGAAAGCCCGATTCCGCAACTCAAGGACAATCAGAAACTGATGACCATGGCCGGGCTGCTACACGTCGACGCCGAGGGCAATGCCCTGTTGCCGGCGCTGATTTCAGCTTCTGGCCTGGATACCGAAAGCTGGATCCGGCGCTTCCTGCATGGTTACATGAGTCCGCTGCTGCACTGTTTCTACGCCCACGACCTGGTATTCATGCCCCATGGGGAAAACCTGATCCTGGTGCTGGAGAATCACGTGCCGGTACGGGCGATCATGAAGGATATCGCCGAGGAAGCGGCCATCATGAACACCGATATCCTGCTCTCGGAAGAGGTTCGGCGGTTGCAGGTGGAGGTACCGGAGGAACTCAAGGTGCTGTCGATCTTCACCGACCTGTTCGACTGCATTTTCCGCTTCATGGCACCCATTCTTGATGAACAGGGGGATTTACCCGAATCCCGTTTCTGGCAGCTGGTGGCCGACTGTGTTCACGACTATCAGGCGGCCCATCCGGAGCTGGCCGACAAATTCCGTCGCCACGACCTGTTTGCGCCGGAATTCACCCGCTCGTGCCTGAACCGCCTGCAACTGGCCAACAATCAACAGATGATCGACCTGGCGGACCCGGCGGGCAACCTCCAGTTCCACGGCACCCTGGTCAATCCGATTGCGTGTCATGCTCCTAAGGAAAGGAAAACAACAAAAACAGAAATGCTTTCGGACGGTTGAAACCGGCTGAACTGCCCTTACCTAGTATATGCCCGCCATATAGGCGGAATTCCTTGACGAATCAATAGATTATTTTATGGCACGGTCCCCCGATCCGGGGGACCGGTGCGGTAGAACGATAGGGAGGTTCGACTATGGAAACTCGTACTGATGACTTTTATCCAACCCGTCTGGAACGACCCACGACCAGCTTTGAGCGGCTGGATCCGGTGATTCACAGCTCCGGCACCCAACGGTACGATGGCCCGTTGAGTGAAACCGAACTGGCCCGGTACGAACGGGACGGTTTCCTGGTGTTCAACAATTTCCTTGATCCCGCCACGGTGGAAAAATTCCGCGAGGACCTGCGTGCCTACGAGAACGATGAGGCAGTGCTGCAATCGGAAGGCACCATCACCGAACCGGGCAAGCAGGAGATCCGCTCCATCTTCGGGATTCATGAGCTCTCGGATCGTTTCGACAAGCTCACCCGGGATCCCAGGATTCTCGACATGGTGCACCAGCTGCTGGGCAGTGAGGCCTACATCCACCAGTCCCGTATCAACTTCAAGCCGGGGTTCCACGGCAAAGGGTTCGACTGGCACTCAGACTTTGAAACCTGGCACGCTGAAGACGGCATGCCGCGTATGCGCTCCGTCAGCTTTTCCATCGCGTTGACCGACAACACCCCCTTTAACGGCCCACTGATGCTGGTGCCGGGCTCCCACAAGACCTTTATTCCCTGCGTCGGTCGGACGCCTGAAGACAACTACAAGTCTTCCCTGAAAAAGCAGGAACTTGGCGTGCCCAGTGACCAGGAGCTGGACCGCATGATCGACCGCCATGGTATCAAGGCGCCCACCGGCCCGGCGGGCTCGTTGATCATTTTCGAGTGCAACACCCTGCACGCTTCCAATGCCAACATGTCGCCCTGGCCCAGAAGCAACCTGTTCTTCGTCTACAAC
>NZ_CP034143.1 GCF_003994855.1 Marinobacter sp. NP-4(2019)
GGGTCCTCGAACTTGCGCTCGTCACGGTTGCCCGAGGCGTACCACATCACAACGCGATCGCCCTTTTTGATGGTCTGGCCGCCCAGCTCAACATCTTGCTTGGCGACTCGGCGCATATAGGCCAGCGGCGTTTGCCAGCGGATGATTTCCGACACCATGTTCGGAATCAGTTCCGGTTTTGCCTTCAGTTTTTCGAACTCCTTTGGGAATTCGTTCATGGCCACCAGGCCACCACTCATTGAGTTGCGAGTGGTATCATTGCCGCCAACGATAAGCAGCGTCAGATTGCCGATAAACTCCATCGGGCGATTGATCAGATCTTTGGTGTCGTCGTTGCTCTGTAGCAGGCTGATCAAATCGAAACCGGGCTCTTCGCCCGCCGCGCGGCGCGCTTCCTTATCCCTCCAGAGCCTGGAGAAGGACCAGGCCATGTCAGCCGCGTCGTCAAACATGATCTCTTCTTCGGCATACTCGCCGCCGGTTGCCGATGCTGCCCGGCCATCCGATCCGACCACTCAACCAGCTTGTGACGTTCCTCGTAAGGAAAATCCAGAAGGGTTGCGAGCATGCGACCGGTGAGTTCCTTCGATACAGTGGGCACCCAGTTGAAGGGCTGGCCCAGAGGCAGGCTGTCAAGCACATCGCCGGTACGCGATCGGATCAGCTCCTCCATTTCCTTCAGGTTCTTCGGTGCCACCACGCCTTGAACCGAGCTGCGCTGCACATCGTGTTTTGGCGGATCCATGGCTATGAACATTTCCACCGACAGCCCCTCTGGAGGGTCGCCTAATATGATTTGCGGCTCGGCGGAAAACAGGTCGTGACTCTTGTCTACGAACATGATGTCCTCAAAGCGAGTCACCGACCAAAAGGGGCCGAAGGGGCTGTTCTTCTGGTAATGCGCCGGAGCCTCATCGCGCAACCGTTTGAAATAGGCGCGCCACTGATCCTGCCGATACAAAAATGGATTGCTGACATCGATGTCCTCAAGGGCCAGCGTGTTAACGTCCGGGATGACTGATTCAACAAATTCGGGCACCGGCCGGCGTGGGCCGAAGGCCTTCTTCTTGGCGCTCATTAACAGTTTCAGCCCCTGGATCTGCCTGTGCATCGGTACCACCCTGGAGGTAGCATTGATCACTCGGGATTGAATGTCGTCAAATGTTTTAGACAGTGTTGGCATGCGTCCTCCTATGTTCACATCTGGAACTCGGGTAAATGCACGGTCATGCCGTCCATTTCATCAGTAATGACCACCTGGCAGCCCAGGCGCGAAGTGCTCTCCCGCTCCGGGGTCATTGACAGCATTTGCTCTTCCTCACCACCAGGCGTACCTGTCTTTCTGAACCAATCGTCCGAGACGATGACGTGGCAGGTGCCACAGGCACATTCCCCCCCGCAGTCCCCGTCAATACCGGGGATCAGATTGTCAACGGCGATTTGCATTACCGAGGAACCAGTTTTGAACTCAGCGACATGTTTAGTTTGATCATGTTCTATAAAAGTAATCTTACCCATTGTTGTTCTCCTGCCCGTAGTATTCACCGATAGATATTGGCTGTCTGGCGATACTTCTGTCAGGTCATTTCTTGACAACATAGAGTCATTTAAAGACAAAATAGTGGTCGTTCAGGACGGAGATGATCAATGATGACGACGCAGAAGGCGGGTGATTTGCAAAAACCGGTCCAGGTATTCCATCGAATTACTCACGGCTAATTGCGCGTGAGCTTGATTTAACAGCCAAACAACTGCCACGTCTGCTGCTCGGCACCGGGCTTGGTGTGGCGCAATTATTGAGTGAGGAAAGCCTGCTTACCGCAGCTCAGCAGATGCGGATTCTGCGCAACGCACTGGACTTGTCCGGCCTGCCGGAATTCGGGTTGCGGCTCGGCAAGCGACTGACACCGGCAACCCATGGAGCAATGGGGTTCGTTGCTTACAGCAGCCCCGACTTTCTCACTGCGCTGCAGGCGATTCATACTTTTCTGCCCACGCGTGCTAGCTTCATCCACCTGCATTTGCAGCAAGTCAACGAGCGCCTGGAGTGTATTCTGGACTATCAGGAGTCGCTGGACGATGACATACAGCAGTGCCTGTCGGATGCGATGATTAAGGCCCTTTTTGAATTTGGCGAATTTATAATTGGTCGCCCTTTGCATGAGGCTGAAATATACTTCGCTCATCCTGAACCAAAGTATAAGGCAATGTATGCCGATTTTTTATCCGGGCAGATTCACTATGATTGCGATCAGGTAAAACTTACGTTGCCGATGTCATTGTGTCGGGAACCGAATGCGTCCGCCAATCACGAAAACTATCGTCTGGCCTTGCAACAGTGTGAATCGATGCTTGTGCAACTTCAGTCGGATCAACCGAGCTATCAGACCCAGCTGAAGATGATGATGTTGTCCCGACCGCCCGGAACGCTCAGTGAAGACGAAGCAGCGGCCTCGTTGTTCATGAGCAAACGCACTCTGGCACGCAAACTCAAGCAGGAACGCAGCGGTTTTCGGAAAGTTCGCGACGAGATTCTGTCCCAGCAGGCAGCGACCTATTTGCGTGAAAGCCAACTGTCAATCGAGGCCATTTCCGCGTTGATGAACTATCACGACATTGCCAATTTCAGACGCGCCTTCAAGCGCTGGTTTGACCAGTCGCCTGAGCAGTTCAGGCAAAATGTCAGATGACAAACCGTGCATCCGCATGATTAGCGATCATAAACAGAGGCTACTTGCTTGCGTTTGTGAAGCCAGAACCTATGCCTGCCCCCCTTTATTGATCACACCGTCCATCGCGATCTGCCAGATCAAGTCGCCAATGGCGTCGAGTGAATGAGCCCCGTTCGGGTCGAACCAGGTTGCAACCCAGTTGAGCGCCCCAAGGCCGATCAGGCGGAGCAAACGGCCGTCAACATTCTTCCGGATCACGCCCTGTGCAATCATCGTTTCGAGGATATCGGCCCACAAGGACTCGTACTGGTCACGCAGTTCGATGATTTCCTCGCGGGCCTCCGGGCCCAGCGCTCGCCATTCAAACAGCAGCACGTAAACCGCGTCCGAATCGACCAACAGGGCTCGCAGATGCGCGTTGATACAAAGACGCAACCGTTCAACCGGGTCATCCGAACTGGCGTAAGCCGACTCGACCTCTGCGGTAACCAGGTCCACCCCCCGGCGCATCAGCTCGACAAGCAGCGCTTCCTTGCTGTTGTAACGATAATACAGACTTCCGGGCAGCATATTGCAGGCCTCGGCAATCTCCTTGAGCGACGTCCTTTCAAAGCCTTTCTCACGAAAAAGCCGGGCTGCGTTAGACAAAACGTCGCCCTGGTCGCCCAGTTTGCTTGCAGGAGTCATCTGTCTGTTAACCATGGCTTAAACATCTCCTCAGCAAGCCAGCTATTTGTTCATCAGAGCGGCAACCACCTGACTCATTGCATTGGTGGTGCGCCATCGCACGGGTGGCGTGCCATTTGCCACAACAGATTCTTGACATTTGGTTGGTTAACCAACCAAAATCCAGCAACAATGTTATTCGGAAGAAACTGACATGGCAATGACCTATCAAAATCAGCTGTTTCCCCCCACTTCCACCCCTGCGCGAAATGCAAACCGGGGTGGGCAGATCTGATGACGGAGTCGAACAGAGCTCAGCACAGTGACGCTGTGACGACGGCGTGGCAGTTCACCGAACAGGTTCCCCACGGCAGGGATCTGGGTATGCAGGTTGTCTCTGTCGATAAGGGCCAGGTCTGTATGCGCCTGACCCCACAGCCATGGATGTTCGCCGAAGAGGATACAAAAGAAATCTGCACCAGCGTGCTCTACTCACTGGCAGACTCCGCCGGAGGCCTGGCGGTATTTGCGGGGGCCCTGGAGCTGATGCCCATTGCCACGCTGGATCTGCGCATGGATTATCTGCGGCCTGCCAGCGGCGACCGTGCCCTGGTAGCGGTGGCCACCTGTCGTCATTTAACGGACGAGGTCGCGTTCATCCATTGCGACATCCTCAGCGAGAGTGACAGTGAGCTGTTAGCGACGGCAAGCGCCACCTTCATGCGCAACACCCAGGGCCAGCAATTTCAGGCCGGTGGACGAAAAAAGGAGGGCGCATGAGTACGACTGGCGATTCGGCACAACCCATCTCAGGCCCTTCCGAAAGCGGGCAAGAAAGCGGGAAAGAATGTTCCGACTGGCAGGCCCTGCTGGAGCGCACTCCCTACGCACGGCACCTTGGTCTTGAGGTTCAACGCGACGATGTAGGTCTAGTGGTTCATATGCCGTGTCGTGAAGCGCTGATTGGCAACTTTATGCTACCTGCTCTCCATGGCGGCGTGCTTGGCGCCCTGATGGAGCTTACCGCGCGGGTCGCTGCGCAACGCCAGGATACAGACAAACGTTGCCCACGCATTCTCGACAGCCACATTAACTACCTCCGCTCCGCGCAGGCCCGATCGACGTTCGCCAGCGCCGAAATTGTCCGGCAAGGCAGGCGGAGCAGCCTGGTCCGGGTGACCTGCTGGCAGGGCGATAAGCGCAAGCCGATCGCCAGCGGTCAGGTTCAGTTGTTGCTCCCGACAATGGCGGCCAAAGAAGCAGATCTTCATGGACAATAAGCACAACAACCCTGAACGCGACCAATTCCAGGCGCCGGATGGCGCGGAGATCGCCCTGTGGCGCTGGCCGCAATCCAAAGCGCGCCCCACGTTGCACTGGGCGCATGCAACGGGTTTCCATGGCCGCCTGTACCGCCCCCTCCTTGATGAGCTTGCCACGGACGTCAATGTCCTGGCCTGGGACATGCGGGGGCACGGGGCCAGCGCCGGTGCGGCGAACTTTTCGACATTCCGGGGCTGGGAAACCTACTATCGCGACATGACCGCTCTGCTGGATAGCCTGGATGAGCCGGTCTGGCTTGCCGGCCACTCCATTGGGGCCACCACCAGCATCATGGCCGCTGCCCGACGGCCAGACAAAGTGCTGGGCCTGATTCTGGCGGAACCCGTAATCATGGATCCGGGGCAGGGCCTGAGGTTGTGGCTGGCCAAGCTGCTACGCCAGTCACATCGGTTGTCACTGGCCGCCGGAGCCGCACGTCGGCGCCCGGTATTCGACTCGCACGCTGCTGCGTTGGACAACTATCGGGGCCGCGGTGGCTTCAAGACCTGGCCCGAAGCATGGCTGGAAGCCTATATCCAGCACGCCTTCGAACCGCAGGAAGATCAAGTTCAGTTGGCGTGTGCGCCGGAGTGGGAGAGCACCACTTTTGCCCATACCGAACACAACCCCTGGCCCGGTATTCGTCAGTTGCGGTGCCCGGTTATCGTGCTGGCGGCGGAACGCGGGTCAACCTTCTCGCCGGCCGCGCGAAAACGCCTGCAGATCCTGCTGCCTGAGGCTGACGTAAATGTCCTCGGCGAGGCGACTCATTTTCTGCCTATGGAGCGGAGGGAAACCGTTCGCGATGCCATCCTGCAACTTGTTTTGTCCGGCTACCGTGAGAGCTGATACTCAAATCTGGATTTTGCCAATCGGGACACCTGCCATGCGCTGTATGCTGACCCTGTTTATCTCGCTGCTCATGCTGTCTGGTTGTCAGCAGTCTTCGGAACCGCCCCCAGATGCCCGCGCCCCTATCCCCTGGGTAAAAACAGTTGAACTAAAGGACGCCGGCCCAACAGCGCAGAGATTTTCAGGAACCCTGCGAGGCCGCCACGAAGTTCCTCAGGCCTTTCAGATCGCCGGTCGGATTCAGCATCGTTATATCGATGCCGGTCAGCGCGTGGAAAAAGGCGACTTACTGTTCAAGCTCGATACACGGGACCTGGTGGCAGCCGCAGGGGTCGCCGCCGTGGATCTTAAGCGTGCAAAAGCGGCCCTGGCAATTGCCACCAATGAACTCCAGCGCCAGCAGCAACTTGTGGCGCATCAGTTTGTCAGCGAACAAACCCTGCAACGCCTTGAGTTGGCAGAGCGTGAGGCGCGCAGCCAGGTGCAAACCGCTTCTGCACGCAATCAGCAGGCTCAGAATGCCCTGGGGTATGCGGAACTGAAAGCCGCCCATGCAGGCGTGGTCACTGAGGTCATCGTTGAACCTGGCCAGGTTGTGGGTGTCGGACAAACCCTTGCCGTTCTGGCCGAAGATCAATCGCTGGAAGTCGAGGTTTTTTTACCAGAGGGCAGTAACCCGTCCATGCGCGGTTATGTCCCTTTACCCAATGGCGAACAGCTTGCTGTGAGCTTGAGAGAGATTGCCGGGGCTGCCGACCCCGCAAGCCGGAGCTGGCGTGCCCGATACAGCCTGGAGGGGCCCTACCCCTCGTCTTTAACCCTGGGGTCGGTGGTGAGTGTGCGGTTAGCGCAGAAGCAAACCGCCCCCAGCCATCGCGTACCGCTGGGTGCCCTGGATGAGAGAGGGCAAACGCCGCAGATCTGGTTGGTTTCCGACGGCACGGTAACGCCCCTGGCGGTCGAGGTGATCGATCTGGGTGAGGAGTATGCGAAGATCAAGGTCGACATCAAGGCGGGAACGCCCATCGTCGCGTTGGGGACACACCTGCTCACGCCTGGCATGGCAGTGCGGGAGCTGGTTCAATGAGCTTACCGAATCTTTCCGCGCTGGCAGTGCGCGAGCGTTCGGTCACCCTCTTTTTTCTTTTGCTGTCCGTTGTTGCCGGTTTCTACGCGTTCTCGTCCCTGGGTCGGGCGGAAGACCCTGCGTTCACCGTCCGGGCGATGGTGGTTTCTGTCGTCTGGCCAGGGGCAACCCCCGAGGTGCTGCAGAACCAGGTCGTGGATCGTTTGGAAAAGCGAATCCAGGAGGTGGTGTATTTCGATAATATTGAGACAACCATTCGGCCCGGGCAGGCCGCCATGGTTATCCGATTCCTGGATTCTACTCCGAGTGAAAAAGTGTCGGACCTCTTCTATCAAGTCCGCAAGCGCATGCTCGATGAGCGACCCAACCTCCCCCAGGGTGTGATCGGCCCCATCGTCAACGATGATTTCGCGGATGTGTATTTCTCCCTGCTGGCGCTGACGGCACCCGGGATGCCAATGCGTGAACTGACCCGCGAGGCAGAATCGATACGGGATCGCCTGCAACGGCTGCCCGGCTTGCAAAAAGCACAGCTCCTGGCGGAGCGTCCTGAGCGGGTGTATCTCGAATTTGATCAGGACCGGCTCAACAACCTCGGTTTGTCGGCAGAAGAGGTGTTGCAGGCGATAGAGGCCAACAACCGTCTTCAGCCTCTTGGCTTTGTTGATCTTGCCGGCCCGCGGGTTTATGTCCGCAGCAACATCGACCTGTCTGACCTTGAGCGCCTCACCTCAGTACCTCTCCGTATCGGCGACCAGCTTATTACCGTATCTGATCTGGCCGAGGTGCGTTTAGGGTATGAAGATCCTTTGAGCTACATCGTCCGCTCCAACGGTGAGGATGCGATCCTCCTGGGTGTGGTCATGCGTGCGGGTGAAAATGGCCTGGAATTTGGCGCGCGGCTGCGCGAGTTTGTCAGTACCGAACAGGGCAGGCTGCCGCTGGGAATGTCAATACAGACCCTGACCGATCAGGCGGAAGCCATCACTCAGGCGGTTGATCTTTTTCAGGTCAAGTTTCTGGTTGCGTTGGTCGTGGTGATGGGGGTTAGCATACTGGCGATCGGTCTGCGCGCGGGTTTGGTGGTGGGCATTGCGATTCCTGTGACCCTCGGCCTGACTTTCTTGTTGATGAAAATGGCGGGCATAAACCTGGACCGCATCACCCTGGGTGCGTTGATTATCGCACTGGGTCTGTTAGTGGACGATGCGATCATCGCCATTGAAATGATGATCGTGAAGATGGAGAGCGGCTGGGACCGGGTACGGGCAGCCAGTCATGCCTGGAGCGTAACCGCCGCGCCCATGCTGTTCGGTACGCTGGTGACGGTGGCCGGATTTGTCCCCATCGGATTTGCCCAGTCCGGAGTGGGAGAATACACCGGCAACATCTTCTGGGTGCTGGCTTTTTCGTTGTTGATTTCCTGGGTGGTGGCGGTAACTTTTACGCCTTATTTGGGCGTCAAGCTCTTGCCCGATTACACCGGGCATATGGGCCAGGACCTTTACCAAAGCGCGTTTTATCAGCGGTTGCGTGGGGTGATCACAGCGTGTGTTCAGTACCGGAAAACCGTCGTTTTTATCACAGTGGGTTTGCTGGCGATCAGTGCTTTCGGGATGGCAACCCAGGTGCAGAAGCAATTTTTTCCCAGTTCTGATCGCCCCGAAGTTCTGATCAGTGTCTACGCTCCGCAGGGGAGCGCTATTGCCACCACGGATCAAAGTGTCAGACGCCTGGAAGCGATTCTGATGGACATGCCGGAGGTGAAAAGCCTTTCCGCTTACATCGGTGCCGGTGCGCCCCGATTCTTCGTATCGGCCAACCCCGAGCAGCCGGACCCGGCATTTGCCAAGTTGATTGCCATTGGGCAGGACGTTAAAGGGCGCGATCGCATCATCTCGGCGCTGGAAACCAGAATCGCGGCGGGTGAATTTCCGGAGGCACGAGTGCGGGTGACGCGTTTGCTGTACGGTCCCCCGGTGGTCTGGCCGGTCAGTTTTCGTGTGCTGGGTCCGGAATCCGATCAACTCAGAGAGATCGCGCACCAGATCCGCACTCTCATGACCGGGCATCCGAACATCGTCATGCCGCATCTCGAATGGGATGAGCGTGTGCCCACTCTCTATCTTGATATGGATCCGGAAAATCTGGGTTGGATGGGCCTGACTCCGGCAGAGGTTGCCCGGCAACTGCAGTTCCAACTCCGCGGAGTGGCCGTCACCGAACTGCGCCAGGGCATAAGGAGCGTTCAACTGGTGGCGCGTAATGCACGTGGCGAAGTGATCATGCCGGAAGATCTTGAGATCAAAACCCGCGACGGCCGCAAACTTTCCGTACAGCAACTGGGCAAGTGGCAGGTTCGTTACGAGGACCCCGTCATAAAGCGTTACAACCGTGACCCCTTCCTGGCCGTTCAGGCCGATGTAGAAGGTGCCCAGCCACCGGATGTCACCAAGGAGATATGGAGTGCGATGACGGGCCTGCGCGAACAGTTGTCGGAGGGTTACCGTATTGAAATCGGCGGTACGGTGGAACAATCAGCCAAAGCCAATGCTTCAATCCAGACATTACAACCGGTGATGTTGGCGTTGATGCTGATCTTTATCATGCTTCAGATGCGTTCCTTTATCGGCACATTGACTGTTCTTGCCACCGCGCCACTGGGGCTGATTGGGGCTGTGCTGGCTTTGCTGCTGTTTAATCAACCCTTTGGCTTTACCGCGCTGCTGGGGCTGATTGGCCTGGGCGGCATCCTGATGCGAAATACCATGATTCTGACGCAGCAGGTGCAGGACAACTTCAAAGCAGGAATGGCTGCCCGGGAAGCCGTTGTCGAAGCGGCAGTCCAACGTGCCCGCCCCGTGGTACTCACCGCCCTGGCGGCCGTTCTGGCGTTTGTACCTCTGACCTTTGACCTGTTCTGGGGGCCGCTGGCTTATGTCCTTATCGGTGGCGTGGCGGTCGGCACTCTGATCACGCTATTGTTTGTGCCGGCGCTTTATGCCCTTTGGTTTCGATTAAAGAACGAACGCTGAGATTAGATCGGCCCCACAGTTTAGACTGGTTCAGGCATCCCAAAGCTAGCTGAAACCCCTGACCTGCACCCAGCTTCCTTTCCATGTGATCGTCTGGCGTCCGTGATTTGCTCCATCAATTAGGCTGTATGAAGCATAAGTGATTTGCTCGTCGGCCCTGAGCGGAGGCTAACTTGAATGTCCGCTTTTGTTTAAGAGCGGCGGTCACGACTAAGGGTTATGTCACCATAACTTGGTCGAGCCGGCCAAAATATGCTGTCAATAACACCACTCACGGCCGGGGGTAGGCCCAAACCCAGGCGCACTTCAAAGGACTGATGGATTCGGCTGCACTTATCTCAGTATAGGACCAAGCGGCCCGGCGGCAACACTCTGCATAAAGATGGGCCTACCTCTGGGGTTGCGGGTTTCAAAACCCATGAGACATTACTCATATTGAGAGTGCGCGGATCCTGTGGTGGGTGTTGAGTGAGGTTGGCCCTCGAAAGAGGGCCCTTTTTCAACCGTTAAAGGGACATCAACGAAAGACCTATTCTCGATTTACTCCCCGCAGTCCCGGCATACCATGGATTTTTTTCTGAGGAGCCTTGCCATGCCCCACCTTAAGTTTGCGTTAATAGGACTCACAACCTCTCTTCTCCTCGGTTGTGGTGGGGGAGGGGGCGATGGGGCTGCTATCGAGAAATCCTCATCATCAGGCAACACTGACGCAAACAAGGAACTTGTTTTCGAGTTTTCCGGTTCACCACTGGAACCGAGTGTTTTCAATCTGGCCGCGTTCTCAGAAGACCAGGAAAATCAGTTCTCACCGGGAGATATCATCAGTCTGACCTGGAATACGGATGTCTACTATGACGACCTCTCGGTTCCCGGGTTCGATGAGACCTTTCCCTATACAGCGTCTGTTTATCTGAGTGAGGACGGCGCGTTCCAGGTGGAAGATGACGTAGAGCTGTTTTCGGTTCAGTGTGTTTTTCCCTCCTCAGAACAGACGGCCTGTGGTCAGTTTGCATCGTTCCGGTGTGACTATGCCCCTGACAATAGACATGAGCTTGTCTGCTCAAGCTTACCGGCTGGGCGAGAACGGGGGCTTGAAAGTCATGTGGTGGATATCACAGAGTTTCTGAATGTCATTCCTAAAACAGCGGAGCTCTTGATTGTGGCTTGTTTAGATAATGAGCCCGAAAAGTGCGACTCCCACCAGCTCAGCCTGCAGTTGAACTGAGCGCCGTTGCAGATTCTGCGTGATCCTTTCGTACGCGAGGAGGAGGGGCGACAGAACAACCGTGATTTATGTGCGGCTCTGGTGGCCCGTACTTTACGGATACTGATTCGAATTCATCGTCGTGTTGGCCGGCTGTTCCGGAATTCAGGATGGGTTAGAATAGAAAACAGCCTGTCGCGGATTCACAGCAAGGAATGGGATGAGTAAACCCGGTGCCATCAGACCCGAAATCAGATACATTCTTTACTTTGCTGTTTTTTGGGCTGTATTGATCGGTGTTGTGACATATTTATTCGACCGAGTGGATGCCCGCAATAACAACCCCAATCAGCAACTGGTCAGCCATGTCCGTGGCGGTGCCACCGAAATTGAGCTGAAAGCCAATCGCCAAGGGCATTATCTGGTGGACGGCACCATCAATAACCACAGCGTCACCTTTATTTTGGACACTGGCGCCACTACCGTGTCGATTTCAGAATCGGTAGCCCAGAAAGCGGGCCTTACTCGGGGCCGCCCCGGCGTTGCACAGACGGCGGCTGGTAAGGTGAAAGTGTGGAGTACTATCATACCGGAGCTCCGTCTGGGCGATATGAGGTTCACTAACGTGCCCGGCACCATCAGTCCCGCCATGGATCCCGACATGGTGTTGTTGGGAATGAGCGTCCTCAGCCAGCTGAACTTCACTCAGCAATCAGGCGTTCTTACCTTGAGCCGGGAAACTCAGTGAGTCAGAAATGGTTCTCCTGGTTGTTTGAGCCCGCCGCACGACGTTGCATCATTTTTTAGTCGAGGGCGACCCGGTGGAGAAAGGGCCTCGCTGAGGGGAAACTGGATGCTGGGGTGAGTCGTATTCCTGGTACTTGGCGGACGGCTTTCAGAAGTAAGACCCATTTGTGCAATTTTCCACTAACCAAACGGAGGTCTGATACCGACCTATGGCCATCCATTTCTATGAGAAAGGCCAGCTATCCTCTGGTTTTCACGGCTGGCAAGTGACAGCGACACTAAGAGGTAAGCGCTACCAAAAGTACTTCAGCCTGATTCCTCCAGTGTCTGCGATCCCAAATGAATTCTGGCATCGCTATCAGGAAACACGAGCGCGTTATTACGATGCCCGATGGTCTGCCCGCTCGGCGGCTTTGAAATACATCGATGCCTTAAAAACGAATCACCCAAACACGCGCCCATGCCGTGGTGTGGGGTTCCGGGGTATCACGATGGGGATCACGACCGGGGAACGGATTGATCAGGAGCGGTGTTATTTCTCCGTGAATGAGCCCGGAAATCCAGTCCGCTTCTTCATCACAAAAGACTGCACCTTATCCCAAGCCTGGGAGCAAGCGGTCGACCATTGGGGTGAGGTTTTCGATATTCGGCCTAAAGATATTGAAATGAAGCGCAAACATCCGGTTGGCCCTTCTGCCTTTAAAGCGCTTCGTAAACAACTCAACGAACATGAAGGCTACAACATCTCGGTTGAAGCACTTCACAATGTGTATGCTGAACAACGCGCCCAGATCGAGCGTCAAAAGGCCAGTGAGCAAACCCAGGGTGAGGTCACCGAGGATGATTTGCTGGGTTGGTATGCCAGCCTGAAGCAGGAGATTTCAGAGTACCAAAATCGCTGAGTTCGGTCGGAGCCGCGGTTGGCCGGTATTGAAGAGCATTGCTCGGTGTATGTATTAATTACCTGCAGATTCCCGACAATGGTCCCGGTAGGCACAGGAACGGCATTTCTGGGGCGCCGGCAGACAGGGTACCGCCTCGCCATTTTTTGCTTTTCTGGCCAGAATTGTTGCGGATTCAATCTCCCGGTACAGGGCATGGTCAGAGCGGGGCAGGGTAATGTATTTCTCGGCCTGTCCTGTTTTGACTAGGATTCTGGAGACTTTGTACTGATCGCCCCTTGCGGACAATGCGGCGCATTTTGCCTGCACGATGTCACTCTCAAAGATCGGACCATTCCGGCTTTTGTATTCGACCGCCAGAACACCGCCGTTCACGCGATAGAGCAGATCCGGTTTGCCGAACACCTTGTACCTGGCGTTAAAAAACGGCTTGGTACGCCGTCCGTCGTCGACCCAGATTAAACGGCCATCAATGCCAAGCGCATCTGAACGTTTGAGACGGTGCCAGAGAATGACGACTGCGATAGCGAATAAAAGCAGTGCCGAGGCAAGAAAACCTGTCATGACTGATTCCCTCTTCGGGAGCACCAGCACACCAGTCGATCCGCCAGGAAGCGCACAATGCCTGCAATCCTGGGCGATGACTGGCTCAAATGAATGGCCAGTGGGGACAGTCGATAATAGAGCCTGACGAGCAGGGCTCCTCCGGGCCACTTTAATATCGCGTCATCTCGAAACTTTCGGAGAACATTGGTTCGTGGATCATCCACGCCATAGAGATATGACGCCACGTAGCAGCGCTTGTCCTGTCGAGCCTGCCGGTTCAATGCCTCATGCTTTAAGTCACCCTGCTGCCGGGCCAGGACAGCCTGCTTGGTTGGCGTGGCACCCTGATATTTGAGCGCCACAGAATGCGGGCAGAAAACGGTGCGTCCGACGTCAGAAGCCGAAATCCACTCTGTTCGTTGTTGAGGCTGATTCTTCCCCATGTTCAGTCCTGCTCGGTCGTGCCATTCAGTGCAGACAAATATCCGTCTACCGTTACTCTGGTTGTATCATCTCGATACAAACCCGCAACCGGGTCTTTGCTGGACGGCTTTCCGCATAGGTACACCAGATTCTCCAGTCCATCCCGGTAGCCAGTGATGTCTGTCACGCACCGGGAAAACGCCCGGCGAACCGTGTTATCCATTGTCAGGGAATACTGATCCGTCAGCCTGGGGTTGGCCGCGATATTCAGAATGGCTTTGCCGTCAGGTAACAGGCGTTCGGATACGAGCGAAAAGAATTCAAAGGTGGCTGTATGCATCGGGATGGTGGCGGCGTTCGTGTAAAGATCCACGACGATGACATCCCATTGCCGCTTGCTGGTCAGCAAATAGGCTCGGGCATCCTGAGCAACGAAGTTCCCCTGAATCTTTTCCTCCAGAAAGTTTTCCTCAACCACCGATTTCAGCTTTGGATCAATGTCGAGGTAGGTAAGTCGCGCACCACCGGACATTTCTGCGGACAAAGTGAATCCGCCGGCGCCTAACACGAGGATGTTCTTTCCGGTCACATCATCGGAAAAAATGGCCTGCTTCATTATCTCAATGTAGGGCCAGCCTTTGCGATTCTCCCTGCCAATATAGGAGGCGGAGCTGCGGTTGATGATTAAGCGCTTGCCGTCGGCATCCTGCGCAATATGAATATCGCTGTACGGGGTGGTCGCGGCAAACAGCTGGCCCGGGATGCGCACGTTGGCAACAAATGTGATGGCGAGTGAGATTGCGGCGACGCCCAGCAGGGCGGATTTCAAGGGCGATCGCTCGGGACTGATCACCAATACAGCGCAAATAGCCAGTATTGCGCAATTAATGACGATGGAATAGCCCACGCCAAGAAAGTACATCAGCACCAAAGAGGTTAGCAGGCAGCCAACAACATTACCGATCGTGCTCAATGCCGTGGCGCTGCCGGCTGCTTCACTTTTTCGAGTGTTTTGGTCTGCTGTGTTGAGTAGCAGGGGAACTGTCTGTCCGAGTAAGAAAACCAGTGGTCCCATGATGACCATACAGAAACTCAGCAGATGGATCAGGGGATTGCGGAGTCCCGGGATGCCCGCAGTAATGTCTGCGACCGTCAGAAAATACCAGCTGACAAACGGGTAGGAGAGACCGATGCCGAACAATCCGATGGCAACAATGAGATTTACCAACAGGGCTCTGGTAAATTTTTCAGGTGCCGCTTTCCCGCCCTGATAATAGCCAAGCGCCAGGGCCGCTAAAAAGCAACTGATGATAATAGAGGTGCAAAGCACGGAACTGCCGACAAACGCCACCGTCTGGCGGATAGTGACCATTTGTACGCCAGAACTGGCGAGACCCTCCAGTAGGAGGATAAGAGCCACACGCTGCTTAGAGATCATTGTTCGCCCTGCCTGAGGTTTCTGGCCAGCGAGCTTATCAACGGGGGATCAGGTGGAGTGATGAAAAGGGTCTTGTCCAGGAAACCCAAACTCACCACATCCAGGTTCATATACCCGCTCTGGATGGCTACGGGATTCTCCGTAGCCCCTCGTTAACGTACGCCCAGTCTTGATCAATCAAGTAGGATTGAAAGAATATTGCAGCAGCGGTTAGCCGCGCTGACAGCGCGATGTACCAAAGCGAGGAGCTTGGCCGTAATCGGGTAACTATGAACTCCATTCCGCACTATCTAAAAAAACTGTTTTCTCGGGCGTATCGCCGTCAGCTTGCCGCTGAAGAACGCCAAAGCGAGCTGAAGGTCTTGATTCAAGAGCATCTTGAGAAACTTCCCAGATGTGAGGGGCAAATACTGGTAGCCACCAGCGAGGACCAGGAAGAGGGTTTTTTCTGCGATGTTACGGTGCCTGCAAGAGTGTTGTTGGCCTGGGCCAGGGAAGACGCCGAGAAAACGGTGATTCAAAACGTCAGTGCCCAAGCGGCGAGGGAGGCTCTGCCGATCTGGCTAGCGAACTCGACCTTCGACACCCGCAAGGTGAGTCGGTTACCGGGCGGCCATTTCGGCCTCGTTGAAGAGCGGATTAATGACTGGGTGACCGATGGAACCGCTACGGTGTATTGCCCGGAATGCGGCCATGAAGTCCAAGACATTGCGATCACGAAGGCAAACGAAGTCCAGGCCGGCAGGGCCTATTTCTGGTGGACAGATATCTGGAGCTGCCCCCGAGGTCACCTGTTACGCCAAAAGGATCAGGAAATACGGTTTATATTGAGGCCTCACCGACAGGGAGCTTGATTCTCAGCAGGCTTCCGGGTAACTCCTGAGAGCGTCAGGGCGCGGCCTACCACGTAGCCGGCTGCCACACCGACCAACGCTGTCACCGGTCCGATCAGGCCGCCGACCAAGCCACCAACAAACATCAGTATCACGCTTTTCATACAGACTTCTCCCGCCTTCTAGGCAGCTGCATTAGTCCGAGTATAGGACATTGTGTCCGACGATGGGTTGATCCACTCGTGTTGTCTCGCCAAAATACTGTACATTAGAACAGTGTATGAGGTAAGCATGTCCTGCACTAAGCCTGGTAACTGCGAATTCGCCTCAAGCCTGGGCCTAGAGCGCCCTTGGATTTTGGCTACACTGCCTCAGATAGGTCGGGCAAGGATTCAGTTATGTGCGGACGTTACAACGTAACCGACTCTCCGGAAGTCCAAACGCTGATGGAACAATTGGGGCTGTCTGGCATTGCACCCAGACCCCAGCACAACGTCCCACCGGGCGGAATCGGCGAGTTTGTCATAGAAGCGGCGGATGACCGGTATCTGCTACCAGGTATCTGGTCGCTATTGATCGAGCCAAACCCGAACGGCTATGGCTTCCGGCCCAACCCGAAATTTCACACCTTCAATGCCCGCAGCGATCGGCTGACCAGCAGTCCGTTATGGAAAAAGGTGTATCCCACCAAGCGTTGCATTATTCCAGTCAGCGCATTTCACGAATGGAAAGGTAAGCAGGTCTACAACATTCACCCGCAGAATGAAGCCACGGCACTTGCGGGGTTATGGCAATCCTGGCACTTCGGGGAGGAGCAGGTGAATTCCTTCACCGTCATCACACTGCCGCCGCACCCGAGGTTCAGCCATATCCACCCGAAAAGCATTCCGCTGATGCTGCGGCCAGAGGAGTTTGATCTGTGGCTGGATCCGGAGTTTCACGAGACGGATGCGTTTCGGGGGCTGATGCGAACGCATATTTCTGCACCGTTGGTGTGCGAGCCCGTACGGAGTACTCATAACTTGGACCCGGTAGGCGATGTGGAGGTTATCTCCGCTGATAGCTAGCTGGTTTCATCGAACCCACCAGGAAATAGAAAAGACCGGCGCAACCACTAGGATCGGAATCGTCACCCAAACCGGGAACGCTTCCCATTCCTTCCAGTCGACACCACAATCCATAGCACCAACCATAACCAGGGCTTCACGCTGGGTTATGGAGAATCAATGACTGAGCACCGCGCGGCACTGGGGATGCACTACCAGCAATGGCATTACCGGTAGCTCAAGCAGAAGTGCTACTCTCAGGCGAAGCACGAGAAGCGACAAATTGGTTCACGTTGGGTGTTTGTTGGGGAAGCGGTCGTTTGTTGTACGCTCTCGGCTACCCCTCAAAAATACCCAGTTTCGGCTTGTTTCCTGTCCAACAATCACGTACAACAATCTATGAGCAGAAAAGGTACCTTTCATGATCATAGGTTATGCGCGCGTCAGCACTAACGACCAAAATCCCGAACTCCAGGTCGATGCACTGAAAAAATCCGGGGCTGAACAGATCTTCCAGGAAAAGTTTACCGGTACCCAGCGCGAGCGACCCGAGTTGTCGCAGTGTCTCCGTATGCTCCGGCAGGGCGATGTTTTGGTCGTGTGGAAGCTGGACCGTCTCGCTCGATCATTAAAAGACCTGGTGGAAATTGTTCAGGACCTCCAGGATCGCGGAATAGGCTTTAAGTCCCTGACGGAATCCATCGACACCACCAGTTCAGGTGGCCGCTTGGTGTTCCATATCTTCGGGGCTCTGGCTGAGTTTGAGCGTGACCTGATTCGGGAACGGACGATGGCTGGATTGGAGGCTGCCCGGGCCAGGGGACGTAAGGGCGGTCGGAAGCCCTCGCTGTCAAAGACGGACACACAGAAAGCTGCCGCAATGTTATTGGACCCGAAGATCACCAAGACCGAGGTGGCGCAGCACTTTGGGATTAGTCGGACCACGCTCAACGCTTCACTTCGGCGTAATGGGCACCCTATTTAGCTTGTGTGCTAACTAACTGGTATTTTTACCGCAAAGATTCCAGAAGCCGTAGTCCTAGACTGCGGATGAAAACAATGGACCAAGGAATGATGATGACAGCCCTCCAAAGAATACTGTCGCAGTTCAGAGAAATGACGCTGACAGAGCGTGACAAAGGAACCAGCTTCGAGAACCTGATGGTTCAATACTTCAAAACGGAACCCTTCTATAAAGAACAATATTCTGAGGTGCTGTCTTACTCCGACTGGGTTGACCGATACGGCACAAACCTTGGCATCAGCACGAAGAAAGATACTGGTATCGACCTGGTAGCCATCACCACCGATGGCGAGTTCCATGCAATTCAGTGCAAGAACTATTCGCCAGACCACACGATCGGCAAAAGCGACATCGACAGCTTCTTCACAGCCTCCGGCAAAACCTACTTCAGTCACCGGATCATTGTCACAACAACGGATAAATGGACGGGCAATGCCCAGGACTCCCTGGAGAATCAGCACCCACCCGTGTCCCGAATTGACCTCCATAACCTGGAAAACAGTGTCATCGACTGGTCGCAGTATCATGAGGGTACAAAGCCAGCCCTCAAGGCTCAGAAGCAACTCCGTGAACACCAGATTGATGCTCTCAACGCTGCGGCGAACGGGCTGAAGAGCGCTGATCGTGGCAAGCTGATTATGGCCTGTGGCACAGGCAAAACATTCACTTCGCTGAAGATAGCCGAAGCAATGGCTGGCAAAGGTAAACGGGTACTGTTCCTTGTCCCCAGCCTCTCTCTTCTCGGCCAGACACTCACCGAGTGGACTCAGGAATCTGCAATCCCCCTGAAAAGCTTTGCAGTCTGCTCAGATAGCGATGTCGGGAAGCGGCGCGGCAAAGATGATGACCGAGTGATTGCCGGCATCAGTGATCTGCAATATCCAGCCACCACCAACGCGGCCTCACTGCAGAAACACATGGCAGATCACCACAGCGGTGACGCTATGACTGTTGTGTTCTCCACCTATCACTCCATTGGGGTTCTGAACGAAGCTCAGACCACTGGAGCCAACCCGATCCCGGCCTTTGACCTAATCGTCTGCGACGAGGCGCACCGAACCACCGGTGCAACTTTTGACGGTGAGGAAGAATCAGCTTTTGTTCGAGTCCATGACAATAGCTACATCCAGGGCAACAAACGCCTCTACATGACAGCAACCCCCCGCATCTATGGAGACGATGCCAAGAGCACCGAGAACGTCACACTATGCTCAATGGACGACAAGTCGCTATACGGAGAGGAACTGTATGTCATCACATTCTCCGAAGCCGTGGCCCGCAAGCTGCTCGTCGATTACAAAGTGATTGTCCTCGCTGTTGAGGAAACCCACGTCAACCGGCGCCTGCAGAGCCTTCTGAAAGATGCCGACAACTCACTCAAAGTGGATGATGCCGCAAAGATCGTGGGTTGCTGGAAAGCCCTATCGAAACAGGGCTTGGTTGAAACCATGGGGCAAGAGCCCGATCCCATGAAGCGAGCGGTCGCTTTTTGCCAGGTCATCGAAAAGGAATACAAGGGCAAAAACCACAAGGTCAGCTCGAAACTGATCTCTGAGATGTTTGGTGCGGTTGTGTCGCAGTATCAGGAAGCCGAAATAGCAGCGCTCCGCGACAAAGATCCTGATGCCACGCTCGATCAGGCGCTGACCATGACCTGCGAGGCCGAACATGTCGACGGTGGTATGAACGCCAGTGAAAAGGAAGCCAAGCTGGAATGGTTGAAAGCCACTACGGAGGACAATACCTGCCGTATTCTCTCGAATGTGCGCTGTTTGTCTGAAGGGGTTGATGTGCCCGCACTGGATGCCGTGCTGTTCCTGACACCAAGATCCTCTCAAGTGGATGTGGTGCAGTCCGTTGGCCGGGTGATGCGCCTGGCTCCGGAAAAAGACCTGGGGTACGTGATTCTTCCGGTCGTTATTCCCGCCGGCGTTGAGCCCGAAGAAGCCCTCAATAATAACGAAACCTACCGAGTGGTTTGGCAGGTTCTAAACGCCCTTCGGTCCCACGATGATCGCTTTGACGCCATGATCAATAAGCTGGAATTCAACGGCAGTATGCCCAGCAAAATGGAGGTTGTGGCGGTTGCAGACAAGGTGACACCGAAGGCCACCAAAAAATCGACCAAAGAGCGTAAAGCCGGTCGTGCCCGTGGTGGACGTTCAATTGGCTCTAATGATCCGAATCCGAATCATCAGCAGGCAGAGCTGGTGTTCGAGGTCGGCGATATTGAGCGAGCACTTTACGCCAAGATCGTTAAGAAATGTGGCAATCGGCACCACTGGGAAGACTGGGCGAATGATATTGCCAAGATCGCCAACACCCATATCGACCGGATCAGGGCGATATTGGAAGATGAAAGCCACGTTGAGGAAATTACCGCGTTCAATGCATTTGCAAATGAACTACGCGACGATTTGAACAATAGCATTCCAGATGAAGAAATCATCGAAATGCTGGCTCAACATCTGATCACCAAGCCTGTTTTTGACGCTCTGTTTGAGCAGTACAGCTTTGCCAAACACAATCCGATGTCTCTAGCGATGCAGCACGTGTTGGACAAGCTGCATGAACATAGCTTGGACAAAGAGCGCAAAACACTGGAGTCATTCTATGAATCAGTAAAGCTTCGGGCCGAAGGCATTAACAGTGCAGAGGGCAAACAAAGAATTATCGTGGAACTCTACGATAAGTTTTTCCGAAACGCTTTTCCTCGGATGACGGATCGTCTGGGCCTCGTGTATACCCCCGTCGAGGTGGTGGACTTCATCATCCATAGTATTGAAGACGTGCTCAAAACTGAGTTTGGTAAAAGCGTGGCCGATGAGAACGTGCACATCATCGACCCATTCACTGGCACTGGAACATTTGTTACCCGGCTGCTTCAATCCGGCCTGATTCCCAAAGATCGGTTACCACATAAGTACAAACATGAACTTCACGCCAACGAGCTGGTACTGCTGGCCTATTATATTGCCGCCATTAATATCGAAGCCACATACCACGGCATAATGAATGACAACGTGACGGGTCTGGAAGATGGCGACCAAATTTTTGAGGTCCCTTACGAGCCATTTAATGGGATTTGCCTCACCGATACATTCCAGATGTATGAGAGTGAAGACATGATTGACGACCTTTTGGTTGAAAACAGTTCACGCCGCAAGCGCCAAAAAGAACTGGATATTCGCGTCATCATGGGTAACCCGCCATATTCCATTGGGCAAGTTAGCCAGAACGATAACAATGCTAACGTCAGCTACCCCAAGCTGGATAGCCGGATCGAAGAGACTTATGCCTCCCAGTCAAAGGCAACCCTATCGAAGGGTCTTTACGACAGCTACATTCGCGCTATTCGTTGGGCATCCGACCGCATTGGTGACGCGGGAGTGATTGGTTTTGTGACCAATGGTGGCTTTTTGGAGGCCAATGCTACCGACGGCTTGCGCAAGTGTTTGACGGAGGAGTTTTCCAGCATTCACGTGTTTCACTTACGGGGAAATCAGCGCACCTCTGGCGAGCTATCGCGAAGGGAGGGCGGGAAAATTTTCGATAGCGGCAGCCGGGCCCCTATTGCGATTTCTCTTCTGGTTAAAAATCCCGAAGCAGCTGAGCACGGACGTGTCCTGTTTCATGACATTGGTGACTACCTGAGTCGTACTGAAAAGCTGGAAATGATTGCAGGCTATGCCAGCCTGAATGGTATCCCGAGCTGGCAGCGAATTGTTCCTGATCAGCATGGCGATTGGCTTAATCAGCGCGATGATAGCTTTGGCGAGCATATCGTTTTGGGTGATAAGAAAGGCGATGGCCCCAAACTATTCAGTAACTACTCATTGGGAGTGGCAACTAACCGCGATGCTTGGGTTTACAACGCTAGTAAGGTAAAGCTTAAACACAATGTGAACAGCATGATTGACTTTTACAACGCCGAGTTACAGCGTTTTAATGCAGTCTATCCAGGGCTGGGTACAAAGGCACGTCATGCGAAAGTAGATGACTTTATCAATACCGATCCAACACGCATCAGCTGGACACGTGCTCTCAAACAGGAGCTGGCTAGAAATAAATGCTTTGCCTTCGAAGAGCCATCGGTTACCACCTCCCTTTATCGACCGTTCACGAAACAATGGCTGTATTTCAATCGCTCTTTCAACGAGATGGTGCTCCAAATGCCTCGTATATTTCCGCATGAAGGGGCGGAAAACTTGGTGATTCAGACCACGGGCGCAGGGGCGAAAAACTTTTCTGTCCTTATTTCCGATGCGCTTCCATGTTTAGACAACATCGAAAAGGGCCAATGCTTCCCGCTTTACCTTTACGATGAGCAGGCCCAAGAGCAAGGTAGCAGCAGCAAGGACATGTTTGCACAAGATGAGCAACATAAAGCTGGCCTCAAGCGTCGCGATGCGATCACCGATGAAGGACTGGCTCACTTCCAAGAAGTATACCCCGGTGAGCTGATCACGAAGGAAGGCCTTTTCTATTACGTATACGGCATCCTTCACAGCGAGGACTACCGTACCCGCTTTGCCTATAACCTGAGCAAAGAGCTTCCGCGCATACCGAGAGTTAAAAGCTCAGCCGATTTTTGGGCATTTTCAGAGGCTGGCCGTGACTTGGCCAATTTGCATCTGAACTACGAAACCGTAGAAATGTACCCGTTGAACATTCAAGACAAGGGCAACCTGGTGGACGGGGATTACCGCGTCACCAAGATGAAATTCGGTAAAAAGCGCTGTGAGTCAACCGGGAAAAACATTAACGATCTCAGCACTGTCATCTACAATGGTAAGATCACAATGAGCGGAATCCCGGAGGAAGCGTGGGACTACGTCGTGAACGGTAAGGCAGCATTAAACTGGGTGATGGAACGCCAGGCTGTGACCCCTCACAAGGCCAGCGGCATCGTCAACGATGCAAACGACTGGGCCACTGAAACCATGGGGAATCCAAAGTATCCCTTGGAACTGTTTCAGCGCGTGGTTACTGTAAGTCTCAGAACTCAGGAGATCGTCAGAGGCCTGCCGAAATTGGAAGTTCTCTAGGTTTACGTGATGCTAGGTGTCCACTAAAGAGTGGACACCATCATGGCCTTGGCGGACCCAGGTCACGCCTCGATCACCGAGTGCTTTCAATCTGAAGTCATTGTCATCTATAGCTTCGTGCTTATAGACAGTATTCTCAGGACGCCTACGGCATAGAGGCCCATAGCCCATGGCTGCCAATCAGTGCGAAGCGACTCCGGAATATCAACCGCAAACAAAATGCCGATCGGCGTCAAAATAGCCGCCAAGCAAAACACTATTATGGTTCGAGAAAATGCAGTTGGTCTCTGTTGAGGCTCTTTATCCATGCTACCCACCGTTACTTGATATGAGGTGGGCAACTTTGGGTAGGGGAGGGTCGAAGAATGGTTGAGTCCTCACCACTACTATCAGTCGCCCACGCAATAATCGTGTTGCGATTGATAGCTTGGTCTTCGGACTCAGGGGCATGAATCGTTTGATTCGCCTTGCGTGGCGACTTCCCGGTCTAAACCAGTGTCGTTATGCCACACTTGTTCCCCAACACCGCTGCGCGTCAGTCCCGGATTCTAACCGGATTCCCGCACCACCTATTCTAGGTGGTATCAGCTATCTTCAGCGGTTGAGAGCACCAACCTATCTTTCACCAACCACGATTAGTGGCGTTAAACGATAGTGGCGACTTCCCAACCAGAATGATCAGTGTCAATATGCCAAAAATCACCATATATGGTACTGGCTTTGGTTTTTTTGTCAATATGCAGGTTTTAGGTGCCCTGCTGGCGTCTTACTTCCCATCAAAACTACTGCGCATAATCTCAGATTATGGAAAATCGAACGCTGCCAAGGCTTCAACGGCTGGACCCGATTACTCTCAAATCTCTGTCGACCCCACCCATGTATCTCCGAGATAAGCATCCAGCTCAGGCAAAGTGAGATGTGCTGTCACAGATTCCAGCATCCGTTGTGACCAACCGGATTCAGGCGCCGGCATTTCAAAAACAAGATTCCGGTCTGCGTCCAGGACAGACAGAGTATGGTGGGCAACAGGAGTGAGAATGTCGGGCTCATAGGGGGCCTCTCGCCCGACAATAAAGCAAATTGCCATATCAGCTCCCGAGAATCTGCTGAAGGGCCTGGGTCAGCTGCTCTGGCGTTTTATAGCCTTTGATGAGGTAATCACGACCGGTTTTGTGATCAAGAATCCTCAGAGCCGGTGTTCCGGTAATACCCAGCTTGGATCCCTCACGATAATCCCCGGAGATTCGGTCTTCGTGGGCATCAGAGTCCAGGCAGAGCTCTATCGCTTTGCCACTCAAGCCCATCGATCTGGCAAACGTCGGCAGATCACCCACCCCCTGACCATTGCTTCGAGTCTTCTCAAAAAATTGGTCAAGGGCTGCCCAGGCAACCTGATTGCCATAGGACTCTCGCACGCACTCGACGGCTTTGGCTTGCATGGCGGCCGCCGGGTTATGACCGCTTAAAGGGAAATGCTTGAATTCCCAGTTTACGACGCCGCTGGAGTTATCAACGACCGATTTCAATCCACCATGCATTTTGCGGCAAAACGGACACTCAATATCGCTAAATTCCTGCATGGTGAGCCGAGCGTTCAGGTTGCCGTATACGAGCCGGTCATCCGGTGTTCGAGGGGAGGCCAATTCATATTCTCCGATGAGAGTTTGAAAGGCGTTCTTTGCCACCCTTTGTTCGGCTAGATCCAACCTCTGATCCACGATGGACACGACTTCATTGCTTGTAAGCGTCTGCGTGACCTGTGATTGCCCTTGTTTGAGTGCTTTTATCTCTGAAAACTGGTGGGCGTGGCTCAGCGAGAGAACGCCAAGAGCCGCGAAGACAGCTACTTGCGAGAGTTTGGGCATGACAAAAGGTCCGGAATAAATTTTCACCATCCTATCGGCTCCGGACCGATTAATAAGGTTCAAACGGTCAGGTAGGCATGACCTTTTGTTTTCTGCCAGCCATTGTTCCTACCAATAGAATTCCAGCACTTATTTCTAAACAGAAATGGCTGGTGATTTGACTGGCCCACTAAGAGGCAGACCCTGACTTTGAAGACCCAAAGTAGTGGAACCGTGATCGCACAGGTCGCCGATCAAATTGGCGGCGAGGCGGCAACCAGTTACCTGCCCGCCGGGTACACAGGTCACTGTGCCATTGTTGCGGAATCTAACTCGGATGTGATTGCCGTTCTATCGTCAGGAATCGAGGCATTTAGAGTGGCGGCCTACGCAATCACTCCTGATGGTGGGTACGGATCGGTGAGCATCCACCCAACTCAGCTGGATGAAACTCATGAGTCTCTCCTAGACTGGATAGACGTCGGCAGAAAGATTAGGAGTGCCGTTGAAGATTGAACTGCTGTTTCTGACTTTTGCCGCCTACGCCATTCTCCAGCTTTTCAGCTTGAGAGTCTTTCGCTGCCATTTGAAGTCCGCTGCGGTCGTTTCAGCGGTCATTGGCGCCCTCATCACCGCGTACACAATCATCACAATCCTTCTGGCTAGCAACCTGTGGCCACTGATGGTTCTGTTGTCGGCTCCATGGATGTTGCTTTATCTAGTCTTGCTACTGATCCTGAACGCCCTGGTTAACGCAAGAGCACTCGGTAATCGACATCGTTGGTCGCAATCAAAGCCATGAAGAAAGCTGTGCTGAAATTTCTGGGGTGGGCTGAGTTTCGGGCTCGAATGAAACATCGCTTTAATCCTGAGCCCGTTGATACAAGTCAGTATGCGGACCAGCTTGCCAGCAAAGTCTCATGGTCTCCGATGGTCACGCAAAGCGTGCTGTTACGCCGAAGACTCGTTTCCCTCGGGCCTCTTGCTTTGTCATTTGCGTTGCCATCGTCGCTGAAGATCCTGATGGCTGTAATGCCTGTTTTGATTACCCTTCCGATGATTCCGGTCGTCGACACTTGGCACAAGTTTCAGTTTATCGCACCGTTCATCCTGATTCCTGGGTACCTCACAATTGGCTACGTCTTCTATCGCTCGGCGGGTCGGCCCGTGTTTGATCGCAAATCAGGGACCTTTTGGAAAGGCTCAAGCGAATCTCGGCACACGGGGGTAGTTGAGCTGGCCGACATTCATGCACTCCAGCTGATCTCTTACTTTTACTCGGACGGCGATCCGAAATCAGCCGGCGTTGTTTACCAGCTGAACGCTGTTTTGAGCGACAGATCAAGGCGAGAAGTATTCACCCAGCGCCGACCGTTGACCTCCGCTGGCAGAAGGGCGCTTATCGGAGATTGTGAACGCCTGGCTCGATGGCTTGGAGTTCGTCTCTGGGACTCGATACATGAATTTGATCGATAAGCTACAGACGATTAAGGTTTGAGCATTCGAATAAACAAGGAACTCTTCAATGGAGCAACGTAAGGCGCGCGTGATCATTCCGGATCACTTATCTTTCGCAGATCTCGGTCTGAGACGCCTTGAGACAGGCAAAATTGAATTCGACTGGGACGTAATCAAGCAAATCTGTGAGCGCAGTGAGAGGATTCCTTTAGATCACCTCGAAGAAGGCCCTGATGATAATGTGGTCGGCTTGATTCTTGGCTGGTATATGGTGATTCGGGAGAATGGTGGGGAGAGCGATCCTGTAGCCGAACAACTCGTTGCTGAGTTTATGGAAAAGGAGCCTGAGGGCGACTCCACTGATGATGAATCTGGACGTGCTTGAGCAGCCCAGCACCTCAAATTGAGCCATTCCGCATCTCTAAGGAATCAAAAAACTTGATCAATGCAGTATTGAAGATCGTATTTCTTGCCCTTCTGACCGCCGCCAACCCAGCTTTCGCTTCAGTCGTTAAAATGTCGAACAGCGGTATCTGCCATCCACCACAAAGCAGCTGGTATGACCGAACCAAAACCTTTCAGCCATTTGATTCTGTTGAAGCGTGCCTTGCCTCTGGCGGTCGCCTGCCGAAGGGGATGGCTCGTCCTTCTGTAAGTGATCGGAGAGTTATCAAGTCGTCCGATTCAGATAGCTACTCCAGGTCAGCCTTTGGCCACGGATGGGATGATGCAAATGGTGATTGCCAGGACAGTAGGGCAGAAGTGCTTATTCAGATGTCATCAACACCGGTCAGATTTACAACAGATCGACGCTGCCGGGTCGTGACCGGCAGATGGATAAGCCCTTTCTCGGGAAATGTCATTCAGAATGCGTCTGAAGCGGACATCGATCATGTTGTCCCATTGAAATGGGCCTGGGATCGGGGAGCCAATCATTGGAGTGATGCAAATCGAGAACGGTTTGCCAATGACCCTGTAAATCTTCTGCCGGTCGAGGCATCGCTGAATCGCAGTAAGGGTGCAAGAGGCCCGATGGAATGGTTGCCACCCTCCGGGCAATGTGGGTACGTGGCGCGGTTTTCCAGGATTACGAAGAAATACCGGCTAGAACCTCAACCAACTGAAACTGAGTGGATCAAAGACTTTCTGCGGCGATGTCGCTAATGGGTCACAACCGACAGTCTGCTTTGCAGCCCAGCATTTGCGCACCCCTTCTATGTTTCTACCTGGTAAGTATGTGGGCCGGACCGTTTCAGTAGACCAAATGCAACAAGGGCATCAAGATAGCTTCGAACGATGCTTGACGGGGTTCGTATTAGGGCATTCTCCTCGCTGGTAAGAAACCATACATTTTTTTCGGCAACCGGGGTCTTGCGATTACTCGTTGCAAACAGGGCTTCAAGCTTGAGATCGCTTAGACGCTTAGCCCAGTCGACAACGCCGAAATGACGAACAACACTGTCAGTGAGTGGCTTGACTGAAACCTGATGCCCCCTCTGAACGTCAGCGATTGCCCGCTCGTAAATGTAGGTTTGCCATACCCGCCGGTCTATGTTGAACAACCAGTCTCCAGCGACTCGTACCGATAGATACTTGGGCCAGCGACCACTGGCAAACTCCCTGGGAAAGCGCTGTGGAATGTCGAGTAAAAGCTTTCTCGAATTCGCTGCGAGGAGCTTTTCTCTCGCTTCCTGACCAGCGACCGTGTTGAGCTCGATGAGTTTTTTCAGATCTTCCTGATAGTTGGCTCTTGCGGCTTCACGCTGCCTTTGATGTTCGCGAGCAGCATCACGCTCTTTATCTTCACGTCGGCGCCGGCGATCAAGCACCTCAGATACCTTGGCCTCCAGTTCCGCTTGTTTCTGTCGAACTTTTTTTAAATTGGAATACAGTGAACAGCGGTACCAGCAACGAGCAGCCATTCTCAGCACTGCGCGTTCTAGCACTTCGGTATTCGCCAAGGCATCAATCTCCCAGTCGCCCAGGTCTATCTCCATGAGGTTATCCAAGGCTTCGGCTTTGGGTCGCTCCACACCATGAGTAACCTTGATCTCAATGTAGAGCTTGGCATTGTTCTTCAGCGTTGCGGTGATGTCGGGTATCCAACGACCGGGCTCTTCTGCCTGCTTTTCTGACACGGCCGACACCAACTGAACGAGACGCTCTGGGTAAAGAACGCGGCCTGTCAGAACATCGTCCTCAGAAGTGACGGGAACCGTTATCTCCACGGAGTGAGCGGGAAGCACTACGGTTAAGTGATCCAAGATGATTTGCTTGGCCATCTTGTGAACGGCTGTTTCGAAGCCGCCGACACACTCGGGTCCGCGATCATGAGAAAAATAGGGCCGGGTTTGTTCACCTTGATTGGCAATAAGGGGCCAATCACAATTTGGACACCGGCAATTACAGTCTCGCCCGCGAGCCACATTTTCTGGAGCGACGAGTCTGCCATCGAGGGAGCCAAAAGGAATTTTTAAGGACCGTTTTTTCATCAGAGCAGGCTAAGATAATGGTCAAACATGGCAGCGAGAATGGTTCGGTATTGGGGATTGTCAGGGGTGGAATTGCACCGAGTGTCTGCTCTGCGACCATACCGAGTACCAATAGCTTGTTCCGATCTCATCCAAAGGGGGCTCATCGAACGGTCACTCTTTTGCGGAACAAATACGTTGTTCCGTTGAATGGGCGAGGGGTCGTGAAATCAGTCTCTGGTTTTTTTGCGGACAGGGTGCGATTTTCTGACAACCAGTTAAACCTTCCGCACCCGCCGGGGCCAGGCTTAATCGATGTAATGATTCGTATCCCAATGTTTCACCTTGCGAAGTGCGTTCCAGGATAGCGGTTGGGCAGCTATACAGACTTGCTCATAGCATATGAGCGGTTTCTTCTGTGATCACACATTTTGTAATTGTTCTACAATACGGCGTGTCAGTGGATTAAGCCCCGTTGACATTGGGATAGCTTTAGCCGATAGTTAATGTACGGTTATTTTCCGTACATTATGGCTTCTAGGTTTAAGCCAGTAGTGCAGCATAATGGAAAACACCAAAACAGAGGTTCTGGCCGATTGGCCAGCCAGTTGAAAGAGGAACACCGCATGTCAAAGACAAGCGCGCGGCTGGATTTACGAATTGATCCGGCTATTAAAGAATTGGCGGCGCGCGCTTCAGCTCTGACCGGGAGTCACAGTCTCTCAGACTTTGTCATCCAGGCAATCCGGGAGAAGTCGGTTCGCGTGATCGAGGAGGCTGAGGTGTATCGCCTGAACAGCCAGTCGTTTGATGCTTTTGTAGCAGCCTGCGAAGCAGCTCCAGCACCGAACGAGGCATTGCTGAGGGCGAAACGTCGCCGGAGTAAAAGGATGGAAAACGGTGACCTTGAGGTTAGAGCCATTAGATAAGAAGTCGCATGACCGGAAATCGTTTGATTGTGGGCTGGAACGGGTAAATGAGTTCCTTAGGCGAGAAGCTCGCAAGCAAATGGACAAGAAAATTAATCGCACCTGGGTGCTGGTGGATGATGAACCTACAAATATGTTGCCAGCTCAGGTCCTGGGGTATTTCACCCTGACCAGCGCAACCGTGGTGCGTGATGAGTTGCCAGATCAGGAGACCCGTAGTCGATATCCGGCCTATCCCATTCCAGTGATCAAGCTTGCGTGGCTGGGTGTGGATAGCAAACTACACGGCTCCGGACACCGATACGGTGAAACGCTGCTTCTTGAGGCCTTGGAGGAGGCGTACCGGATTGTTCAATACAGTGGCATGGGAATAGCGGTTGTAACGGACCCTCTTACCCAGAGCAGTGATCGCTTTTTTAAGCGCTACGGTTTCCTGCCTATGGGAAGGCAATTTGGAGATCTGCAGTCGCTTTACTTGCCGATGGGTACAATTGGTCAGCTGATTGATCTTCCATCTTGAGGATGATCGCAACCAGGAATTGCCGCCCGAACGAGCGTTCAAAGCTTTGAATAACGGGCTGTAGTGAGATTTTGGTTCCGTTCAGAAAATGAATACTCTCGCTGCCAGTCCGTCTCAGCATAAGGGGTATGAAGCCTGGCGCTGCTCTCAGGCAGGGCTGGAGCTCCTTTCCACATACCAAACCGACGAGTCCACGATCTCTGGCGGATGAGTCAAGCCGCAAGAGAGCTGCAGGTGGCATTCTACCTAACCTTTATACAGTGCTGCCGCCCCTCTTAGCGCTGCCAATACCAATTGCTCGTCGTCACAAACGGACTGCTTCTTAAGTTGTGCAAGAGCAAGTGCGCCAAGCCGAAAACTTTGTGAAATGGGCAGGGGTAGGGCGTATCCGGTACCTGATCCTTGGCTGGCAGCCAGGTAAATCCTGCCGGGCTGGCGCTCAATCGTTATCCCCTTTGTTGGCCTCTTAAACTCGGCCTTGGGTAAATAGCCCAGACACACACAACAAAGAAGTGGTAGGTCGTCCTCGCCCAATTGGAGAACGATCTTTCTATTCCATTCAATGCGTTCACCTTGGCGTGGTGCGACTTCCAAATTCAGTGCAGCCAGCGGCACGCCACCCTCTTGGGTGATGTAGGTCGCTTCTGCAGTGAGAGCCGCCTTTGAACCGAAACAGCGTACCTTTGCCTGGAGAGCAGGGTGTTCAGGCTTGACCGTCGACATAGCGATGAATGCTCAATGCTTGAATGACAGGTTCTGGCTCTATCTTGGATTCGCGCTGGAGTCGAACTGGAACCTCATTACGAAATGCTGGATTTTCACGCCAAGCCAACCTCGGGAGAGTCTCCTGCTGTGCAATAACTACTCCCGAAATCGGGCAACTCTTCCGGAGGACCTTACCCGCCTCGCGATAGGCGTAGTTTGCTCGCAATTGATTCGGCAGAGTGATTCGGCGGACCAAAGGCTGATCGGGTGAACATTTTCGCCTCAGGACATCTACGGCGGTGTCTGCCAACTCCACATCGCGATCCCTGAGTCCTTCGGCAAGCGCCATGGCCTCATCAAAGCTGAGTTTCTGGATCCGGGCGTGACTGGTTGCCCAGGTCCAGGAGATTGAATCCAAATTACGAGGCATGATCCGGATCTGTCGGTAACACTCCCGCAGATCAAGCGTCTGAATTCCTGCACTTTTCAGAGCGTTCTTTAGCACCGTTTCTCGTGATACCCCGCGCTTCTCAAGGGAAAGGTTCCGGATTTTCAGAACAGTTTCCTTGAAGTGACTTTTAGCTGCATTTAGCTGCTCGACCGCCGACACTGTCGCATCTGAAGCACAAATAATGCCCGCTTCATATTTCCTGTTGTGAGTATCGTCAATGGTCAGCCCAACCGCATCTATAATCGCAGCTCTGCGCGCATCCGCGGTATAGCGCTGTTTTTCAGTGGCGCCAAAAGTTGGGATATACACTTCAAAATTTCTGGCATGATCCGCTTCTGATAGCTTCTTTAGCCCCTCACAATGATCCACGAGGGATTGATAAGCAGTCGAAAGCTCCTCGATCAAGTCACGCGGGACAGGGACATCGCCAACATCAGAGTTCAACATGTTTTGGATCTCCCAATATCAGAGTACGGCACGGACACTGTGTGAACACAAAAAACTTTAAGGTCTGGTTTATTATACCATATATTCCTGCAGACGAATCTCTTCATTAGCCAATACCAGACTCTGACGGTATCTTGGTTGCACCTAAGCAAAAGATCCTTGAGATTGCCTGAACTCACGAATTGGACACCATGACGAAACTTGCGATCCCACTAAGCCTTGAGACGTTACAAGAGCTGGATAAAGACCGGACAAGACTCTCCGGCTTAACCAATGCTGAGCTGGCGGGTTTGTTTACCCTGTTTAAACTGGCCAACTCATCAAAACCCTTTAATGGCCCTGCGAGTGAACGTCTCCTTGCGGAAAGCCTCCAGCTGATTGGTGATTCTCAAGAGGCCAGATCAGAAATTGAGGACCTGGTACAGGATCGAGTTGAGCACTTTTCTGACCTGGCTCCGGGTAACAGCGACATGTTCTTTCTCATGTCAGTCTCGGACGTTGCCAACAAAAGCTACCTGGAACAAAAAAACCGATGGCGTTACGGTTGCTCGAAAGAGTTCAACCAGGTGTTCATCAAACGTAACATCCTGGGTCTGCAGCGGAATGTGTCGCTGTCAATTGAGCATGACCGCTTGATTCGAGCCATCGAGGCCGAGCCGGACGAACCCATGGCCATTCAAGGCTTCGCCGGTGTGGGTAAGACCTACCTCATCACAACGCTTGCAGCATCCTTGAGCGCCAAAGGTCTCTCTGTTGTAGCTCTGGCTCACACCCGTCAGCAACTCACAGCGCTCATGGAACGCACGCAAGCCGTTCGGGGATTGACGTTAGCGGAATTGATGAAAGAGCTGGTCTATCCTGGAGAGCCTGCACCCAGGCCCTCCCGGGGCTCGCGTTACCGGATGGGGCAGCGCTTCAACCGCACCTATGAGCAAATGGCACATATTCTGGGGATCCAACCGCTTCAGCGAGCGAAGCCTCCCGAGGTTGCCAAAATTGCGTGGAAGACGGTAACGTCGTTTTGCCACAACTCCGGTCATGAGATCACGACTGAACATCTACCCGCTACGATAAAATCTCACTGGTCCGCCTCAGACAAAGTCATACTGGTAGAAGTTGCTCGCAGGATGTGGGAAGTCATTGTGAATCCGCCAAATCAGGAATCTGAACTGCCAATGCGGATCTATCACCAAATCAAGCATGCTGATGTTGAAGGCAAGGTGCTTCCTCCTTCGATCCGTATCGCCCTGGTCGATGAAGCCCACGATCTGCCCCTGCCCATTATTAATATTCTTGAGCGAACGCCGCCACCACAGGCGACATTTACCTTTGGTGATCGATACCAACACCTTTTCGGGGCCGGAGGAACTCAGCGACCAGGGCGATCACGAGGTCGAGAACTAGGCGTATCAGTCAGGGCTGGTGAGAGCACAACGGAGCTTTTTAACCAGGTTCTTGCGGCACACCCCATTACTCCGGAGCTGGAGTTTGTCGGCATCAGACCAGAAAACACCCGGGTTGTGTCCTACCAGACCCTGCCGGCGCCGAGCGGAAACTGCGCCATCATTTTTCGCTCATACTGGGCCTTGTTTGAGCAGTTCCAGCGATGCGCCCATGAAAAAGCCGCTTTCACGTTGATGCCAGGATCGGAGAAAGCCCTGCAGTGGTTCATGGGCGACGTAATCGAGCTGTTCAATCACGGTACGCGCCCAAGCTTCCCAAGCTTATTCCGGTACGGAACCTTCGACGAACTGGTAAAGCGAGAATCGCAGCACGCCGATATCAGTCGTATTGTCGACCTGCTTTCCCGCGGTTATCAGCTCAAACACCTCGATGAATCATTGTCTCGGCAGGCGAGGGGCTCTGCAAATGTTCTGTGGCTAGGGATGCCAGAACACACCAAGAACATGGAATTTGAAAAAGTTGTTATTGCCGACGATTTTTTCAGTCAGGCCAACATGGTCTCAAAAGATGCTCTCGTGTCCAGCGTGTACACCGCGATCTCGCGTGTTAAAGCGGAGCTGCACCTACCTGCCGAATTTGATAATTGGGTAAGGGGGCTCTCAAGCTGACCAGGGAAACGTTGGTCCACGGTTTATAGTTGTGCGTTATGCCCCTGCGGTTTTCGGATGATCCGAGAATTAGCGTCATCTTAATCTTTAATGATATGGTTTTTTATACCAGATCGGCTTTAGCAAACGAAGAAAAGCAGGAGTATCCCGCAACCTCTCAGATGAAATCCAAACTCGCTCCTGAACTAACCTTCAATTCTCTTTAATAACCTGACATAACCTTGGCACGGCTACGCCGCGCAACGCTCAGGACGGAAAAGCCTTCTCCTTTGTTTAGCCATGCTCCGAAGATGAAGGCTGGCCACTCTGGGTGTCGGAAGCGGATCTGGTATAAAAATTCAGACCAAAGTTTGCGGGGGTCGATCAAACCACCTTCAAGCAATATACTGTTCATCCATACAGTTTATTGAGATGCGGTGTCCAATGCTGATCAAACAGATTTTCCGTCCAACAGAGCAACTCCGAAGCTCCATTGCCTTCTTCAGTGATGCGGTCAAGGCCGGCTTCCCGTCTCCGGCCCAAGATTACATTGAAAAAACACTGTCTTTGGACGACCTGTGTATTCGGACGCCGGCTGCAACCTACTTCGTTCGTGCATCCGGCTCCTCCATGGAAAGGGCGGGGATTCACGATGGCGATGTGCTGGTTGTCGATCGCAGTCTGCCACCGGGACATCGCAAGATCGTCATTGCGTCCGTTGACGGCGAGTTTGTGTGCAAACGCCTGGACCTGAGTGTTCCGAGCCGGCCTGTGTTGCGGGCAGAAAGCGAAGATTACCCCGACATCACGCTTCGGGAGGAGGATGAACTCGAAATTTTCGGTGTTGTAACCACCGTGGTGCATGCGCTCTGACATGAAACAGGTGTTCGCTCTTTGTGACATGAACAGCTTTTACGCCAGCTGCGAGCAGTTATTCAATCCAGCGTTTCGTGGCCGGCCAGTCGTTGTCGCCAGTAACAACGATGGCTGTGCCGTTGCACGATCACCGGAGGCGAAAGCGCTCGGTATAAAGATGGGCCAACCCATTTTTGAGTTGCGGGAGTACGTCGAAAAGCACGGCCTGATTGTTTGCTCATCCAACTATGCACTCTACGGAGATATGTCCCATCGATTCATGCTTGCCCTGGCGGAATGCGCACCTCGGGTCATGCCCTACAGTATTGATGAAGCCTTTCTTGATCTGACCGGTATCGATTCCGTTGTGTCGTATCTGGATTTCGGCCACCACGTCAAAGAGCTGGTGCGAATATGGACGGGCTTACCTATCTGTGTCGGAATCGCTCCAAGTCCGACATTGGCAAAATTAGCTAACCACGCCGCAAAACACTATCCCGCCACCCGGGGTGTCGTGGATCTGACTGACCGAGACCGGCAACGACGTCTTATGCACCTGACACCGGTGGAAGAAGTATGGGGAATCGGCAGGAAACTGAGCAAACGACTGGATGCCCTGGGAATAAAGACCGCTCTGGATCTAGCCGATTCCGATCCTAAATGGATACGAGATCACTTTTCAGTCGTGGTCGAGCGCACCGTCAGGGAGCTGAACGGCATACCATGTCATTCAGACCTTCTCGAAGTAGCACCGGCAAAGCAGCAGATTCTATGTTCAAAGTCCTTCGGGGCACCCGTCACCGATCTGAACTCCATGCTTGCCGCGATTACCGCTCACGCATCCCGAGCGTCTGAGAAGCTGCGTCGCGAAAACCGGGATTGCGGGTATCTGGCCGCGTTCATGTCAACGAGCCGGTTTCGAACCGGTCACCACTACGCCAACCAGCAAGGGATTACTCTGCCATTCCCGACCTCAGACACCCGGGAAATCGTACGACATGCGGTCAGTATTGCCCGGTCGTTGTGGCGGGAGGGGTACCGATACAACAAAGCGGGCATTGTACTGACAGACTTCCGGGTGCCTGGTGCTTGCCAATCCGATTTTTTCAGCCAGGTCGAGGACGACGAGCGCAACCGGAAGCTGATGCGGACCTTAGACAAGATCAACAGCATCGCTGGCAAAAACACGATCCAGTTTGGCCGGCAGATTCACAAAAACCAAAGCTGGCAAATGCGAAGAGAAAATCTTTCGCCTGCTTACACGACTCGATGGGCTGACATCCCCGTGGCAATCAGTTAAATCCCTCAAACAAAGACAGCCTGGACGTTCTCTTCGATGCTATACCAGTCGTGGAAAACTATTCGTGGGTGTCAGCCACCTTCAGATAGCGGTCAGTTCGACAGCTGCACGTATCTGCGCCTGGTTTCGGACTTTCTGTTCCTTAACCCCCGCAACCAAGATCTTCATGTCTTCGATTGGCATCCCTTTAGAGACAATTCTTGCACCGGCAGCAACAATCGCCGCACGCTTTCGTTCCGGAATACTTGGGTCGGCGGTGAGCATAATCTTAACCATTCCCTGGTTTGGATGCTCATGACTGGCCAGCCATTCGAGCAGCTTTAGGCCATCAACATGGGGCATGTGGAAATCGACCAAGAGCAGATCAAATCGTTGTTCTTCGAGTCTCGTGATACCCGAAACCGGGTCATCGCAGACCGTTAATTCGACGTCTGGAATTCCAAGAATCTTCGGTGCAAAAAAACGCTGCATTTGCTTAAGAAAAGTGTGGTTATCGTCAATCAACAGTACCTTTGTTTTCTGGTCTCCGCTTTCTGATGTCCGGATCGACCCAGGCTCGTGATCCATATCATGATCCGGCAGAACTGCAGCTTGCTTGGGGAGCTCTCCGGTCCGGTAATCAACGGGCAGATCGATCGTCAGGCAGGTCCCGAAGCCTGGCTTACTGTCGATCCTGATTCTCCCACCAAGGAATTCGGAGAATTTCTTCATTACTGGCATCCCGATGCCCCATCCATCTTTTCCGCGACGGATACCAAGCGAAAGCGGGTCTTTGTGCCATAGCAGCGCATTCATCTCAGCGGTGGACATGCCAGCCCCGGTGTCTCGCACAGAAATCGAAATTCCTTTGTCTCGGAGAGACATCGATATTTTCACGAAACCATCGGACGTATGTTTAAACGCGTTTTCGATCGCGTTCCGAACCACCACTTTGATTAAATCGTAGTCTGAGTAAACCTCAGTAACTCCAATTCTAGGATCACTGACGCAATCCCATATCAGGGCGACATTCGCCGTGCCGGCGAACTGTCCGTTCAACTCATTGCACATTTTCGTCACTGCAAACCAGTCTTTTCTGGACTTGAGAGTCCCGTTCTCCAGAGCCGCCAGGGCGAGGATAGACTTTATGTGATGGTCAAGCGTATCCAAGTCATCAAGACTCATTTGCAGGATTCCCCTGGCATCCCCAAGAGCGGCCCCATCGATATAGGCCAATGCCAAATCCGCTTGAGATCGGAGATTTGTGATCGGTGTGCGCAGCTCATGTGCAGCAATGGCCAGCAGATTTTGCTTCATCACAATCGCTTTACCCTGAGCGACATACCGTCCTTTAAGCTGTGAAAGCCAAAATCCGAGCAGAAGATTGCCAACAACAGCGAAGACAAGCGCTGCGACGGTCAATTCCGAGAGGTACGAATCGAAGGGAAAACTCCGTAACGAGAGGAGGTACAGCCCGGACAGCAAACTCGCCAGAGCCCACAGAAAAACCATGGTGCCCCTGGAACCTCTCATCGCGCGGGAGCAGGCAATCGCTGCAACGGCTAAGAGGAACAAAAATACCGACAACAACACAGTCGAGGGGATTTCATCCAGGTTCAGCGTACCGTTGTCCGACTCGAGTGGATGCGGGTTTTCAAAAGCGCTCAGTGGTGCTCCTGATAGTGGTGGCCATGGGTGTGTGTGCTTTTGAAACGAATCCATTTGCTTGGCCAGCAGCAAGGCCAGTAACAGAACGATAAAGATGGCGGGAATAATCCCAGCGATGATGGCGCGGGGTTTGATCATGGTATGTACATCCCTGTCGTCAAAAAAAGCGTGAAAGCTTTTATTCAGCGCCTCCATGGCACCAGCCTGATTCTACTATGTGCATGTCGCATGTGGTCAATAAATAATCAGGGAAACATGATTTTGCTCTCAATATTGAATCCGACACTCTTCGAACGACCTCAGGACGTTGCTCCGATACACCAATCGGGGGCAAACTTGTATCTGAATCCTTAAAACTCAATGGCCCGATCTGGCCATCAACTAAGGAAAGTGCCCCAGAGATCTGGGTCGAGTTCAGGAATGGGATTTCTCTCCGTGAGAGGCTTGTGTGCGAACCCCCGGGTTCACCCACGTCTACCACCAACCAAATAGGTCTTTGTGCTGTGACCCATTTTTGCCAGGTTGATTGCCGTTTAACGGCAAACTCAATCCGGCTTCAGGATGGTCACTCATGGGTTTCCTTTTCCTCGTCAGACTCTCAGTCCGCCCGGGCCCTGGTTTTCGAAGCAAACCAAGAAAAAGACGTGCAAGGAGAACCCAGTGAAATTGATCAACCTCGGTTTGGCCCTCGGGCTTATCGGCGTACTTGCTGGTTGCGCCGGTGGCGAACACATCTACACCAACGATGGCAGGTGCCTTACCTGCATCAACAATCCTCTTACCGGCAAACCCATCAATCACGATGGATCAGCGCCCGGCAGCACCATTGAGTCCCGAAACTCAGCCTCTATCGCCGAGACTGCTCAGGCGGATGAACCAGCAAAGAAAAGCTCTTCATACATTGAGCAAACAACAACGTTCTCGGCTCCAATCGACGTGGATGTTGCGTTTGTGAAGGTAAAAAAAGAGTACCGATATTATACGGAACAGGAGATTCGCCAGGAGTGGGGCATCGTTGCTGACGACAAGCTCAATCAATTTGACACTGCCTATAGCGCGTCGCCTTCTGCCTACTATCACATGCGTGCACCGAGAGAGCACGGTAATGGTAGATACGTCATCGATCATAAGATCGAAAAGCAGGCTACCGATAAAAGCCAAATCACCATTACCGTTTGGGTTAGAGAAGACTCCCCGATAACACCGGCCGATGTTGCAGGCAGTCTCGCACTCAGAACCAAAGCCGCGTTAACCCGTTAATAACGGCTGGGCGACCAGGGTGGTCGCCCATCAGACAAAGGGAGAAACACCATGTTGAGACTATTTATAGGCTTCGTCCTTGGTGTTGTTACCTCCTACTACTCGATGCCCAGCCTCTTCAAGCTGACAGTCCTACTACCAGAGGTTAATTTCGAGCGCTTTTTCTCAAATGACCAACCGCTTACTTCCAATACGATTAATGCCACACATCCTTCAGAGTTCGAGAATACAGCCGCCCACAATGCCATCAGCGAACGAGTTGAGATAGCCAGGTCACTGGCCGAACTCCATCCTGCCCAGGATCCCGCATCCATAGAAGTAACCGAGGTTTTATTCAACCTTGCCAGGAAAAGCCCTCAGGCCCACGCTCTCCTTCAGGAAAAGCTGCCCGGAGGTTTGACTAATGGAGAGGCTCTTTCGATTCTCTCAAGCATCGGAACGAGAGGTTAAACCACCATGGGTAGCTCCAATTTCCTGGTTCAACCACAGATTGCCTCTCCATATAGTCCCGACTTTCAGCGGTTGTTGGCAGACGCTATTTCGGAAATCGAGACCACAACGGATCACCTATGACACATCTGAGCGAAGACCGGGTAAAAGATCTATTCAGGGATATTGAAGGGCGCATCAAACGCGGCAATCCAAATCCAATTCGCTATCTGAAGAATCTGCATCCGTCGAAAGACGAGATCGAAGGCCTGGAATGGAGATATCGGCTTTCAGGCTACCTGGAGGGTTTAGCCGTATCCGATCAAATGGATAACGGTTTCATTGAACCGTTGGTGGCAACACTCTTCTCCAGGGCCGACGTTTCAGACGGAGATCGCCCAGGACGTGCTCGCCCATTCAGCATCGATATTGTTACCGAACAACGCAAGACGTTCAGCTTCGACGTACCGGCAATGAACCCGTTGGACGCCTATGTTCAGCTTACGAAACGGACTGCGTACAAGTCGATTCCTGGAATTGAAGTTATCAAAGTGTTCGAAGGGCTCCTTCCCGACAGGACTTCTGGAGTCCAACCTTTGCGAACCTTCCATACTGGTGAGCTCATTTTCACCTCCTGACTAACAAGGAAACTGATATGCCTCTGGTCCTGCAACGCGCACTGAATGAGGGGTCAGCTCACGAAACGGAAAAAATCGTACGCTAAGACCTCTGCAGTGTTCGTAACGATCGGTACTTTCCTTGTTCGACCTGTTTGTCCTGCTGCCAGATATAGTCGCCGGTCAGGTTGATGTGCTCCCAGCCCAAGGGAGAAAGATGCCGCAGAAGCGTCTCGTCGATATCCCGGCCGTCTTCGCGCAGTGCTTGAACCGCCCGCTCCATATAAACCGTATTCCAAAGGATAATAGCGCTGACGACGAGATTGAGTCCGCTTGCACGGTAGCGTTGATTCTCGTAACTGCGATCGCGGAGTTCACCGAGCCGGTTCAGGAAGACGGCACGAGCCAGCGCGTTCTTAGCCTCGCCCTTATTCAAACCAACCTGCACGCGGCGACGCAGTTCGACGTTTGCAAAAATTGCCACGACTATTGAAATCGTTTTTTGGCCATCCGGATTTGGCTTATATCTCCGGGTAATGTTCGCTTACTTTATTTCGAATTAGTAAGTGCAAGGCTGTCCTTGCCCACCCTTAAGGCCACACCTTGAATTGCTGCCCGTTTCCAGATCCACCCCACCATAGTCAGCACCTGGAAGCGCGACCTATTGGAGAGCGCGTCCGACCTCCTCGAAGGCAAGAGTATAGTCGGTAAGCAATTCGATGAACTCAGCACGGACGAACTGTACCGTGAGATTCGCCGACTGACGGTGGAACGCAATTTTTGTTGCTTAAGCTCCTGGGTGGCTCGTTCCACTTTGGCTGAGCTCCATGTATTTCACAGAGCCCTTCGGAAAATCCTTGCGAACCAAAAGCACTTCATCAACCTGTCACGTCAGTGACACGACAGTGTCATCTCTCAGCTTTACCGTTCAATTGTAACTCGCAATACGGCGAGCTTATTTATTGCAAAAGGTGATCCTGTGGCGCCAACTCAATCAACCAATGTGATGCTTCGAGTCGAGAGTATGGGCGTAACCTACCCGGGAAACGTCCTCGCGCTCAAACCCACCAACGTTCACTTTCACAAGGGCGAATTCACCGTGCTACTGGGACTTTCAGGCGCGGGTAAATCCACTCTGCTTCGTTCACTGAATCACCTGGTTAAGCCCACAACCGGGAAGGTTGTGTCTGGCGAGTTTGGTGAACTGACCAACCGTAGAATCCTGCGACAGCACCGCAGCCGCACCGCCATGGTGTTCCAGCATCACCAGCTGATCGAACGATACACCGCGTTACAGAATGTGCTGACAGGCAGACTTGCGTATCACGGTACTTGGCGAAGCCTGCTTCCCCTGCCCCGGCAGGACCTGGAGTTGGCTCTGCAATGCCTCGACCGCGTAGGTCTGGCTGACAAAGCGCTTTCCCGAGTAGATCAGTTGTCCGGCGGCCAGCAGCAGCGGGTTGGAATCGCCAGAGCATTGGTGCAGCAACCATCCATGATTCTTGCCGATGAGCCCGTTGCCAGCCTGGATCCGGCCACTTCTGAAAAGGTACTCGGCCTACTGCGCGATATTTGTCAGGAAGATGGAATCACCGCGGTTATTTCCTTGCACCAATTGGAATACGCCCAGCGTTTTGCAGACCGGATCATCGGCCTTTCGAACGCTCATATCGTTTTTGACGATGCTCCTGAAAACCTGAAATCGAAACACCTGGACGAGATTTACCACCGTTCACCCAGCGTGGTAGCTGCGGAAGGCAAACCAGCCATCCATAAACCTAAGACCACCCCGATAACGACAGACGTACTGGAGATAGCACAATGAAGACAATGATTCACTCTTTGCTGGCTCTGATAATGATGCTCGGCATCCATTGGTCAGCCCATGCCGCAGATACAGACCCTGATCTTTTGAAAGTTGCCTTGCTGCCGGATGAGAACGCGTCAGAACTGATCAAGCGAAACCAACCTTTGAAGGATTACCTGGAAACCACTCTTGGTAAGGAAGTAGAACTGATTGTTACCACCGATTACTCCTCCATGATCGAAGCCATGCGTTTTGGCCGAATTGACCTGGCTTACTTTGGTCCGTTGTCCTATGTGATGGCCAAGAGTAAGAGTGACATTGAACCCTTTGCCGCCATGGTGGTAGACGGGAAGCCGACTTATCGCTCCATCATTATTGCCAATGCGGACTCTGGCGTTGGCTCCTTCGCGGATATCAAAGGCAAGAAAATGGCCTACGGTGACCGCGCATCCACTTCCAGCCACCTGATCCCCAAGACCGTACTCCTTGAGAAGGCAGAGCTCGAAGCCGGAAAGGACTATGAGGCTCATTTCGTCGGTAGCCATGACGCTGTTGCGGTTAACGTCGCCAATGGCAATGCCGACGCCGGAGGGTTGTCCGAAGTTATCTTCGAGCATGTGATGGACCGCGGTTTGATTGATCGGAGCAAGGTCAAAGTGCTGGGCTACAGCGGTGACTTTCCTCAATACCCCTGGGCCATGCGTTCGAACCTGGCCCCTGAGCTGAAGAGCAACATTCAGAAAGCCTTTCTGCAGATCGATGACCCGGAGATTCTCGACAACCTGAAGGCTGAGGGATTCGCGGCAATTACCGACGAAGATTACGATGTCATCCGCGCTATGGGTGGCCTGCTCAATCTTGATTTCGCAAAAATGTGAGGAGTGCCCCATGAACTATACAACGACGGAACCGGCGACTCTGTCGCCGGCCCCGTCGGCCTCCGTGCTGGATGAGCACGCGAAAGGCTGGCGGAAAAAACTCGGACAGTCGCTGTTAGTGCTGCTCATCATTTTTGTCGCAAGTTGGTACGTAGGGCTGCTCAATTTCAATACACTTGCCAATGGCGTGCCAGCCATAGGCACACTCATTGGCGAATCTCTTCCACCTGACTTCACCAATGTGGCCAGCTGGGTGTCGCCGTTAATCGACACGCTTGCGATGAGCATTGCCGGTACTGCCATTGCAGTAACCTTGTCTGTGCCACTGGCATTCCTGGCTGCGCGCAACACCTCTCCACATCCGGTGGTGTTCCAAGTAACTCGAACCCTTTTAAACGGTTTGCGTTCAGTCCCGGAACTGATCATGGGCATCATCTTCGTGGCTGCTGTTGGTTTTGGGGCGTTGCCTGGCGTACTGGCGCTCGGTCTTCACTCCATTGGCATGGTTGGAAAGTTTTTTGCCGAAGCGATTGAGCATGTAGATGAGGCGCCAGTGGAAGCGGCCGATGCTGCCGGCGCTACTCGCTTGCAGGTGCTCTATCACGCCGTGCTGCCACAAGCACTTCCTCAATTCGCGGACGTGTCCATTTATCGCTGGGAATACAATTTCCGTGCCTCGACCGTAATGGGCATGGTGGGTGCCGGTGGTATTGGCTTCGAATTGATGGGCTCGCTGAGAATCATGCAGTATCAGGAAGTCAGCGCCATTCTCATTGTCATCTTGTTGATGGTCACCGTCGTGGACAGTCTCAGTGGCCGCCTTCGTAAGAAATTCAAATAAGGAACGTCGATGAAACCCAAGGTTGTGATAACCCATAAGATCCATGACAGTGTTCTGGATGAACTTGCCCAAGATTGCGAGCTGGTCACCAACCAATCCGGCGCCACGTTGCCCCAGGAGGAAGTGGCTGCGCGCGTTGCAGACGCTGATGCGATGATGGCGTTCATGCCAGACCGAGTTGGAGTGGAGTTCCTACAGGGGTGTCCGCGCTTGAAGGTGATTGGTGCAGCCCTGAAAGGCTATGACAACTTTGATGTGGATGCCTGCACGCGTCATGGGGTTTGGCTGACATTTGTACCGGATTTGCTAACCGTGCCTACTGCAGAGCTAACGGTCGGGCTGACGATCAGTCTCACCCGACAAGTCAAGGCGGCGGACCACTTCGTTCGATCCGGTGAATTTACTGGCTGGACACCACGCTTCTATGGGCAGGGGATCGAAGGCTCACGGATTGGTATTGTGGGTATGGGGGCCATCGGCCAAGCGGTGGCGCAGCGCCTGAACGGATGGGGAGCGGATTTAATCTATTCCCAGCCGGAACGTTTACCCGTGCAGCATGAGCAGGCACTGGGTTTGTCCCATACTCCCCTCAAGATGCTGCTGGCCCAGTCAGATATTGTGATCCTGGCACTGGCGCTCAATGAGCAAACCCTCCACACCATTAATCGCGAAACGCTAACAGGAATGAAACCGGGCGCATTCCTTATCAATCCCTGCCGTGGATCTGTGGTGGATGAGGGTAGTGTTCTGCAAGCGCTTCAATCCGGTCAGTTGGGGGGTACGCCGCTGATGTGTTTGAGATGGAAGATTGGGCGAGAGAAGATCGTCCGAGGGAGATCGCCCAGGGGCTCAGGGCCCACCCCAACACGCTGTTTACTGCTCACATCGGATCGGCAGTCAGCCAGGTGCGTCTGGCTATCGAGCAACGCGCTGCTCGGAACATTCTGCAAGTGCTTCGGGGTGAGCGGCCGGGTGATGCGATCAATGATCCCAGTGGCCGCGAGAGCGGCCCATGCTGAATCTTGTCTGGCTGAAGAGTTTCGTGGCGGTGCTGGACCACAACGGGTTTCAGGCCGCAGCCCGCCAGTTGGACATCGCACAACCCACACTGTCCCAGCACCTTCAAAAACTCGAAAACCAACTTGGCGTTTTATTGGTCCACAGGGGGCGCTCTGGCTGTGAGCCAACCCGGGCTGCCTTAACCTTGTTGCCTTTTGCCCGAAGTCTGCTCCGGCTGGAGGAGCAGGCGAGATCTTCCATTATGGAGGCTCGACTTCGCGTTGGGGCGAGCTCCAATATTGGGATTTATATGCTCCAGCCCTACATCCGTCGTTACAAGGAGCTGGGCGTAGGGCCCGAGGTGGATGTGGTAATAGATTCCAATCCGACTATTGCACGGCATTTATCGGACGGTGAGCTGGACGTGGCGATTATGGAGTGGTGGCATGATCTACCCGGATTCCATGCTCAGGCGTGGCGTAACGAGCCCGTTGTTCTAATCGTTCCGCCTGGTCACCCGTTAGCCCGTCGAACCGATATCGACCGCGATACGCTGTCTAACATGGCTCTGATCGGCGGCGAACCCGGCACCGGCACTGGCCGGCTTTTGGCGACCTACTTCGGTGAGCATGGGCCATTTCCGACGGTATCTATGCAGCTGGGTAGCACCGAAGCCGTCAAGCAAGCGGTTAAGGTCGGACTTGGCGCATCGTTGGTGCTTGAAAGTTCTGTACGGGAGGAGGTCCAAAATGGAAGTCTGGTGGCTATTCCCGTGAGTGAGCCTGGCCTTAGCAAGGAGCTGATGGTGATTTATCCGAGCAGCCTGGACAAACACAGGCCAGTATACTCGTTTGTTGGGCATCTCTGTGAATAGCTATTGGGTCCACCTCACGCATATCTAGCTGGGAATGCAGATACTGAGCCTCACGCTCACTTCGACAACGCAGTATTCCGTCATCTGCATATCGGCAGAATGGGATATCCGGATGACGAACGGTCAGCCAACGATCCAATGCATAATGCAGAAACAGGTTTGCCAGAACTGGCGATAACGGGCCACCTTGTGGTGTGCCAACGTTCCGTCGTTCCTGCTTACCATCTTTCGTCTGCATCGGTGCCGTTAGCCAGCGCCTCACATACAGCAGCACCCAGGATTCAGAGCAATGGTGGTCAAGAGCCTTGAGCAATAGCTCATGATCAATATGATCAAACAAGCCACGGATGTCATACTCCAGCACCCAGTCCCTTTCCCAGCACCGCTTTCGCGTGATCACAAGCGCATCATGCGCGGATTTCCCGCACCGATACCCGTACGAGTCCACATGAAAGACAGGTTCCAGGATAGGTTCCAGCGTCATAGTAACCACAGTTTACGCTATACGATCGCTAACCGTGGGTACCCCGAGCAATCTTTCTCCTCCACTTTTCTTCGGAATTGGAACTGCTTTGACGGACGGTGGGAAATAGCTGCCGGAGGACATCCGATTCCAAATTAGATAGAGGTTCTTACTCAAGTCTCGATCAAAGTCCTGAATCGTCTGGCCATCTACACCGGCCGCACCTCGATTTGATTTAACGCGCTGATACGCCTTCCATACCTGGCGCTTGGAATTTTTTTCTCTAATTGCGGAAATACCGAAATTAGATAAAACACAGCACGCCCCTCAGTTAGTAATATGGCTGCCCGATATCCCGGAATGATTATGAAGCGGAGATTGGTGTTGGCTTCATTTATGTTTTTTGATGCGCCTTAATAGAATGATGGTACCAATTCAGCCGAAGGCGAAACTGGAAATGAATACAACGGCAAAGCAGGCCGTCAGCCTGCTTTGCGTCTGCGTGAAGATAGGAATTAGTGCCCCTGCCCTCCAGCAGCGCCATGCACGCCCTCTATATAGTGAATGTAATTGACGTAGTCAGCGACAAAGGCACGCCCCTTATCGCTGCTTTGATCAGCCATGGCCCTTGCACGCTGAGCCTCATGATAACGCTCACGAATACCGTTCTCGATCTTGCGGGTTATATTTGCCACGAGGCGATCAATTTGCCCGTTTTCCAACGCCGCATCCGCCGCCATTAAACCCGGATCAATCTGTCCGGAAGGCTTGATGCCGGTAAAGGGTGCGCCTTCGGAGGCACGATGAACCTCAACGAGCGTCGAGAACAGATGCTGATCGGCAATGTTTTTCGCAGTTTCGCTTTGCCCGCGGACTTGGCGCACATCGGCGAATACCCTTTTGATTTCGGCCTCATCCTTTGCCGGCACCCATTTGAGCAAGGGCTTAACATTGCCTGACTCCAGTGCCGCACGGGCTTCGGTAATCACGGGACCGTCCAGAGCATCACAATGAGCTTGGGCGCTACCGGCAAACATCAGGCTGAAGATTGCTGCGGCCACTGCGGGAACAGCGGTTTTGCGTAATTTGGTTTTCATACATGACCTCTTCATATTGCGTTGAGCTTCACGAGCACCGGGTTTGGTGTCGCTTGGCAATCAGAGTACGGAAGGGAGGTCAAAGAAGCGTTCTCAGGTACGAAACCGAACCGATTCCATGGTTTGGAAATAAAATATATAATTCAAAAGGATAGAGGTTTCAGTATCGGGTGAGAGCGTACTCGAACGCCGGGTAGCCAGGTTCAGGATCGTGGCTAGGGTCGGATATCGCCCTGCAGGGCTCGTCGGCGATATTCACTGGGGGTAAATCCTGTCTCTTTCTTGAAAGCAGTGTTGAATACGGACTTCGAGTTGAAGCCAGAGTCATACATAGTTTGCAGAATATTTGCCTGATTGGCTGCATCGGCCAGGCGCGATTTCGCCTCGTCGATGCGATAGCGACTGACGAACTCAAAGAAATTGCAGCCAAAGCCTTGGTTAATGGCCCGTGAAACCTCTCTTGAAGGGGCGCCCAATTTCCGTGAAAGTTGTTCCAGGGTCAGGTTGGGGTGCAAGTGGGGCTTTTCCTGGTGCATTAACTGTTGGAGCCTGACCTTTAAAGTTTGATCAAACTGCGGCGTGGGCTCTTCTTCCAGCAAGGCGGCCTGGTCTGCTGCCAATCCAGAGAAAACAACGGGTTGGCGAAGAGAGTTTATCATCAGAAAATTGATGAAAATGAAGCCCGTTACAGCGCCAGCGCCGGCCACCCACTCGGTTCCGGGCACGCTTCTAAACACATGCGCTGCAAGGCAGTACATCATGCTCACGGTCCAGGCCACTGCATAGCCGATCAGAAGCGTCCGTAACCACGCAAGTTGTTTGTTTTCAATACTCGAGAAAATCTGTCGAATACCAAGGCCGAAACGGTTAATCGCACGAATAGTCGCGTACAGGTAGCCCAGAAAGACCGCGTGAATAGCGACTGCAAGAAGGGGAGAGGTAAGTACGCCCGGGTGGTCCCGTTCAAGCAGAATCTGAACTTTGGTCTCGCTTGGCTGTAAATAATATTCAATCAGAAAAATTGCGCCGACCACCCAGAAGAGCAACGTGTGCACGAGATGCTTCCCGCGTAACTGGAAATTCTGATACATCAGCGATTGCGCATATAGATAGAGCGTGCCGGCTTGTAGAAGTCCGATGAGTGTTCCGAGGTAGGCGAAGTTTGGGTACTGGAGCGCAAGCCCGCTGCCATAGAGGAAGATCTCTCCCAGCCCGGCGGCGAAGAACACCAGAGTGGCAACCAGGAGTCGGTTAGATATGAGCCCACTGTTGGATGGAAGTAGGAGAAAAACGGCAAGAGCCAGCGATTGAATGATGCTCGTCAGCAGCACAATGTCGGTGAGTGTCAGATACATGCCAGATTCAGCTCCGCTTCAAAACCATCCTGCCGTCCTGTTGCCGGCGATCTGAGATGCAGGGTCATGCCGGCACCTTTAGCAATCGCATCGGCAATCGCGAGGCCCAGGCCAGAACCTGCAGCGTCCGTTTTGGCGCGTGCAAACCGGTTTCTTAAAAGAGCGAGCTGTTCCGGTGGCACTCTTGCACCGCCATTGCAGACCCTTAAAACCCCATTATCGTTCAGGTTGATCTTCACCGGCTCGCTACGGGAACCATGCTTAAGGGCATTCTCGATCAGGTTACGCACCAGGATGGCGAAGGCATCGGGATCAAGAAAGGAGTTCACTTCGCGCTCCGGCAGGGATAAAACAACTCGCCCGGGTGCCTGGGCCTCAAAATCCCGGGCAATCATCGCGAGGATGGGCACAAGATCCTGCTGACTTTGTGAGAGTGCACCGCCACCTTCTGCTTTTGCCAACTCGAGCAGTTTTCCGGACAGCACCGAGAGACTGCGTAACGCTTCTTCAATTTCTGCAACATCATTCTTGAGATAATCATCGGGCATTCTGGTTTTCAGTCGCTGCACTTTGGCAAGCGCTGTTGCCAGGGGAGTTCGCAGTTCATGGGCACTGTTGGCGGTAAAGCTGCGTTCTGATTCGAGAGCACGATGCAAACGCTCAAGCAGCCGGTTGATGGCACCGGCGATTGGTTCAAATTCACGGGGTAACTGCTCTTCTACAACAGGGGACAGATCTCCCGCGCCGCGGGATTCAATGTCTTGCTGAAAATCGACCACCTTACGAAGGGAAAGCCGGACAATCCACCAGACACCCAACAGGCTGACCGGAATCAGCACCAGTAAAGGCAACAGTAAGGCTAATCCCGCCTCCAGAGCGGATTCACGCCGGTGCGCCAAGGGTTCGGCCACTTCAAGATAGATGGTATAGCTGACTGCAGATACGCCATATAGCCGGTGGGTCAGAGTATCTGAAAACCCTTCCGCGGGGGTCCTGCTAAACACGCCAGGGTCGGCATCGTGGGACTGGAGCAGAATATTTCCAGCTTCGTCCCGTACCAGATAGGTCAGGTATTCGTCATGGTCTTTCAGGGCTGGGGCCTTTTGATTGCCCGCGCCGTTCTCACGGTTCAGGATGTCGGTGACCGCCAGTGGCAGTATGCGCTGGGCGGTTTCTTCCAGGGCACTGTCGAAGACCTCGTTCATTTCATGCTGTGCCACCAGTCCCGAAGCGGTCACGCCCAACAGCCAGAGTAGGGTGACACCGAGTGTCAGGCCGATACCGAGTGTTTTTTGCAGGCTGGTTCTAGTGGTCATGTGTTTCCAGGCGATAGCCCATTCCCCTGACGGTTACGATAGCGTCCCGCCCCAGCTTTTTACGCAGACGGCTGACATAAACTTCGATGGTGTTACTTTCGATTTCGGCCCCGAAAGCGTATAGACGATCCTCCAGTTGCGATCGCGATAACAGCATTCCGGGTCGCTGGATAAAGCCCTCAAACAATGCCCACTCCCGTGCCGTAAGTTCTACCGGCAGGCCGTTGCGACTGATGCGGTGATCGCCAAGATCAATCATCAGCTCGCCCACTTGTATGATCGGGCTTGGATTGCCGCGATATCGGCGAGCCACCGCGGCCACGCGGGCCGACAACTCCGAAAGATCAAAGGGTTTGACCAGGTAGTCGTCAGCACCGGCATTCAATCCTTCAATCCGGTCAGACACCTGATCCCTGGCGGTCAGAATGATCACCGGTGTTGTTATTCCGGTAGCCCGGATCGTTCGCAAAAAGCCGAAGCCATGGCCGTCGGGCAGCATCAGGTCCAGCAGAATCAGGTCGTAGGCTGTGGTCCTGATACTCGCCTCAGCAAAGCGCAGAGTTTGCACCCAGTCCACGGCGTGGCCGTCGTCCGCAATCTGATCCCGGACCGCCTCGCCCAATCCCGCCGTATCCTCCACCAAAAGAACCCGCATTGTTCACCTCTGACCCAGCCCTGAAATCAAGATACTACAGCTCGAACCTGACAACAGCCTGAATGGTCAATAACGCTTCGATCTCTCTTCACCGACCTTCAGCTGGCTGTCAGGTTTGGGCGCTAGCCTTCGGGGGAATATTCCAGGTACCGATCGCAGGAGATGTGATGATGCGGATGATTTTTCCTTTCGTTGTGTTGGTTTTGGGCCTATGGGCCTGGAACCTCTTTGCAGGTCCTGGGGCCGGTTCTCCCTGGGCAGTCTATGACCAGAGCCTGCTGCTCAGTGGGCTGTTATCCATTGCTCTGATGTCACTAGCCATGATGTTGGCACTGCGCCCAGCCTGGTTGGAGAGACCGCTGGGCGGGTTGGATCAGATCTATCGCACCCACAAATGGGCGGGCATTCTGGCAGTGGTATTCGCCGCCGCCCATTGGCTGATTGAAATGGGTGACGATGTAATAGAGTCGGTGTTCGGAAAAGCCGGCAAGCTGCACGATCAGGATTATTCCGGGTTCATCGACACCATGCGCGATGCGGCGGAAGAGGTAGGGGAGTTCGCCATCTATCTGCTGTTCGCCATGCTGCTGATCACCTTGTTGCGCAAGTTCCCCTACAAATACTGGCGCTATTTGCATCGCGGCATGCCGGTGCTTTATCTGTTGCTCGCTTTCCACGCGGCGTGGCTTACTCCGCTGCAATGGTGGCAGCAGCCAATCGGTGTGCTGATGGCCATTTTGCTCTTTGGCGGCAGCATCGCCAGCGGGCTATCCCTGACCGGCAGAGTTGGTCGTCGTCGCCAGGTTCGCGGCATGGTCACCGCGATCAAAACACCAGACCGGGACGTCACCGAAGTTACCTGCCACATGGGGCCGGCATGGCCCGGTCACCGTGCGGGGCAATTCGCCTTTGTGACCTTCGACCGACTAGAGGGCGCGCACCCGTTCACGATTGCCAGTGCCGATAGGGAAAATGGCACGGTTACGTTCATCATTAAATCGCTCGGCGACTTCACCCGCAATCTGAGCCAAAAAATCAGCGTGGGGCAAACCGTAAATATAGAAGGCCCTTACGGCTGTTTTAACTTCGATCGCCGCAACCGCAAATCCCACCAGATCTGGATAGCCGGTGGCATCGGGATCACGCCGTTTCTGGCCTGGCTCGAAGCTCTAAGCAGCGCCACCGACGCCACCGTGCCTGAAGCCGATCTGCATTACTGCACGCGCAACGCCGGCCAGGATCCCATGGTGGATCGACTTCGGGCGCTTTGCGATGGCTTTCCCGGGATACACCTCGAGATTCATGACAGCAGCAAGGGGCAGAGGTTGTCTGCCGAGACGTTGTCTACCAACGGACGCTCGGCAGCAGGCGCAGAGGTCTGGTTCTGCGGCCCGGCAGGGCTGGGGGAAGCCATTAGAAACGGCTTGCGGGCAGCACCCTTCCGCCTGACTCGCTTCCATAAAGAAGCTTTTCAGTTCCGCTGAAATGGCCTCGTTTGTTCAGGTCGTTGTCAGGTTAGCGCCTTAGAGTGGATTTAACACAACCAGCAGGAGAGACACCATGAAGACCAAACCCATTATTCTGAGCCTGTCTTTGTTACTTCTGAGCGGTACCGCAGTGGCCGATGACGACTGCGATGATCCGGTGGCGAGTTGGCAGCCCCGTGAAAATCTGCGTGAAAAGCTGGAAGCCGAAGGCTGGACAGTTCACCGAATAAAGGTTGACGACGGTTGTTATGAAGTCCGGGGCCTCGATGCCGATGGGGTCAGGGCAGAAGCCTCTTTCGCGCCCGCTTCATTGACCATGATGAAATGGGAGCGTGAAGACAGTGACGATGAGGAGAGGGACCGCGGCAACAGGAAAAATGGACAGGACAATCCCAAAAGTCAGGCGCCACGCAACGGCATCGTCAAGGGGCGTCCCACGGTTACCGTTGAGTAACTCAGCGAATTTGCCCTGTTCCTTTAACGTTCATCAGGTTTTTGGAGACCATTTATGAAAACGTTTGTTCTCACTTGCAGCCTTTTCGCCGCCTTGGCTTTACCGGTATTCGCCCAGGCCCGTGACGTGACCTTCACTACGGAACTACAGAATTACGGCGGCGATGGAGCCTATCTGGCGCTGTATCTTACCGATGCCGCCGGAGAGTATCAGGGTACCCTTTGGGTTTCCGGGAAGAAATCTAAATACTACAAACACCTGGGAGGCTGGGCCCGGGGCAGTGGGCTTGATCCTGCAGAGTATGACGGCTTGACTGGCGCCAGTGTTACCAGTGGCCGCACGCTGAAAGTGACTCTGAACCTCGATGATTCGCTGATCGACAACGGCTATGAGGTTCGAGTCGACTCTGCTGTTGAAGATATGCGCGATATCAGAGCCGATGTGATAGCCCCCCTGACCACCGAAGGGTCCGGAAAGCCGGTTTCAGGACGTGGTTACGTGCGCGCTCTGACCTACGAGCTTCAATAATTCACCAGGAGCATCGACTATTATGTTGCGCAAGTTCCACAGTTTACCGGGTTTGCTTGCAGGCGTGTTCCTGATCGTTCTCTCGGTCACGGGAGCTGTGTTGGCTTTGGCTCCGACGCTGGATAGAGTGTCAGCGGTCATTCCGGCTTCCGGTGAAGTCAGTATTGCCGAGCTGGCAGACCGGGTCGTTGCTCACTATCCCGGGACTGAGCAGATCGTGCGAGAGCCTTCTGGCAAGGTCATTGTCTATTACAGCCGTGACGGCCAGGCCGGTGCGGATCTGGTGAATCCGGTAACAGGTGAGGGCACCGCACCCTACGAACCTTCCGCATTTTTTGGCTGGGTCAAGGACCTGCACCGTGCGTTTATGCTGGATGATGCCGGTAGAGCGCTGGCCGGCGTATTAGCTGCTTTGATGGTACTTCTGTGTCTTTCGGGAATATTGTTGATAGCCCGGCGTACCGGGGGTTGGAAGAATATACTAAGACCGCTTTCCGGCTCAGGCGGGAAACGAATCCATGCCGAGCTGGCCCGGTTTGCCGTGCTCGGCCTACTGTTATCCGCACTGACCGGTAGCTATATGTCGGCACAGCGCTTTGGTTTGCTGCCGGAAGCGCCTGACACAGGGCCAGGGTTTCCGGCTGAGGTCTCGGGCGGGCAACCATCGCCTGTGGGCACCTTAAAAGCGCTAGGCAATTTCGATCTTGGCGAACTCCGGGAACTGGTGTTTCCCTATCCCGGTGATCCGCAGGACGTCTATTCGCTGTCAACCGCCGGCGGCTCCGGATTCGTGGACCAGGCTACGGGCGAGTTGCTGCAGTTCCAGCCGCGCTCTGACAGCGGCGTATTGCAGGACTGGATTGTACGTTTGCACACCGGTGAAGGCCTATGGTGGCTTGGCCTGATTCTTGGCGCTGCGGCACTGACTGTGCCAGCTCTCTCGATAACAGGTGCAACCATCTGGTGGCAGCGTCGCCGGTCTTCAGGGCAGCTTCCTGACAACGCCGATGCCGCTCAGGCGGATACAATTATTCTGGTCGGCTCCGAAGGTAATGCCACCTGGGGATTTGCCCAGGAACTCCATAGCAGCCTGAATAAGGCCGGTTTCCGCGTGCATTGCAGCGAGATGAATGCCCTGGCTAAGCAGTATCCGCAGGCTTCCAGGCTGTTCGTGCTGACTTCGACATACGGTGATGGTGATGCACCCGCATCGGCCCGGCAGTTTATGGCCAGGCTCAAAGAATTCCGGGCTGAGAAGAACCTGCGATACACGGTACTGGGTTTTGGTGACCGGCAGTTTCCGAACTTCTGTCAGTTTGCCTTGTCGGTGGATGCTGCGCTCGCCGGTAAAGGCGTCAGCCGTTTGCACGCCATTGAACTGATTGATCGGTGTTCTGCCTCGCAATTCAGTGAGTGGGGAAACCGGGTTGGTGAGGTTATCGGTACTCCGCTTTTCTTGAACTACTGTGCATTGCAGCCAGCAACGGTCAAACTGGAACTGGTAGAAAGGGCGGATTACGGGATTGCGGTTCAGGCGCCCACCAGTATCTTCCGGTTCAAACCGGCGGAGCAGGGCGGATGGCTAACGGCTTCTCCAAGAAGATTTAAAGCGCTGCCACCGTTCGAGGCGGGAGACCTTTTGGGGGTTATTCCCCCACACGGTCAACCCCCGCGGTTCTACTCGCTCGCGTCCTCGGCAAATGACGAAATTGTTGAGATATGCGTCCGTAAGCAGGCCGGCGGTCTTTGCTCCGGTTATTTGCATGACCTCAAGCCGGGTGATTGTATCGATGGCTTCATCCGCCCCAATCCAGGCTTTCGGCCAGCTACCGGTAACCGACCAGTGATTCTTGTTGGTGCAGGTGCCGGGATTGGTCCGTTAACCGGTTTCATCAGAAACAATACCAGTTGCAACCCTATGTATCTGTACTGGGGCGGTCGCGATGCCAGGTCAGATTTTCTCTACCAACCTGAGCTTGGGCGCTATCTTGAGGATCATCGACTGAGCGGGCTGAACACAGCCTTCTCAAGAACAGACGAGCGCGCCTACGTGCAGGATAAGCTCAAACAGGATGAATTAGCCGTGCGACAGATGGTTAACACCGGTGCGCAGATACTGGTCTGTGGTGGCCGGGATATGGCGGCGGCTGTGCGGCAGGTTATAGAAGACATTCTCAAACCCTTGCACATCGATATTGAAACTCTGAGAGGCCAGGGACGTTATCTTGAAGATGTATATTGACAGATAAAGTGACAAGGTCGAACTGAGCCTATAATCCCAAAGCACCAAATCGCGTCCTGAACAGGAAGCTGAAAGATGCCATCCACAGAAAATGAAAGACTGCTCAGCGAGCACCAGCCTAATGCCGTTCGTGCACGGCTTGCTGGTCCCGTTAAGGCCTCGACGCTACCAGATGCTGTGCTTGGCGGCATCGATGGCTGCGTTACAACGTTTGCGGTTGTATCGGGTGCGTTCGGCGCAGGTTTCTCGCCACAGGTTGCGTTGGTACTCGGCTTTGCAAACCTGATTGCAGACGGCTTCAGCATGGCGGTAAGTAATTACGAAGCGGGCCAGGCGCAGTTGAATCAGATCAAATTTGCTGAACGCACAGAACGTGAACATATCCGTGCTGTGCCAGAAGGTGAACGTGAGGAAATTCGCCAGCTGTTTCAGGCGAAGGGATTCGACGGCGAATTGCTGGAGCAAGTAGTGGAGGCTATCAGTCGTAATCCCGATGTGTGGGTAGCAACCATGTTGCGAGAAGAGTACGGACTCTCGGGTGCCGGACTCAGCCCACGCCGAGCCGCGTTGACTACCTTCGCCGCATTTTTGTCGGTTGGTGCTTTACCTTTACTGCCTTATGCCATCCCGGGTATGGAGAGTCAGATTCAGTTCCTGACGAGTCTTGGTTTGGCAGGCGTCGTCTTCTTGGGTATCGGAATGCTTAAAAGTATCGTCTATGGCTTACCAGCAATGCGATCAGGACTCCGGACTTTGATCATGGGTACGGCCGCAGCGGGGCTGGCGTTTGCTACTGGGCATTTTGCGCAGGGGTTATTGGGGGGTTAGTTCTTCAGCGGTGAATAGACAATTTAACATAATATTCCCCTAAGAGCTGATATTCATTCGCGTACCCGCTATTGGAATTAACGGCGGATTTCTCGCTCTGTTCGCCCAATGAGTGTAGTTGCAGAATTGAATTTTTAAAGCACAACTCATGCTGAAATGAAAATTATTTAGCAAGGGCCAGTCGTCGACTAATTACTGCGCAACTTTATGAATTGTGGAAAAAATGGTGTCGATATCATTGATGCCAAAGGCTTAGCGTACAATTTTTTCCGTTTCGTGAACTGACCCCAATGAGTCCATCATCATTGGAGAGGACATCGAAGTGACCGTAACCCTGATCGATACCAACCGAATCAGACTGATGATAGAGGCCCCCTCCCATGTTCCAGTGCATCGTAAAGAGGTGTTTCTGCGATTGAAGCAGGAGGAGTTACAAAAATCGGGGCCGGACTCACTCACATATCGAGGGAAAAATCTTCTGCGTAAAATCGGCTTTTCTAAGTGATCATCCTACCGGTTTTCATCATGCCCAATCTTACTAGGTTGACCGTGACCTTTATCTTTGTTTGATTGTTCTACACTCAGTCGCTGATTGTTGTCCATAAAGATCGAAGGCAGACTCTCTTTTGAGTCTACGTATTTTCTGGCCGACCGGACATCTCGCCAGCCGACCCAATGCATTAATTGGGACCACGACGCGCCCTGATCAATCAACCAATCTGAGACGCCACGACGCATCGAATGCGAACTGAAATGTTCCGGAATGTGCGCTCCATTCTCGCGCGCCTCGTCAAAAACCCTCTTCAAAATTTTATTGATGGAATTCGAGTTAAGGCCATCAGACCAAACCGCCCCCCAGCGGTCGACTTTACTGAACAAGAACTGGTCTTTAATTGTTTCAGAGCCGATATCGAGTCCCCCAAATCTGTCCTCGATCCACTCGGAAATTGCGTAAATAGGGCATAGTTCCGATAAAGCAACAAGCGTTACCTCTCGCCCCGAACTGCTGCGGTCGGCCTTTGAGGTGGGAATCATCACCGTCAATTTTGGCGGATGACTTCTCCAATCAAAAGTCAGGTGGGAAAGCCGTATATTCACCAATTCGCTCCCTCGAAGACCAAACCAAAATGCCGTGAGTAGCATGGCCCTGTCCCGCGAATAACGGCGCCACTCCCGATTAGCCGCACCTTCTTGACGATTTCTTTTATCCGCAAGAAAGCTCACGGTTTCCCTGAGGGTGTCTAAAGGCAGAGCATTCGCCTGTTTCTGGCTGGCATTATGGAATTTCCGAATTCCTCGCATGGTTTCTAGAACGAGTTTGCTCTTGTTCGGGTTAGAGCCGGTCATCTCTTCGTGCCACTTGCCAATCAATGAGCGGCGCTGTTCCAACGTCGCCACTTTCAGTGTCCCGGCATAATGACTCAGATAAAGAGACAGATCATGTGGCGTGCAAGGGAAGGGGCCTTTATACACTTCCCGATAATGCTTAATCGCGTTAGCGGTGGCGAGCTCGGTGTTGGTGCTCCGCGCAGCTTCTAGGTATTTAGTGAGTTTTGACTGGTCTGGGTGCCCTGGAGAGTGGGACAAGCTCTCATCTTCGAGGCCCCGTTTACGCTCATTACCCTGGCTTTCGTAGGATCCATTTCTGGTCATTTCACTGGCTCCCGCTGCGCTTACTTGTCCGCAAGTGAATTTCAATTTGTAACATTCAGAAGGCCCGACACAGGCCGCCACTCTGATGAGGGAGTTGCACCAGATTGGCCCGAAAATCCCAATGTCCGTAACCGGTCCTTGCATCAACGAAAACCTGCCTTTTACGGTCTTCCGGGAGATCCAAGAACAGAGGTTTTGGATCTAGCGTTCCGGCTAAGGTGTGCCAATGATCAGTGTTACGAAGCCGATACCTGGCTGCTGTGTACATGGTCAGAAATAACTCCTCCGCATGTGCAGCCGGAGCGGTCTCAATGAGCAGTTCCGGAAACCCAATTTTATCAAAACCCACCGTATAGCTGAGACCATCTACATGCCGGACGTGTAAACCAAAACGTCTAATGGTCGCGCGAATAGCATTCGCATGCTGTTCCAATCCGTTCTCGAAGCAAGTTAATTCCATCAGCAGCTCTCCATTGACTGTATCAATATCCACCGTACCCCAGTAATCAGAACCGACAAGGTACCCCGCTGAATGTCATACAGCTTGGCATCTAGCTCAGTCAGTTTCTTCATTGCTGTGTAACCAGGTGCCAGGGATATTCGAACTGCTCTTTACCTGCCTGCTTCATTTCATCGTGGTTTCGGATGACCCGATCCCAAAAACCAAGACTTAGCCACCCTACTCTCCCAGTATAGCATCAAGATGCGATAACCTTCTATTATCGAATCTTGATTTTTAACATAAAAAGAGGCCTTTTTCTTATTTCGTGTTTCTTTTCGTTCGTTTCGTTATACTATTCGTAGCAATGCCCAAAGATGAATGCCGGAAATTCGAAGAGCGCTAGGGATCAAACTCTGAAAAGTCACTAATTCATTGTTTTTGATCATTTTTTCTGTGTGGAGACTTACTGTCATGCCTAGACCAGCCAAAATCACTGAATCAGCCGTCGAATCAGCTGTGGCTGAGCTAAAAAGCACCCATACACCAGTCAACCCTTACCAGGTCCGCAAAATTCTTGGTGAAGGATCCATCGCCAAAATCGGTTACTTCCTGAAAGCTCTGGGACATACGACGGACTACAGCGCCGAAAAAGACGACCCCCTTACACTGAAGCTGGTCAACATGCTCAGGCCGGTTGCCCTTGAGCTGGATGAGCAGTCCAAAGAACGAATTCGACAAGCAACCCAACAGCTCAATACCGAGCTAGAAGAAAAAGCTACTCTGGTAAGCAGTTTGGAGCGCCAGCTCGGGGACAAGCAGTCAGTAATCGACGAGTTTGAAGCAAAGTTAGAAAAAGCTATTGCGGAGAGGGATCTCAGTCGCGATAAGAGTCAAAAACTTGAAGTAGAGCTCGCCAGACTTGAGGAGAAAGTGATCCAACAAGCTGAGCAATTAGAAGCCGCAAAATCAGTAATACAGCAGAAGGAATCTGAAACGGCCGAAGCTCGCAACGAAATGAGAATCATCATTAAAGACAACAACATCGCGCGCCAGGCTATGCAGGAGAATCACGAGGCGGAAATCAAGATATACAAAGAAGAGCTGGATAAACGCAGTGAAGATTACAGTGCCCTTTCAGCAGAACTGGAAGCAGCCCGTTCAAGCAGCGAATCTCTACAGGAAAAGATACGTCAGCAAGTAATCGAAAAAGAAGCCGCCAATGGCGAAGTTGAAAGCTTGAAGTCCGAAGTCGTCAATAGGGAGCAGCAGATAGCATCCCTCAGAGAGCAAGTTAAGAAGGTCGAGCAACGTCTCTCTAAAGAACGCGATTCGCACCAGCTCGAAAAACAAGAATCCCAACAAGAGCTTTCTGCAATCAAGGCTCGTAACGTATCGCTGTCCAACGACAATACACGGCTAGAGAATGATTGCGCCTTTCTTCGGTCTTTGATTGAGAAGTTTCAGATCTCTAGTGATCAGACCAAAGACACTTCAGAAGACAGACGACCATAGCCGGTAGAGCACACATCAGCGGGTAAATAAAACGCACCTTACCTTAGAACTGCTCCTAGACTTCAATACACCGGAGTGATCTCAGACCATGACACTCCGGGCCTCCACAACTACTTTGTAAGCGCCCTTTTAGAATCGGTTCTTTCACTCTAAATTTCTGAGCTGGTCTCGAATAATTGCTCTGATGTAGCTATTGGGACAGTTGGTTTGGTAAGGATCCGTAAAGTCATTGACGAACGCATTCGTTATCTGGCTGATCCGATCCAGTTCGTCTGTTGAGAGATCGTTGAATAATTCTCCACTTTCCTCATGAATCAGAGACATTACAACATAGGCAGCTTTCTCTCGCTTCACCTTCGCTTGACTATCCAGGGTATTGAGCTCTTCCTGTGAGATGGCTGACTGGAATGGGTAAAAACCGCCGACTTTCCACCAGGTTTTCAGGTGTTTTTCGTCAAAATTGATCGGATATTTCTTTTTAAGTGCATCAAGAACGAGACCGATCTTCCTCATCGGTGGCGCATTCTCGGAAAACCAACCACGGACAGCGCCATAGGAAAGGTCTCCAAAATGCTCTGGGCTTGCTTGAACCAGATAGTTATGGAGATCAGTGATTTTCCCTCGATTTTTTTCGAAGCCAATCTGAGCGAGAAGATGTTCCAAGCGCGATCCAGGGGTCTGGAACTGCTCGGCGTTGTCCTTTTCCATGACGACCATTATAAGATTCGTTCTTGTTGCCTTGGCCGGTTACAGTCCAGCGCTAATTCTCGATATTAGTGATTAGTGTCGCGGGTCGTAAAAATATGACATTGAAAACAATACGCCAGAATTTTTCGTCAGTCCATCATGGAAAGTGGTTAATCCAATCTTTGGGAGCTAGTTTCCGGCACCTATACGAACTACACCCAGCGATCGCTACTATTCTCCCCTCCCCTCCCCTCAGCACACGATGGCCAAATGCAAGCCCCCCACTAAAGGTGAATTTTGATCGCAGGATTAGCTGCAAAGGCTCTCAAGGATGGGAAACAGGCTCGATTTAGTAAGTAGACCTTCAGTTCACTCTTTGAACGCTGGCCCTCCACTGAAACGGTCACGATATTTTGTCCATCTGTTCCCCTCTGATGAATATCCAAAACTTCCAGTTCTCGTTGGAGAACTGTGTAAACCCGCTTATCCCCTGCTCTCTTTTCGTACAGGCGTTTCTTTAGCGAGTTCTTATCGAGGAAGAGATTAAAAATTGCCGGAGTGACCAGTGCAATATGGCCATCGAGGATGTGGACAGGCGCCTTAGGCTCATTTACCCGAATTTGCCGGCGGGCAATGCCTTTCAATAACCAGGCCAGGAAGTCATTGTCTCTCAAAATATCTTCCTGCACTTCACGTTTGGTCTTCCAGTGCTCTACAGCCTTCTCTGAGGTCAAACCGTGAGCTTTGCTTCCTGGTTGAGCTCGAGCCTGCGATTGTTTTTCCTTGGCCTCTTCAGGTTCCGCACCGCCCTTCTCTTTGTGAGCCGTAGTTATCTTTGAAGTGACAGGACCGGTGGCTACTTTTGGTGCTTTCTGATTGTGCTCATTGTTATGGCTTTCTATGCGCAGGTGATCCAAGTGGCCTTCCCCTGCCTCTGGATTTGGTTCAACGACCCGAGATATCTCCAAGGGGGTACCATTACGGTCGATTGGCGTGACAGTGCCATCAAACATGTCTGGCTGGCTTGTTGGCCAGATGATCTCGTTTTTAAATCTCAGGAAAGTTAGTTTTTGCTGCCAATTCTTTCCGTGGTCATTGATTTCAGCGTACCAGACGCTATCTCCATCGGGATTTGGAACAAGGCAGTCGTGGTCATTCAGAATGCCGAAAAGAGTGACAACATTTTTGGGGATCCCGGAGTGACCTTCGTTGATCAGTTGGATTCGTACTGCCTCCATTGTTGCCTTAGATACCACCCAGGTATCCTGATCGGTAACCCAAACTGCGGCGCCTGGTTTGTTTCGCTTGAGGTCGCCATCGTTAACCAGTTTACGGAGTGAAACGATGAGCTTTTCATAGAGTGGGACTGTGTTTGTGTGGTCAGCTTTCTTGCCGGTATTCGCACCAACGTTCTTTGAAACACTTGCCCCATCAGCAGCACGAACAATTTCTGCGATTACCTGACCTCCAAAAGTAGAATGTGAAATTGTGCTAAACAACTGTGAAATTAACTCTAGATCCTTGAATAGCCAGGTGGCAGCTTCCTTGGTGAGAAGTCTTGGTAGTAGCGACATCGCTGATTTCTCATGCAATGTCTTGGCTAGCCGTGTGTTCTCGATTTTTCTTCTGAACCGGTAACGGTACGCAGCACCTGGTGGGATGTTTCCATACCAAGGGTGCCAAATTTGAAATTGTTTTTCAGGTAACCGGTAGACCACTTCGATATCAGTAACGATTTTGCCTAAATCGTGAGAGAGTATTGCGATCATGGCTGCGAATCGCCAACGGTCCGCGGACTCCGCAATAGATTCTGGTTCCGCGTTGGGTGGCAGGATGTATCCCTGGGATATGCGGACGCCTGCGTAGAGTGCTTCCAGAGTGTGATCGATTAATCCGCCTGACTCTGAATGGTGATGGATCTCGGAGGCTGGGACTTCCTGGACTAGCTCGGCGAATTGCTCAATAGCGTAAAGATAGTGTTTGTTCCATACTTGCTCCGTGACACTGAACAATCTCTTGACCCTCGAGATAAGCTCAGTCCTTTTTGGCTGTTTTAATAGATCCTTACCTGAAAGGGCTACTGCGTATTCAGGTGTTTTGGGTTCTGGTGAGCTAGTTAGTTCTTTCCGCATCAATCGTTTAAACATAGAGTCCTCCGCAGAGTGATTCTGATCGAACCCCATTTAAATCTGTACTAAAAAGGGTCGAATCAAGATGACCCAAAACGAAGTGAACGTAATAGCTTGGTGTTAGAACATTGGGCATCTAACCCCCTACCCTAGAGTCAGATGTGGCCATCCCGAAACTCGTCCCATTCACTTTGAAGATTGATCCAAAAGACCAGCGGCTGGTTAAGATTCTTTGCGCGAAGGATGATTCCATCGATTACCAATACCAGCTTTTGGACTCGGCAGTAGCCTGGGCCTTTGAGCATCGTGTCTCATTGATGCCCATTGCCCCTCAGAGGAATGGTGTTAGCAAAAGCTACTATATCTGTGAGTCAACGGAATTGTTGATGCATCTGCAGTCTTTCTGGAACTGTAATACCACTCGTGCTCTGCATACGGCCCTGTTTCATTTTCTTAGAGCTCGAGCGGCTGTTGTTGACTAACGTTCAGTTGTGATCCGTGGCTGCTCTGCCCTGCCCTGCTCAGAAAATTCTTTAATTGATAATGTCAGAAAATCTTGTAGTTTGTTGCGGAGTATTGTGGATCGTAGATCGGCTTAAAGAAAAAAGCTGACAAGTTTTTTTCTCTGATTATTAAAGACAAAAACGGATTAATAACGGGTTAAGAACGGTAGTGCTACGGAAGACCTTGGTTCGATCGGGCCTGTAGGCCTTGTGGGATAACGGTTTAGCGAAGAAACTGCTATGACAAACCTTAGTAGTTTGCTGCGTGTAACCAGAGTAAAGCGCTCTCTTTAAACGGAGTGGATTGCTCGGGCAAACCTTAGTGTTTTTCTATCTCAAACCCTAAACACTCAAATTTACACATTCCTATCCACAGGGTATACACATGATACACACAGCTTTGTCCACAAAAATCTACTTAGTAGTTGCCTGATCACTGTCAATCTATCAATTTCTATCTCAAACCACAGTAATATTTTCGACATCTATCTCAAACCCTAGTAATTCTCTATCTCCAACCGTAGTAATGGTCCGAGTGTTTTCTTTAGCTTTGGTTCGACAGCCTCCTTAAAAAAACAATATAAAACAATTAGATAGAGATTTTCTTATAATTTAAAGCATTTTTCCCTGCTATTAAGTGATCAATCCCCCCAGTTATTTTTTTGCCTCAGAAAATTATCCTCGGACACTTCAATGCTTTTTTAAAGCAATCGATAGTCAACGTCTGCCCTTAGTGTCCCTGGGATCTGAGCCCAGCAAGCAAGCTATGGTGACTCTAAGACAGGCAAGCCTCCAATCCCTTGTGCGACAAGGGACAAGCCCTGAGGAACAAACTCTATGGCAAACCCTAGTATTGTACTTTTCGCATTAAATAATTCCTGAATTGCTCGATTTTTGGCCTAAAGGTTACTCAGGTTTGAGATAGGAGTTTAAATTATGTGGGTCAGAGTACTAGGGTTTGAGAAAGCAGGCGTGTGGTTAGTTAGCCGTTTGCTTGGGTTTGAGATAGAAGTGTGTTCTTCAGGAAATACTGCAGGCTGGGATAGACAAGATTTAAAGCCAAAAAACTATGGTTTGAGATAGAAAAGGCAAGGAGAGGCTTTTGTGATGGTGGTTTCGTAAGGGGCTTACTGGATGGAGTCTTAGGCTTTACTCATCGAAAGGAATCTGATCGATATCTTGGACTGAGTCGTCGCCCTGCCCTGCCCTCGCTTCTGACCACCAACCTTTTTCGTCAGCCTGTTGATGATCTCGCTTGTCTGAGATCTGGGCCTGTGCTTTTCCAGCAATGCGATTTGCTGTTTTGTTACTGGCCGCTTGCTGCTTTGCAAACTCATTCGTAGCTCTTAACTCAAACAGCCAGTCGACGATCTTGGCTTTTATCTTCTTTGGTGTGGCTTCATAGCTTTCAATCACCCGCTCAGCGATAAGCTCTTCAAGGATGTCCTGCAGGAGCGCTTTATCCTGGTAGAGGTTTTTGTAGGGAGCTTTCATGGCGGCAACCAGGGTTGAAAGTTTGACGCGATACGGGTTCCCCGGCCCGGCTTGGATCCAGCGATTACACAGCCGCTTATAAATCAAACGTGTGTACTGTCCCTTAAAAGAAAGAGCCTTTTTGTAGTTATAGCGACGGTAGTTTGCTGTCATGATGATGCTGGTCACCATCGGATGAAAGCAAACAAAGGATTTGGTCTCACCTTTCGTGGCCTTTTCTGCGAAGGCTAGAAATGGGAGGAACGGTGCAGAAAAGCTGATGGAGCCATCTTCGGCATCGAATTGGAGATGGGCCCGGTTTAGTACGGTGATTGCTTCTCGGATTTCGGAGTAAGAATATTGAACCTTACCGTTATTGATCCGTTTGAGCTCTTCATAGACCTCATAAAGGCTGAACTCAATTCCAACTAACTGCTGTCCCTTGCTGTCACCCGAGGTAATTTCATAGGCTTCTGCCCTTCTCTCTGTGGCGAGCTTTCGAAGTACGTCTTCAATGATCTCTTCTCTGGCTCCAGGTCGCACAAAGACTCTTTTCTTTGTGCCATCGGGCATAATGCGTTCAATGTTTGCATCGGTGACCGAAACATTAATGATTAAGCCGTTGTACTCCGTTTGCCGCACGAACTCAGTGTCATCCGCAGCAGCTGAGAGCCGATATTTCTTCTTTTTGTCGTACTCGAATTTTCCTACGGTGTCATAGATCTCGAAGGAATGGCTGTAATTCTGATCTATTAAGGGATCCAACCCGAAAAGATCAAGCTTCAGCTGAGACTTTTCTTTTTGTTTGAGAACCTTCCTGTCCATGTGCCCTTCCGCGTCAAGCTAAGTGTCCGGTATTCCGATATCGAACGTCGGATTTTACGAGCCAAAATTATCAATGAATCGTTTGGTTTTGTGTATGTCACCAAAAAGGCATTTTCAAAGGCATTCGGTAACATTAGACTATGATTATCCTACATGTATTCTGGATGTCAAATAATCAGGAAGGGTATCAATATGGCTGACAATGATTCGGAAAAGAGCTACCTCGAAGCTGCGTTGAAAAAGATCAATACGGTCGTGGCGCGCGGTGAAAAAATCATGAAGGAGATCCCTGGCCTTGTAAAGAAAGCTCAGATAGATAAGCACGACTTGACCTGGCTTGAGGAGAGTGAGGTTGATGATAGGGTTCAACAGCGTCGATATGGAACCACGCAAGCTGCTGAGTTAGCAGGAATTAGTGTAGGCCTTCTCTATGCTGCTGAGCAAGATGGTCGGTTGCCTGAACCAGAATATCGCAGCGATACGGCGAGGAAGGTACGAGCTGGTTACACCATAAACCATATCAACCATATCCAACGTGTCTTCAATACCGCCCCCAGGAAACCAGAGGGTTCGTCTGCTGCGATTGCTGGAATTTTGAATTTGAAGGGCGGGTCTCAGAAAACAACGACCTGCCACCTATTCTCACAGTACCTCGCAATTCGCGGGTATCGCTGCTTGCTTCTGGATACCGATCCCCAAGGTTCTTTGAGCTTCTATTTTGGCAAACGCCCTGATGACAATGTTCATTACGAAAACACTGTCGCCCCTTTTTTTCTGGAAGACGATGAAGCTCTAGTCGAGGCAGGCCACCCGGAAGGATCTTCGAGGTCTTTGCACTATGCAATTCAGAAAACCTACTGGGATAACATCGATATCATTCCTGCCTGCCTTCAAAACCTCAATATTGATCTTTTGATGCCTTCCGTAATGAATGAAGCCAACGTACCAATGTTGGATCGCATCATGAAATTACGAAACGGTCTGTTGGAAGTGGGTGAAAACTACGATTTCATTATCATTGATGGTACCCCCTCACTAAACCTGTCAACGCTGAATGTTGTAAGCGCTTGTGATGTCTGTTTCGTCCCGACACCAGCTGCGATGCTGGACTTTGCCTCTACGCTTCAGTTTGCAGGCCTGGTTGCGGAGACTGCTGAGATGTACAAGCAAGAAAAAATGTATCCGAACATTCCGGATATGCGTTATTTCATCACAAAATACAGCGGATCAAGCTATGCCCACTTTATGGGGCAAATAATTCGTCGCGTTTTCACTGTTGAGAGAGGTGATGTTCTATCTACGGAGGCTCACGCCTCGGATGAAATAGGGAAAGCCAATACCAGCACTTACTCCATCTATGAGAAGAACCCCGCTGAGTCAGATAACCGAAAACGACTGAAGAAAACGATAGAGATGTTCGATCGGCTCTTTGAAGAAATGCATGATGCGGTCTGGGAAACTTGTTTCGAGGATGCCTTGCGCTCATCACACTTGGATAAAATCGACGAAATTATGTCTAGTGCGGATCTCGCTCGTGATGACCTTAAAAGAGCCAACCGCTTGTCAGATAAGGAGGCCTAAAGATGGTTAAGCCTAACAAGTATGGAAATATCGATGAGCTTCTCCCTGGTGGGGGTGAAGAAACGGATTCGTCATCCAGTACTCGTAAGAGGAGGCGTCCATCGCCAGCTCTTGGTGCGATGCAGGGGGAAAGGCGCCCAATTTCTGTTACAGAATCTCTGAAAGAGGAGAAGGCTAAAGCCGAGCGGGCGCTTGAAGAAGCTACATCGAAGTTTGAGGAAGAGAAACAAGAGCTTCTACGCCTTCTTGAGAGCAAAGAGTCTGAGGAGAAGGGCAAGCCTATTGTTTTGACAATGCCTGTTACTCAGCAGGAAGTGGTTTTCGAGCTTCAGAGAATTGACCCATCCAAAATCGATGTATCTCCGGAAAATGAGCGTATTCAGGAGTTTCTTGATGAGATTTCACTGAGAGACATTCTTCCATCTATCAGAAAACAAGGGCAGCAGTTCCCCGGCACTGTAAGGCCTAAGAAAGATGGTCGCTTTGAGCTCATTGAAGGTTCTCGGCGGTTAAAGGCGGCTGTGCTTGCCAAGAAGCCGTACCTGGCTCTTGTTGGGGACGTTCCAGACGCCGACGTACGTGAATTGAGTGTCATTGAGAACAAGCATCAGGATGTTAGTTATTTCGAAAAAGCGAAAGCCTGGGAGCGGCAAATTAATGATGGTGAGTTTGCCAACTGGACACAGTTGGGGGCCGCCAAGGGTATTAGTTCGTCAAATATCAACAGATACAAGGCGTGTGTTGAGCTTGATGAAAAGTTTGTGCGCATTCTGCCATCACCCTCTGATATGCCTCTCTCTTATGGAGAGATGATTTCGAAGCTGAGAAAGAAGAATGAAAGATCCCTTTTAGCCAAAGTGGATGAGCTGTTAGAGCTTCGCAAAGAGTCGATGAAAGAGGGTGGGGAGTCGCTGGGTGTTGAGGAGGTTATCAAAGCGCTTAAAAGCTCTGTTCGAGTTAGGCAAGCCCAGCCAAAAGCTAAAGCTCCTGTGCTGTACAAGTCGCCTGAAGGTGATCGTTTTCTGAAGCATGGCATTACTAACAAGGGGACCACAAAGTTTGAGATTGATGGTGCGGACGAAGAATCTCTCTCGAAGATTGTGGAGTTTCTGACAAAGACGTTAGGGGTTGAACTTAACGAGAGCAAGTGAGGTTCTGGCAATTCCCGCGACGGGAATTGCTAGGAAATCCCGGAGATTCCCGTTGCGGGAATCTTTAGCAAAAAGCCGGATTCCCGCCGCGGGAATCCGGCTTTTCTTTACCCCTAACCACTTGAAATGAAAAGGGTATGTTTATGGATCGCCTTTAAAAGTGCGGAAAAAGTTTCCGGCTTTTTGGGCAACATAGCTGAGAAATCAGGGAAACTTTTTCCTCCTTTAACGGCGGAACCGGAGAGAAAACGGGGGAAGAATTTCCGTTAAATCCCGGGAATAAAGCGTGAGGAATTCGGGATCTGAGATGAGAGATCAAAAGTACTCCGATGGATTAAAACCCAGTTTTCGACACAGATCATCCAGGTCATCCAGGTCATAAAAGTTCAGAGTGATGGTTCCGTTCTTTCTCTTCTTGTTGAATCGAATGTCTGTGGGGCGGCCGGTCACTTCACTCATTGTGCTAGCAAACCGAGCAATGTCGACATCCTTTTCCTGCGCATCCCCACGAGCTATCGATTCAAACTCATGGACAGGGGAGCGGGCTACTAAGAGTTTTCTCAACAGGCTCTCACGTGTTGGGAAATCGAGCTTTGCGATGGCACGAAGGTGACCCAGGGTAATTCGATCAGGATTGTTAAACCACAGATCCATTTCCCCATCGGTTAAAGCCTGGCTGACTCTGATGAAATGAGTAACTGTATAAACCTTCTCAATACCCAGGGCTTCACGGATGTCTCTGTTCTTGTATCCATCCTGGACCAGAATCCGAATGACGTGGGCTGTGATAGGGTCAGAAGAGAAGTGTGGTTGGGACTTGTAGTAGTTGATTGCCTCTTCGGCGTCCGTTAAAAGCGGTAAATGTGCCATTCTGACCGACCTTTGCGTGTAGGTATGGGTTGCAACCGAGTGGGGTAGTATCCTTGCCTATCATTATAGTCACGTGACTAAAAAATAAAACGTCACGTTGTGGGAAGGCCTAATCATCAGCGTTTAGTCATATGACTAATGTTATTGGTTAGGTCGGACCATGATCGCTGTCATTTGTATAGTGCGGCTGGTGAGGGTAGGGCGGGTCGCCATACAAATTTCGCCGAGGACGCCATGGAAAGCCATCATGCGCCTTGGCGAAAGTTTCGCTAACATCGAGCAGGCCAGTCTGAAGCCTGGTGTTACGTCTGCTTTGCCAGGCCCCTGCATTGCCTCACAATCGTGATCAATGTCTAAAAAAATCGTCCCAATAAATTTTTAAACTCTAAGTAAGTCGAAAAAAATTGACAGAAAGCCACTTCGGACTAATTATGTCGGAAAAACATGGCATAGAGTTTGTTCTGAAGTACGGATGCTGCTCTCGAGTTCCGAGGTCTCCTCTAGTGTTCGAAAAGAAGGGTTCCGTGGCGAATAACTGCGCCCGGGCTTAGCTTTTCTAACAGCCATGACCCATGGTTAGCCGACACAGGGGAAAACGTCGTGGCCACCAATGTAAAACTCAAAACTGAATCTTCAAGGTTTCTTTCCACTATTTTGGTTAGCGCACTCGAATCCTGCCGTGAAGGGGATTTCGGGTTACAAGAAGATCTGGGCCTATCGCTTGAAGCGATGCAGGCTTTGGATCAGTTGAAGGCTGATCAGATCCAGTCGATCTCAGAAAATTACGTCCGGGACGTGCCTAATCTCAAATGGTTTCCCGTTGATGTGTCTAAGCTGACGCGAATCATTGAGATAGAAGCTAGGGAAGCACAGCGCTATGTCATGATCGATGAATTTCTTCGTCGAGGCGCATGCAAAGAGATGATGGCTGAGTTGTTTGGACTTCGAAGCACCCAGGTTGCAAGCCGAAAACGATTCCTGAATGTTCCGACTGTGAAAGGGCGCCTTCCAGCTACGACTCTCGATGAACAGCGCAGAGTTTATGATGCATGGTTAGCCAATATAACGATTGCCGATAATCGTCAGCGCATGCTTGTCGTTGCTAAAAGCACGGGAATCCCGCTTTCGCAGATTTACCGTGAAGTCCAAATCATCGAACAAGTTGCTGCAACAGCCCACAGCAATGCCTCCCGAATCTGCGCTTGAGGATAGAACAATGACGAAAGAAGCAAAAAGCAAAATGGCATCGATTGCTCCAACACAGGATATCGAAATCGAGTTAGCCACAAGGCCAGCATTACGGCTTTGGCAAGGCCGTGAAAAGACAGAGAATCGTCACGGCATTCTGGGCTTGCCCGGTTTCTGCTCTCGAGTTCGCTCCATTGAGCAGGCCATCAGAGATGACGACCCCTACGCTGACTATCACTTTGCTCAGATTGAGGAGGGCATCGAGCACCTCTCCGAAGATCTGGATGAAGAACTGAAAGACATTAAAGCGTTCATTGATGAAAACATTCCACCTGCGATGCGTCTGCCAGATGTCGCGAGTAAGAATCCAGCAGTAGTTCCAGTGCGGTTTGCTTCAAGGTTGGGGTTTCAGTTGGTGTACCAGTTGCTGAAAGTTGATCAGATTGTTCTGAGTGTTCTATTGGCCAATCACATTGGCTTGCTTCCGAATAAGGAGAAGTTCCAGACATTGGCTAGGGTTGAGAAAAGAGTAAGAGGAGTCCTGCACCTCGTTTATCGGTATCGCCATACCGGAGTGACCCGGGACGATATGGCAGCAAACAATCAGCGAGCGCAAAAAGCGAAAGAGCTGATGGGTGATTTGGAGATCGGATATCTTGAAGGCAGTACAAGATCGGATAATGCCCCGACGTTACCGGTTAAAAGGCTCCAGACGCTTGGCGGTGAACTGACGAGACACTCTAAGGCGAAAGGAAAAATACAGGATCCTCGCTTGACTGATCTGGAGTCAGAGCTAGACCGAGTTCTTGCCGAACAGGAAGCTGAAGCTTCTGCAACGGCATGAGTGCTTGAGAAACGTAATTATTAAGGCGCCCTCATTCGGCGCCTTTTTTCGATAGGTACTTGGATCAGAACCGGACTGATCCTGGATCATAACCAGTCCTGGAGCTGGATCAGAACCGGTTATCAGTGGTTGGATCAGGGGCAGAAATTTGATGGCCGATTCTTTAAATATAAATTTACTAATACCTTTTAAGGATAATAGTGGTGCTCGACGTAATCTCTACAAGGCCGAGATCGAGAAATTCCGAGCACAGTTGGATGCGAGGGCATCAGAGATTGGGGATGATCTCGCGACTATTTTTGGTGAAAACTTTGAGTTGGCGATCAGCTCGAGATCAGACGGAACGACAAGAAAATACTTTTGGCGGTTTCGATCGAGCAAACGGGATCGGAAGTATGTCCGACTTGCGGCAGTCTCCATTCAGGACTACCTCAGAAGTCTCGATCATGAAGAGATGCGTCACTTGAAGGTTCTGGAGGAGGAGATTATCTATCTCAATGCGAATTTGCGCCTGCTGAAGGCAATGGCAGACTCAATTGAGCAGTCGGAAAATGAAATCGCTGAGCTGCGAGAGCTGGCTATTTAGTTGAAAAACGGAAGGGCTTCTGTAATAGTTTCTGAAATACCCCCAGCCTACGGGCTTATCTGCGAAGAGTCCCTTCGCTATTCTGAACAGCACCTCCATTTAGCCAACCCGGCATCGGATCAGGCAATCTTGCTTTTACCTGCACTATTTTGAGCGCTAATCAGAGTCACCTGCGAAGCAGGGTAGGGGAGTCCGGTTAGCGTTCACAATACAACCTTCTCGATGCTGGAAACTCGGTCAGCAAGCAAGCGATTCTTGTATGATGATGACGCCAAACGCCGAGTGGCTTTTGTGTAGCGAAGCTATGCCGTGCGAGTGCTATAGGCCCGCACGAAAAACTAGGGGAAAAACGATCCCGCCGCCCCATTTTCGGATCAGTCTCCAAATATGGGTTTCGCTGAGCCCAGTCTTTATTGAATGAGGGGAGATCATTGATTGATCTCCCCGAGGCTGTAAACCAAATTGTGTAACTGCCCACGACTGAGTAATCTTTTCAAAAGGATACCATCGTGGGTACGCAATTGGACCAAGAAAAACTTAAAGCTATGGCCGCCGAGCTGGCCAAGGACATCAAGTCTGAAAAAGATCTCGGAGCCCTCACACAGCAGCTGGTCAAGCTCACCGTCGAGACCGCACTCAACGCCGAACTGGATGAGCATCTTGGATACGAGAAGCACGCTCTTGAAGGCCGTGGCACCGGTAACAGCCGTAACGGCTATTCTGCCAAGCGCCTGAAGGGCCAGCACGGCGAAGTACCGATACAGGCTCCTCGTGACCGGGACGGTTCCTTCGAGCCTCAGTTCGTCCGTAAAGGCCAGTCCCGCCTGACCCAGATGGATGACCAGATCCTGGCGCTATACGCCAAGGGCCTGAGCACCCGGGATATCGTGGGTGCCTTCAAGGAGATGTACGACGCGGACATCTCGGCAACACTGGTTTCCAAGGTGACGGAACGTGTGATTGATCAGGTTCACGAGTGGCAGAATCGCCCTGTTGATCCGATCTGCCCCATTGTTTATCTGGACTGCATTGTTCTGAAAATTCGTCAGGACAAGAGGGTGATCAACAAGTCCCTATACCTAGCTCTGGGCATCAACATGGAGGGCCAGAAGGAACTGCTGGGCCTCTGGCTGGCCGAGACCGAAGGCGCGAAGTTCTGGCTATCGGTACTGACAGAACTGAAGAACCGTGGCTTGGAGGACATCCTGATCGCCTGTGTGGATGGCCTCAAAGGGTTCCCGGATGCCATTGCGGCTGAATACCCCCAAACCAAGGTTCAGCTCTGCATCGTGCATATGGTTCGTAACTCGCTGCGCTACGTGTCCTGGAAGGACTACAGGGCGGTTACTGCGGACCTGAAGCAGATCTACCAGTCTGCTACGGAACATGAAGCCCGACAGGCACTGGAGGCCTTTGGAGAGCGCTGGGACAGCCAATACCCACAGATCTCTCGTTCCTGGCAAAGCCACTGGGATAACCTGATCACCATCTTCGAGTACCCGCCGGCGATCCGGAAGGTAATCTACACCACCAATGCCATTGAGTCGCTGAACAGCGTGATCCGCAAAGCCACCAAGCGCCGCAAGCTGTTCCCCACCGATGACTCGGCACTGAAAGTGGCCTTCCTGGCGATCCAGCAGGCCTCAAAGAAATGGACCATGCCGATCCGTGATTGGAAGCCGGCATTAAATCGCTTTATTATCGAATTCGGTGACCGCCTGGACGGCCACCTGTAATGGGGTGGGCAGTTACACAGATTTATTTACAGGCTCATCTCCCCTCAGCAATTACGTTCGCGCCCTTAACTACTTTATAACCCTCCGAATAGGTCAACAGGCCCTGACCTAAAAAAGCAAAGACAGGCCCACCCCCGAGTTACCGTGAGTCTGCTTAACCGTGTTGAGGTAACTCTAATGAAATCAATCTCACTTGCCCTAGCTCTGAGTTGTTTGAGCTCATTCGCACAGGCAGACACACACCCTGGAAGCCCAGACGAAACTGTCGAGCGGATTCAAACGGGCCGCTACAGCTACGTAAAGAACATCCCGCCGGCAGATCAACTGAATCCCTTAAAGGTCGTGGTCCGCACCAACATTCCGCAATCAGTCAACTCTGTCGGACAAACCGTTGAGTTTTTACTCGCACGTTCCGGGTACGTCCTGGCGGATGCGGCGGTGTTAAGTGAAGAGGCTAAAGCGTTGCTTAACCTCCCGTTGCCAGCAATCCATCGAAAAATAGGACCAATGACGCTCGACAAAGCGCTGACGACTCTCTCCGGTGAGGCATTTGAACTTGTCGTTGACCCTGTGCACCGGAAAGTTGCATTTGAGCTTGGGTCAAACCTGGTTGCGAGGAATCAGTAATGCCGAAGCTGGGTCAAAGTATTATTCGCTCCATTGAGGGTGGTAAACGTCGAGATCGGGTTGACCAAGGGGCGTCTGATGATGCATTCGCAGAAGCTGGACTTTCTGAGTCTGTCGCGGACCAGAGTGGAGGTATTGAAGACCCGACGCTGGATTTGCCTGAAGAGATATTTGTTCAACCGGAAGTCGAGTCTCGCGGGGAACCGGAACCCATTCCCGTTTCAGAACAGCCGAACCAAAAAAGTCGTAAATCGAACCCAGGCGGCGGAAAGATTCTCATAGCGTCCGCCTTAACCATCTCATTGGCTGCACTCGTTACAAGTGGCTATATCGGATTCCAGCAAGTAACAGGCGAAGTTAGTGTCAGTCAGTCGATTAGCGATATCAAAGAAAGCCTGTCCGCCCTCGCGAGTCGCGACAATGAAATCGCCGAAGACTTGTCGGACACGCAGTCGATCGTTCAGGTCAACGGTTCAAGAGTGACAACGATTGAGCAATTCGGGCGGGATCTTAGAACGATGCAGGTTGCGATCGAGGACATCCAAGTTGAGCTGGGAGGTATTAAAACCGTCCTCGATACCCAGAAAAAGGTTATTGATGAACATCGCCAGGATATCGACAACATGGGCAAGCAGGTCAAGATCCTGAATGATCGCCCGGTTGTAAAAACCATCGTCCAGAAAGTAGCCGCTCCGGCTCCTCAGCCCCAACTCAACCATTCATTGGAAGGTGCAACGGTTGCCTCGATCGATATGTGGGGGAGTCAGCCGTATGTTGTTCTTCGCGATCGCAACGGTGGATGGATCCCACTACAGACCGGTGAATATTACCAGGGCTGGCGTCTGCAAGGTGCCGTAGGAAATGAGGCGATATTCAAGTCCGGAAGTAAAACACGCCGGTTGGCGGTGGAGTGAAGCATGGAACCAATTTTGATGGCATCAGCATTCATTCTGTTCGTCGGCGGGGACATCCTTATAAACGATCATTCTGCGGCAGACATTAGAGATCCTGAGCAAGGTTCACATAATGAGCTGGTCAGAACAAACGCTCCCGTTGGGTACGAACGCGGCTATTTTGCGTGGTCAGACGATGGCTACTACATCTCGAACCTGACACCTGAACCGATTCAGCCTGCGGGTTGTGACAAACCAGTGCTGGTATCCGACCTCAGTGTGCCTAAGTCTGGCCAGACACTACCTGTCGAATCCGTTGACCTGGGGTGCGGGGGATAGGTTCATGCATTTTGGCAAAGCGATATTGATCGCCTCAGCGGTGGTGTTATCCACGATGGTTCAGGCTCAGGTTTCGCCTTCGGCATTTTCCGGAAGCTCTCAGATTGATACCAGTTCATCGTCTAGCTTGGATCGAAACTCTCCAGCCGCCCTTACTAACGAAGAGAAAAGTCTCGCCAAACAGTGGATGCTCGAAGAAAGCGATTGGACAAAGTACAAGCAGATTATGAGTGGACCAAGGGGTGTCTGGTCGCCCGGCCTTGATCCCTTGACCGCTCTGGGGGTGTCCGAGACCGATCCCAAAGAGCGTGCCCGGTATGCCGAGATCTGGATGAAGGTTGAATCCCGAAGAATGGAGCTGGAGTTAGCGTTTGAGGTCGAGCGCCAGAAAGCCGCTCAGCAGCTGCTAGGGACTAAACCGGTGATCGACAACCGAGAGTGGATTGAGGACTGGAACAGAAAGTACAACTCAATGACTCAGTACATTGGTTTTTTTGTTACGGATGATTGCCTGGAAGACTGCGAAGACCTTTTTCACGAAGTCAGTGCCTCCGTTTCGAGAACCGCCCGGCTTGATATCTGGTTCGCCGGTGATGCCACAGCCGAGTCCATCGGCCATTGGGCGAATCACATGAAGATTGATCCGGAAATCGTTAGAGCCCGGAAGGTGACCCTCAACTTTGAGTCCGGAAAAGCGGCGGAGTTTGGTGTCGACCTTTCCAGCCTGCCGGCCGTCAAAGTGATGGACGTTGAGACCGGTCAGATTCGGGATTACGAGTGAGGTTTGAAGCATGAGCCTCGTTCGTATGTTTACCCTACTGCTTCTATTCATTAGTGGCCCGAGCGCCGCTTCAGACATACCTGGAATGTATCTACAGGTCGCAGAAGAACAAGATGTTCCTGCAAAGCTTTTTTACGCGATCATTTTGAATGAAAGCCGCAGCGCCAATAAGCATATCAACAGAGTATTGCCCTGGCCCTGGACCATTAACCACCGGGGCACTCCACATTTTTTCCATAACAGAGCCGCTGCTTATCGGTTTGCTCGGCAGCTGGTGGAATCTGGTGATTACCAGTTCGATGTCGGTCTTGGACAGATGAACTGGCGCTGGCATCGCCATCGTTTTAGTGACCTGTGGGATGCGTTGGATCCATACATGAACCTGACAGCGTCAGCCGCACACCTGAGGGAGCAATACGAACGCCCCGAGTGTAATTCCTGGGATCTTGCCATTGGTTGTTATCACAGACCCGCACAGAAGCCATTGGATAAAAGAATTGCTGCCAACTACCGAGAGAGAGTTATGAAACTATGGTCAAACATCTGAGCGTGCTTCTCTTGGGTCTGATGATGAGCTCGGCGACAGTGGCATCAAGCCCGAAAGCGAGCCCTGAAGCACTGACAGGAGTCCACGAGCTTGAGGTCATCGGTGACTTTGGTGGACAGTCTGCGCAGCCATTTCTGCCCCAGAAAGCAGACTTTCGGGCCCAACTGCAAAAGCTGCAACAAGAGCGGAAGGGCCGCAGGTTCATGACCTCAAACATTCCCGTGTCATCGCCATCGCTATCAATCGGCAGAGTGACCGATGAAGAAGCCAGAAATGTCCCGTACCACATGGTCTCCCGGGCCATGTTCCTGATTGGGTACGACCCCGTTTCCCGGAACTGGCTTAAGGAAAACCGCCAGTTCCTGGCATCAAAGAATGCCGTGGGCTTTGTTGTAAACGTACAGACAATTCCCCAGATGAACGAACTGCAGTCCATCGCGGGCGAGGGTATTACGCTTCAACCCATGCCCGGTGACCGTTTCGCTGAATACATGAACATCAAACACTACCCGTTCTATCTGGATCGAGATGGAGTTATGCGCTAGTGGCCAATTACCCACTTGAAGGGCTGCTCAGGCCGCCAGTGGAATACTGGTCGATGAGTGTCAGCATTGGTGCGGCCGGGATCTGCCTGCTATCACCCTCCACATTGATGATGACACCGAGTGTTGGCTTCACCTCGGCGACGGTATTAACCGCGTTCGCTGTATACCGCTTCATTCAGGGAACACGGGTTACCCGATATCAGCGCAACCTCAAGCGTCTGCCACGATTTGAGATGTCATCGCGCCAGATTCCCTGCTATCGAAAACACCTCTATTTGGGGCAGGGATTTCGCTGGGGCCAGCACCATACCCAGCGCTTGAAAGATACGATGGCTCCAGCATTTGCCAAATACACGAGGCCGTCTCGAATCAACGCCTGGTTTCGGCAATTTGAGAGAAACATAGAGCACACCAGATTAGGCTTCCTTGCGGAATTGACCAGTAAAGATCATCCACTGAATCCCGTGCGACCTTATCCCGCTGTCGGCGGAAATCCGGCCATCCATGCAGTTGAACTTAACGAAAAAGAAGTGCTTCTGGCCATGTCAGAGCGAGTCGGTCACACCCTTTGTATGGGAACGACCCGAGTCGGTAAGAGCCGCCTCGCCGAAATTCTGATTGAGCAGGACATACGCCGTAACGAAGGGCCCGTCATCGTATTCGACCCAAAATCAGATCCCGGGCTTCTGACCAGGATGTATATGGCGGCTAAGCGAACAGGAAGAACGGACGATTTTTACATGTTTCACCTCGGTTTCCCGGAGATCAGTGCTCGTTACAACGCTATCGGTAACTTCTCGCGTATCACTGAAATTGCCGGCCGCATTTCTGGTCAGCTGTCGTCTGAAGGAAACAGTGCTGCTTTCAAGGAGTTTGCGTGGCGCTTCATTAATATTGTCGCTCGTGCGCTTGTTTCCCTGGGAATGCGCCCGGACTACAACAACATTCTCCGGTACGTGACGGACATTGAGCCTCTTTTCAATCAGTACCTGGATTGGTGGCTGCCAATGAACGGTGATGAAGGCTGGATGGAAGACATCAATGCGATGACCGCTGATGCCGAACGGCAATACAGATCCAATCCCCGCATGGCTAAACATGCCAATCCGCGAACCGAGGCTTTAAGGAAATACGTTGAGCAAATGCAGGTGAGTGATCCGATCCTGCACGGACTGCTTTCAGCCTTACGCTACGACAAAACGTACTTCGACAAGCTGGTAGCGAGTCTTTTGCCCCTTCTTGAGAAACTCACCACAGGCAGAATTGGCAAGCTACTGGCACCCGACTACTTCGATGTCGACGATGACCGGCCGATTTTCGACTGGACGCAGATCATTCGTAAGCGAGGTATTGTCTATATAGGTCTGGATGCCATGACGGACACAGAAATCTCCTCAGCCGTTGGCAACTCAATGTTCTCAGACCTGGTCAGCGTCTGTGGATCTATCTATAAGCACGGCTTCGAACATGGAATGCTCGAAGGCAAGGCGAACGTTATGCCCAAAGTATGCTTACATGCAGACGAGTTCAATGAACTGATGGGGGACGAATTCCTCCCCATGGTCAATAAATCGGGCGGTAGCGGCATGCAAATTACCGCCTATACGCAGTCCCGGGGCGACATCGAGGCTCGTTTGGGGAATACCGCGAAGGCCCGCCAGGTGGAAGGCAACTTCAACAACCTGATTATGCTGCGGGTCAAGGAAAAGGAAACAGCTGAGCTGCTCACCAATCAACTGCCTGAAGTTGAAATTGCGCAGATCATGACGGTATCGGGCGCGAGTGATTCCTCAGACACCGAGTCCAGTGTGGACTTCACGTCTAATACCCAGGACCGGATCTCAATGCTCCGTGTACCGATGCTGGAGCCCGGACACATAACCTCATTGCCAAAAGGGCAGGCTTTTTGCCTGTTGGATGGCGGTCAACTCTGGAAAGTTAGATTTCCGCTGCCCGTGGAAGATGATGAAGACATGCCCGAGAATCTTCAGGCGCTCACCCGGGAAATGGATAAAAACTATCACACGGCGGAAAATTGGTGGGCATGAGTAATGGCTGAGGCGAGCACTGAACACCCGGCCAGGCGGCGAGGGCCCATAGGCAAGACGATTGAGCTGGTTCTCAAAATAATCGGATTGCTCCTTTTTTCTGCCTTTATGTCCGTAGTAATCGAGTGGGTCGGTATGGCGTTTTTCTACGACGAGCCAGGATACGCCCACGCCGAGTCCATGATGCAAACGGAGATTGGGTATTTGAGCGAGTCCCTGACAGGCGGGGACGGCATGAATGAAGGTGCGATTTCATCGGCCAGTGACACCGTAAGTACCGTAGCGAATTTTCTTTTTATCGATTCAGGTATTGTCGACAATCTTCAAGCGGTAAAAACGGTGTCTCCGGATGACGGTGAGATCAAAGCTGCAGTAAAGAGGCTAGTAGCAGGATATTACGACTACCTCATGGCGGCAGTTTACGTTCTGATCATGTTCCTGGTTCGAATGGCCATTCTCTTTCTGTCGATGCCGGCTTTCATACTGTTCGGCATTGTGGGGATCAGCGATGGGCTGATGCAGCGGGATCTTCGGCGCTGGTGTGGCGGGAATGAATCCGGGTATGTCTATCACTGGGCAAAACGATTCTCCCTACCGGTATTGGCCCTCGCCTGGATTCTCTACCTGTCGATTCCAAATTCGATCCATCCGAACTTTATTATCACGCCGTTTGCGGTTCTATTTGGGCTTTGTCTGATGGTCATGACCTCGAAGTTCAAAAAGTATCTTTGAATGCTGGTTGTTCTTATTCCCCCATACTCCCTTGACCTTGGGGGTATGGGGGCGGCGGCTATGTTTCCAGTATCCGGCTGGCGAAACGCACTACTGCCCAATCACCTCGTGCTGGATTTTCCTGCGCTCGAACGTAGCCATCACCTCAGCCATTGCTTCACTTTCACTACATCTGTTTTGTCCTTGGTAAGCCAATTTTTCTTTGCCAATCCGTAACAAAATAGGTCAACTTCTGTTGACCTAATAAACCCGATGCCCTCCGCTCGCTCTGATTAAATTCAACTCATCTCCGGTAAGCCAGTCCAATGGATTCGTGATGAGTAACCTGAAACACCTTCTGCTGTTTTGCCTCCTCGCATTTGTGCCCGTGTCCAACGCGGACGTATGGGCTGAGCGTGAGGCCCTTTCCAATATCAGAACAGAACTTGCCGCTCTTGAAGTGTTGGTTATGAGTGCTAAGGCCCGTTCCAACTCAAACGAACGCACCCAGTTCGAATACGAAACTCTCTTGGCTGACCTGCGCAAGATACAGGCAGGTATTGCCCATCATCTGACTGTTCCGATGGAGCCCATTATTCCGTCGGCTATTGATGCTCTCAGTGAATCCTACACGGAGCATCAGTAATGAATGCGCAACAACAGCAGTGGTTCGCTGAAGGCGCAGGGTGTGGGGGCGGTCCTTGCTTCCAGACCTCTGCGGCCATGCTCGATGCAATTCAGCTCATTGGTGGGACGGCGTTTTTCCTCTACACGGCCTGGCTCTGTATGCAGGCCTATGAGGATTTTGGTGCGGAGCGAATCAGCGGTACAAGCATGCTCGTCATCTGGTGTCGGAGTGTTTTTCTGTTGATGGTTCTTTTGTACCTACTCGTTAGCTAATAAACCAACCTAAACAACCGGGTAATTGAAAAATGGAAAGAGCGATTCATCAAGGTTTGCACAAAGCGCGGGCCTTTAAACACGGTGTTGCCATGGCGATGTTGGCGTTTGGAACACAGGTCCATGCTGCATTGCCGACGACAACTAACCCCTCCCAAGCGCCTGCCCAAGGCGATTACATCGGACTGCTCAAAGGCTACGCCTATGACATCGCCATCGTACTTGGTTTGATTCTGGGCACCATCGCGTTTCTGGCCGTCGCTCGGAACATGATTTCGACCTACAACGAAATTGGGGACGGCAAGAAAACCTGGGGCGATATGGGGATGCACGGTGGTATGGGCGTTCTGCTGCTCGTCTTTGTTGTCTTCCTGCTTACCGAAGCCTCAACCGTTATCTTCTGATGAATCAACCAGGAATGAAGGGTCGAGAAATCGACTTCATCCCCGACCGGCTCATTGAAGAGCCGGTTGTTTTCCGGGGGCTAACGGATACGGAAGTCGTTGTTCTCATCAGCGTTGGCCTAGTTTTTTGGATTCCTGTCTCAGTTCTGTTGCTACTGCCGTTCGGGTGGGGGTTGTTTGGCGTTGGGATCGGAGTGGGTATGGCCATCGCCAGTTTGCTGGTCATAGGGAAATACCTTCAGGAGCTGAAGCGCCGCAGACCTGACGGTTTGCATATCGTCTATCTGAAGAAACTTGCTCAGAAAAAATTCAGTTTTATCAATTTCAACTACATCGAGACGTCCCAAGGCTGGGATATACGGCGCGAGAAGCCCGTTGTTCGAATTCACATGGAGACGGAGGAGTGACAATGGGGCGTACAAAAAAAGCTCTCGATGGTCGCGATTCGCACATTCTGACCCTACGCATACTGCTCGGACTTTTAAGTGTCGCACTGATTCTTACGATCATGGGATGGAGGGATGCACCCGAGCACATCAAAGTGGATATACCGCCCGATCTTCGTTCTGGCTCTACCCGAGGAATCGACGAACGGCATCCATTCAATATTTATGCGTTTGGCTACTACATCTGGCAACAGATGAACAATTGGCCAGTTGAAGGCACCGATAACTATAAACAACAGATCGAGCGCCTGAGCTGCTACATCACTCCACGATTTAAGGGTGAACTGGAGCGGGATTATCAGCAGCGCCTTTTAAACCACGAGCTCACCCGCTCTCGCGCACTTCAGGAAATGCCGGATCGCCCGTACACGGCCAAACGAGTCTATGTGGAATCTGGAGACAGTTGGGTGGCGTTCTACGACGTCAACGTAAAAGAGACGTTCCGGTCCGAGATCGTCAAAGACATTTTTGTTCGATACCCCCTTCGAGTCGTGCGCTGGGATGTGGATCCCGAGTGCAATCTGTGGGGCCTGGCGCTTGACGGTTTCTATAAAAAACCGAGGCGACTGGAAGGCGGCAGCCGGGAGCAGGATGACGTTCAGAACACCTCTTCGGAAATCGGTGAATAAACATGCGGAAATTCATTATCACATCAGTCGCCTTCCTGTGTGTCGCCACATCAAGTTGGGCGGAACAGATTATTCATTATGACAATCTGCCGGTGACCATTGAGCTGCATAATGGCGAGGAACGATCCATTCAGTTCGGTTCCCATGTTCAGGTTGGCATCACCAAAGGACAGCAGGTTAAGAAACTCTTCCGGGCCCAGTCCGCGCAGGGGGCCGTTCATTTCCTCCCTTACGAAGCATTTGATAAACAGCGCGTTCAAATCCGACGCATGGACGACGGAAAAGTGATCCTTCTCGATCTCATCGCTACCGACAAAGCAGATGGAGAAAAATCACTTGAGGACGTCCGGATCGTGCTGGCATCGGACAATGTGGTTTCTTCGGACGACGCTGCCGCATCTATGCCTGAAAAGGTTGAGCTGATTACGCCCATTGATCTGACTCGCTACGCGGCGCAAAGGCTCTACGGCCCCACCCGACTGCACCACGATCAAGCCGGGATTTCGGAAACGCCGCTTGCGGTCAAAGGCGCGGTACGAATTTTCAAAGGCCCGGCCCGTTACAAAACCCTTTCAACGCCTGTTGTGGCCTACCAGGGCGGCGGGTATTACCTTGCGGCGCTGTACATCCGGAATGTTTCTGACGAAACGGTTCAACTGGATTATCTGGACCTCAACCTGCCGTTTTCACATGCCACGTTACAGCACCATAGTCTTGAGCCACAGGGAACGCCCGGCGATAGCACGGTGTTGTACCTGATCTCTGAGCAGTCCCTCAAAGAGACACTCTATCCCTGGACTTACTACCAGGACCTGAAGCGTGAAACCCAAGCGTCTGTAGCGGACAGCTAAAGGAGAGCCTGATGAAAGCCAACATTGTTGTCAAAACACTGGCCGTCGTCGTGGTTGCGGTTCTCTTCGTCATCATCATGAAAGGCGGCAGTTCCAATGACTCTCAGGCCCAATCTGATCCCGGCTCGATCGAGACTTCGGGTCTCTCAGCTATTGAGAGCGGTCCCGGTCAGATCGATAACGGTCTTGGGATAGATCCCTTGGAAGCGGATTACCTTCAGGAAGAGTTCGGTGTAGACGTTGATACTCCCGTTGAAACGATGCGGACGTTGACCAATGAGACGCGTGCGGTTCGCGAGGACAGCATTAAGCTGCAGGAAGAAAACGAACGCCTGAAGGCGAGGATCGACAGTCTTCTGAAGATGGAGGAGAGCCTCAATAAGCGAATTGCCAATCGATTCGAGAATGCCGAGAGAGATGCAGCGGTACAGAAGCGACAGCTTGAAAACACTCAGGATCGCACGCGAGGCCTGATTGCTCAATTGGAAAGCCGGCTGGAGGAACTTCAGGGCTCGAACGAAAAAAGCCAGACCACGGCCAACGGATACGACATTAACTCAGCCGGAATCCCTACGGGCCTTGGTTATGACGACAGCGGCTCGCCCGTCGACTTTGATCAAGTGATTTGGACAAACCCCCTGGAAGCTGAGGTAGACCCCCGGGATCCATCAAAGATTTCGCTGCCAGATTTTGATCTGGGCGCCAGCAGTGTTTCCTCGGTCACAGGCCTGGATATGCCACAGCAAAAGCAAAAGTCTAAAGAAGAGCGGCTGGTGAAAGCGTACACCATTCCCGATAACGCTACGTTACTCGGTTCAGTCTCGATGACAGCCCTGTTGGGGCGCATTCCAATCGGGGGGCAGGTGGTTGACCCGTATCCGTTCAAGCTGATCGTTGGACCTGAGAATCTGTCTTCAAATGGCATCAAAATTCCCGGCCTTACTGGCATCAAGATGTCCGGGATTGCCAAGGGCGACTGGACTCTGAGCTGTGTCAGCGGACAGATCGACTCGATGACGTTCACGTTCCAGGACGGAACAATAGTGAGCTATCCCGAGCCAGGCGAAAAGTCTATAGAGGCCATTGCGTGGTTTTCGGATAAATACGGTATTCCTTGCGTGACAGGCCAGCGGATTACAAACGCGCCAAGTTATCTCGCTCAGAAAGTTCTCCTGACGGGGGCCAGTTCTTATTCCAAAGCCAAAGCGGACTCCGAATTTACCACCTCAACCAATGCCCTTGGTGGACAGACCAAAGGCCTGACGGGCGATCCCATGGTGGTCGCAAAGAACGATGCCATTTCCAGTAGCCTCGATGAGGTGACGGATTGGCTTGATGCCCGCCAAAGCAATTCGTTTGACGCCATTTACGTTGAGCCAGGAACGGAGCTGGTGATTCACATCTCGGAACAACTGGCCATTGATTACGATCCCGAAGGTAGAAAGGTAAACCACTATGCGAATGTCAATCGCCGCTCTGAGTATTTCCTTGATTAGCGTTGCGCTGACCGGTTGCGCGAGTAAGGACAACTTTATTCCTCAGCCCAGTCAGGACATGAAAGCCGTTTATGCAAATCACATGAGCGGAGTTGGTGATGGACAGTTGCTGGATACCCGTGCTCTGGTTCGCCGTCCAATGGTCGAGGGGGACGTTCGGCTCAGCGATTACGTGCGTTCCGAAAAAAATCAGCTGCAGAAACGATTCAAACTGCTTCCCAATCCGACGATGTACATGTTTGTCGCTCCGCACTTGGCCACCAGTGACCAGGTCCCTATACCCGGTTATTTGACCGAGTTCCGTATGTGGGAGAAAGATCACTACGCGATGCCGGGCGAGCTCAGTGATATGCGGAACGAATTCGGAGAGTAACGATATGGATTTCGCCAAGGCACTTAAAGATGTTTTCTCCCCCTCAGGGAATGCCCGCCAGAGAGAGGGAACAGCTGAATCTCCCGCGCAAATTGAACATAAATCGAAAGCCAAACCGCTTAGTACACTGGAGGCCAAGCGCATGTATGGGCGGCCTTCGTCGTTCGTTCAGAAGCTGCCTTGGTACGAATTCCAGACCGACTCGAAAACCGTCCTGCTCGATGACGGTAAGAGCGTAGGGGCTGTCTTTGACATCATGCCGATCGCGACCGAGGGCCGATCCTACAACTGGCTCCAGAACCGGCGGGACATGATTCAGGATGCGTTGCAGGACTGTTTTGAGGAGCTGACCAGCGGTCCCTGGATTATACAGCAGTACACCTACGACGATGACGACATGGAGTCCTACATCGCAGCGTTGAGGGCGTATCCCAAGCACTACTGTCAAGGCTCAGAGTTCACCCAGGACTGGCTCGAAAAAATGGAAGCCCACCTGAGAGGGATTTGTAAAGAAGGCGGCCTGTTCGAGGACAAAGAAGTCCTGGATGCCCCCTGGAGCGGGAAAATTCGCCGCATCAAAATGGTGGTCTATCGCAGACTGCCGGCAAAGTGGAAATCGTACGCGGGGATGACACCAGAAGAAGAACTGAACGATACGATTGAAAAGCTTGAAGCCTCTTTCCGCGATGCGGGCATCACGTTGGTGCGCAATGACGGCAAAACCTATTATGAGTGGCTGCTCAAATGGTTCAATCCGCGCCCGGAGCTGACCGGTGGCAACCGCCGGAAATTTGTTGAATTAGCCAGTTATCCCGGAGAAGAGGCGTTGCCTTACGGTGATGACTTTGCGGAATCCCTGTTTTTCAGCATGCCCAGGTCGGATGCCGATTCGCAAACCTGGTGGTTTGATGGCTTGCCGCATCGGTGCATTCGTGTTCATAAGATCCGTCGAACACCGAAAATCGGCCAGATCGCAGGGGAGGTCAGCGCGGTAACGCCGGACGGTCTCACCACCGGTAAAGCGTCCTGCATGATGGATAAAATGCCGCCGGGCACAGTCATGGCGACGACCATCATCATCACGCCTCAGGATGAAGTTCAGAACCATATCAACAGGATCCAGGATAAATCCAAGGGCGAGTCAGTTGATGCGACGATGGCCCGGGGTGACTGTGAAACCGCCAAGGCTTTAATGGGCAACAAGCACAAGCTCTATCGGGCGATGATGTGCGTCTATATTCGCGGTGAGAATCTTCGCGATCTTCGCAAGAAGTCCAACGCAGTGAGTACGATCCTTCTGACCAACCAGCTATCACCGGTGCGAGAGGAAGACGAATCTCTTGGCCTCGATGCCTATGTTTACAACCTGCCCATGGTTTATGAGCCCGGCATGGACGCTAACTTTAAAGCCACGCGTCCGGTTTGGTCTCAGCACCTGGCAAATCTCTCTTCCGTTTTTGGTCGCCACAGAGGCACAGGCAATCCGGGACAAACCCAGTACAACCGGGGTGGGGAGCCGGTGTCCTTCGATCCTTTCAATGGGGCAGACCGAAAGAAAAACGCTCATGGGCTGATCCTGGGCCCAACCGGTGCGGGCAAATCCGCGCACATCACGAATATGGCAGGCCAGATCATGGCCTTGCTTCGGCCCCGGCTTTTCATTGTCGAGGCGGGTAACTCCTTCGGGCTTTTGGGTGACTATTTCGCCAGCAAGGGCCTGTCCGTGAACAAAGTTCAGCTCAAGCCCGGCGCGGGGGTATGCCTGCCTCCGTTCGTGGACGCTGACAAACTTCTCCAGACCAATAAAGAGGATCTTCTGGGGTCTCGGATCGTCAGCGATAGCTCATTAGTCGGCGAGGAGGACCTGGCGGCTCACATTCCGGAAAAGATCCGAAGCGATGGTGTGATGAAATCGTTTCACGAGCTGAACGACGCCGAGCAGAAGCAGGTGCGGGCAAAAGCGGCAATGGATGTTCTGGCAGAGATGATGATGGCCGAGGACACAACCGCCGATGACGATGGTGATGACCAGCGCGACATCATGGGTGAAATGGAAATTATCGCCACGCTCATGATCACCGGGGGCGAAGAGGAGGAGGCGAAAAAGCTGTCCCGCGCAGACCGCCGAATGATCAGGGATGCCATTTTCAATGGTGCCCGAAAAGCAGAGCAAGCCGGCCGGAGAACCATGACCTCGGATGTGGCTGACGGCTTTCGGGTGATCAACGAAGACAAGGACTATCCGGAGCACCGGAGAATGCGGGCCTTCGAGATGGGCGAATCCCTTCGGATGTTCTGTGATGGGTTCGAGGGTGAGGTTTTTAATACAGACGGTGAAGCCTGGCCCGATACCGATGTGACCATCGTGGATCTCGCGACGTTTGCCCGGGAAGGCTACAACGCCCAGCTGGCCATTGCCTATACATCGATCATGATGCGAATCAACAACCTTGCCGAGAAACACCAGCATGACGAACGGCCCATCGTCATGCTCACCGATGAAGGCCACATCATAACAACCAATCCTTTGCTGGCGCCGTTTGTCGTCAAAGTCGTGAAAATGTGGCGAAAGCTGGGTGCCTGGTGGTGGGTGGCGACTCAAAACATGGCCGACTTTCCGAGTTCTGCGAAAAAGATGCTCAACATGATTGAGTGGTGGATTTGTCTGGTGATGCCACAGGACGAGATTGAGGATATCGCCCGCTTCAAGAACCTGACAGAAGAGCAGAAGCAACTGATGCTGTCGGCCCGCAAAGAACCCAAGAAGTACACGGAAGGGGTCGTTCTGTCGGAAAACATGGAGGCGTTGTTCCGAAACGTGCCGCCGTCGTTGTACCTGAGTCTTGCAGGTACAGAGAAAGATGAGAAAACGGAACGTGCCCGATACATGAAACAGTTCGGAATCACTGAGGTAGAGGCCGCTGAATACGTCGGGAAAATGATCGACTACTACCGGGGTATTGCGGAAAAGCCGGCGGATCCCGTTCCGAACCGCGAAAGAAAAACCGCGGCAGAGGCAACGCTTGAGCGGCTGGAGAAAATGCACGCTGATCAGGGCCAGGACGCGGTAGCCAAGGAAGTATTGGAAACGCTGCGTGCTGATGTGGCCGCCGAGAAGGAGACAGCCTTGTGAGGACGACGACTGTTGCCCTTTCCCTTCTGGTCAGCCTGATCACGGGAAATGCCCAGGCGTTGGAGCCCATCCACAGCCTTCGGATATTTCAGACCCAGGAAACGTTTGTGCTGGATGACGTTTCATTGCCTCCCGGGCTACCGGTCGAGGTTTATGAGCTGGATGCGAGCCAACGAGCGACAGAGGAGCTTAACCGGCAGGTTCGATCCCGCTTGCAAGAGGATCTCAATCTCCAGACCTACGAAGATGCCCACCGGCGCGCCTTCAGCGACTTGTTGAACAGTCCTGATTGGGGGGGCGTCTATCAGCAAATTGAAGTGGGTAGCCGGGCGATCGAAGCCGCAGTTAGGTTACAGATCAAAAAAATACCTGCAGTGGTGTTTAACGACCAAAAAGTTGTCTACGGCCAGCGCTCGCTCAAGGCCGCTCTGGAGGTTTACAACAAGGAGGGTAGGCGGTGAACCCGTGTCTGAAATTACTCGCTTCAGTCTGGTTGTTGCTGGCATCCGGATGGGCCGTTGGATACCCGTCAGATTGGACCAACTATAACCCGTCCTCCACGGACGCTGTTCGGGACACTACGATTGGCAGCACTCAACAGCTGCTTGAACAGCGCGGCACGGTTGAGTGCATCGCTTGCCACGGCGAAACCAACGACCAGTATAGCGGGGTCATCAATACGATCGATATTACGCAGCAGACAATGGCCGCGGCCATGTCCTGTATGGACTGGGAGTTACGGGGCGCCTGTGTTTGGATGAGCTGTGTGGTTCCGCCGATCTGTACTTTTACCACCAGCATCAAGGTCAAAAACTTTGTCCCCGATCTAGTGGTTCAGAGTTATGACAGGGCAAATGGTGAGCCCTGGACAGAAAGCCAGGACATCAATCAAGTCAGCCAGGGAACGTCGGATAGCAGCTGGGTGACGACGATGATTTCCTGGGTCGAGAATTACAATGTCACTGAGGTCCGAGGCGGACAATCGAACGAAGCGGTCAAAAATGACCACGTTAACCTGGACTTTAAACTCGTCGACGCCTACGGAAACCCCGCGTTGGTTGCCTACAATGCGATGGCGACCGGCCTGTTTGGTATGGTCTGCTCCGGCCGGTCGTTTCCCTTTTTTCCGTATTACATTTCAAACCTGGACTCCATTGCCTGGCGCTGGAATCTGCCAGAACTCTTCTACCCGCAGTCCTGGGCTGTTGGCGTGCCTGCCTACAATCTCGGCACGATGACGAATAACTACGGCTCGATCTTCCCGAGAATGGGGTTTCTGACACAGGCCGATGGGTTGAAAAGTGCGGTTCTGACGTCCTTCCGGGCGATGCATTTCATCACGCGTACGTTTGAACCTCACCTGTATTTCTCAATTGGCCAGCCCAGTGAAGATGGCTACTGGCCCGCCGGCCCCTTGGATCAAAACGACAAGGACACGGGTGTGTTTCAGATGCTTTATCCGGACAACGAGAGTTCCTGCGCCCAGTTCCCCATGTCCGCGATGCCGGGTCCTAGTAAGCGCAGCTCGGATGGTTCTTACGTTTGGAATTTCTGGAAAGCCTACAAGTGCTGCCAGCGGGTTGGACAGACCCTCGTTTGGCACAGTGGTTGATGACCGCCACCAGGTAAGCTGTTTACGACAAGGATAGGTGTATGAAAAACCCAAAAGAACGTTTGGTTTGCTTTGCGCTGGCAGTGTCACTGGTGGCACCAGCGTTTGCGCTGGATACCAGCTCACCGCGATTGAAAAATGCGTTTGATTACCGAATCGGAGGCGGAATGCTGTCCGGGCCCCCAACGGCCGTTCATACCGTTCCGGTGCTCAGTTTCGGCTCAGGCTGGGATCTCGGTATGGAGTGCGGAAAGTTTGATCCGAAGATTACGGTGTCAAATCAGTTAAACGGCATCACCGATGGCTTCAAGAACATGATGAACAACATCATCCAGTCGGCCACCGGAGCGGTAGCATCCTTACCCGCGCTGGCAATCCAGCGGGCGGACCCAGCGCTCTATGACCTTCTTCAGCAGGGTATTCTGCAGGGAAAAATGGACTTTGAGTGGGCCGAGACCTCCTGTCAGGAAATGGCGTCGGTCATGATGGGCGATCAGGGCTTTCCGTTTGAGAAATTCAAAGTGAATGCCCAGGTTTCCGAGTGGGCTTACCAAATTGGGGCTAAAGGTGGTGATGCTAAAGCCACCAAGGATGAAGTTGATAGGCTGGAAGCGGGTAACGAAGGGGCGGAGTGGATCTGCGGCGTCAAGAAAGGGGGCGTAGCAATGCCGCCCATCAATGCGCTGCGAGATGTCGTGATTGTCGGGTACAACGTGCTGTTCGATCAGAGTAACCCCTGCACCACGGCCAGTATTCCTCCGGCTGCCGGTCAGGGGACACCGCTCTGGGAGTACTGGAGTGGTCCGGTCGCCGCCGCCACATGGGCCATGGAAGTGGTGGGTGACACCGAAATCCGAACGTGTGAGACCTGTAAAAAACTGGAAACCACGCCGGGTAAAGGCCTGACCTACAAGCACCGGGATATGTCGGACAGTATCTACAACGACTTGGAAGACCTCGTGAACGGAGTGACGCCAATGACCTGGCAGAACCTGAACAGAGTGTCTGCACCACCGGGGGTGTTGGTTGACGACACGGTGATTGCGGCGATCCGAAAGCGACCGCTGGATAGCCAGCCAACCATGATTCGGAAGTTAGCCGGTGAAATTGCTTACACCCGCCTGGTCGAGCAGGGCAGGTTACTGACACAAATGCTTCGTTCGGGTGTTAAAGAGCCCAATGTGTCCAATCTGCAGTCGGCCAAAGCTGTGGTCAATGATGCAATTGATCATCTGCAGGTTGAACTCGACCAACTCGATAATGAAATCAAAACCCGTCAGGCCATTGCGAAACTGACCATTCAACGCATCGTTGGTGCTGAAGAGCGTGAAATCCAGAATACTCGGGCACCTTCGAGGGCAAAACCAACCGGCCTGAATTCGCTGGGGCAGCCTTGAATGAACAGGACACGGAAGTTCTTACTGATAAGTGTCGGTGGTTTGATTGCATTAATGCTGGTTGGCATGGTCATTTCCGTCTTTACCGAAACCTCGGCTGAAGAGTTATCCACGCTGAACCTGATTTCTGAATGGAAATGGTATCGGATGGCCATGTACGCAGCTTTAGTGGGCTGCTGGCCTTTCATTTCCCGTTGGGCAACTCGCGCAGGACAAGGTGCAAATGGCTCCGAGTCAGAGGATATCCTGGAGAAACGCCACGCGGACTATCTGCACATGTGCTCGCAGTGGTGGAAGATTGTTTTGTTGCTGATCTTCATTGAACTGGTTTTGATTCAACAATTGGGTCTGGGGGGCTGACAGGGATGGTTGCCAATACGCTGCTGGAAATTTACACCCTGATGTTCGGGTGGAACATGTATGAGGCGATCTGGGACGTGCTGGTCGGTTCCGGACTGGCGTTGGTCCCGTTCATCGTCGCCATCATCTCTAACTTCAAGGATAACTACTCGACGGGCGAAGCCGCTCAAACCATCAGAAGCATGGAAACCACATTGCTGGGAATGATCCTGGTTCTGATGTTGTGCGTGCTTCCTTATAAAGGTTTCTCAACACAGTTGTCGACGGTGCGCTATGAACTCGGCGTGCCGGACTGCAACGCCCCGTCCAATATCTCCGGGACGGGAAACAATGTATCTCCGGCCTACAACTCCACGTTCAGTGACCTTTCCGGCTGGCAGGTTCACAAGCCGGTGGCCTGGAGCTTTGTGGAGTTCCTTTCGACAGCGATCACGCACACCACCATCAAGAGCATGACGTGCGTGAATAACTACGAATACATGTTGATGCGGATTTCTAACGTCAGCATCCAGTCCGAACGGCTTCGGGAAGAAGTACAGCAATTCAACGAGGTGTGTTACCAGAAGGCCATAGCGCGTTTCCGGGAAAATCCACCGACGCCGGAGCTGCCGGCCAACGTGACACCCTGGGCGAACATTGACTGGATGGGAAGCCACATCCTGCTGGGCTACCTGGACGAATACTACGAACATCCCTCGGCTTACATGCACCGGATGGAGGATAAAGGCTTCACTCGACAAACTGTGATGCGCCAGAGCGATCAGGTCAATGAATTCGGTGCTAACCCCTCCTGTAAAGAAGTCTGGCTGGGTGAAGAAAGTCTTGGGGGCGGCGTCAATGCGAGCCTGGGGCTAAGACATAAACTTCTCAATGACATACCTATGGATGAAGCCGGCGATATTCTTGGTGACTGGAAAACGTGGGGCTTCAACGTCTTCACCACGACCAATGTGACCGAAGAGCTTAAAGAAGACATGATCCTGAAGCTGGTGCTGCAGAATAACGCTGCGAACCTGAAGTCCAGCACAGACGTCGATATGAGCAATAATTTCGAGGCTGAACAGTCACAGTGGCGTTCGGTTTTGGACAAGCTCTTCGATATCGCCAATGTTGGTACCTCTGCAAACGAGTTTCTGCAGGCAAACTCCATTCGCCAGATGTTCAAGATTGCGGGTCCGATGATCTTGGTGATGCTGCAGATGGTGATTATCCTGGCGGCCCCTTTTGTCATGCTGTTTGGTAACTACGGTCTTGTTTCATTTTTCGGGCTGGCCCTGACCTATTTCAGCCTTGAGTTCATCAATGCGATCTGGGCAGCTGCCTACTGGTTTGATAACCGAATCCTCGATATGTATGGCTCCCAGGCGGGATGGTTTGATGAAGCAACTAATTCGTTGCTGATTTCCACCGTTGCTACGTCATCGATCCTGCTACTACCGATGGTCTGGTTGTCCGTCATGGCCTACGCAGGGGCGGGTATGTTAAGAGGAATATCTGGTGGTGGCGTTGCTGGTGGCACAGCAGCAGGTGCAACGGGCTTCTCTCGCGGCGTCGGTGGAGCCGCAGCTGGAGGTATGGCTGCTGCACGGGGCGCGGGTAGGGTGGCAAGCAAAATGGGAGGCCGGAGCGGCCGACCATAAATTGGTTAAGGGAGCTGCCGAATAGTGGCTCCCGTCCTCACAAGTGGTAGAAGGGGGGGCATGGCCAGCGTCCTGGCCTACCTGGAACCGTACCTCTGTGTATCCGTCGTTGGACGGAGAGACTCAAGACATCCACCCGTTAACAGACCTCGGTTAGAAACCGGCCTAAAGCGGTTATCAAACTCAAAAAACAAGGGAATAACGATTAATCAGGCATGGATGCCACTGATCACGGTTTATCGGTCAAAGGGACCCGGTGCCTGCTTTTCATAATACCTGGCGGGATCGCTCTCCCAAATTGCATCTAAATTCGGTTCAACCATGTCGGCCATTCCAGAGTGGCGGCGGTTAGCTCTCGTTTCCGCTGTAATGAGCCCAAAAATAGCGCCAATAATCAAGGCGGCACAGTACAACACGGCTCGGAGTATCCACCTGAGAATTCGATAACCAGCGAACTCTCCATACTTCTCGTCCATATGATTGACCAACGAAACTACACCGTGCCTCTTTCCGTAGAGGCACAAACCTGTACCCAACATCAGAAATATCGGAGCAAATAAAGACTGGCTGACCAGCGAAAGCACCAGAGCTGTCGATCCTACACACAGGCCAATCCTGAACAGCCAATAGTCTCCTTTAGTCGCTGCCTTGAGTTGTACTTTTGAACTTGGTTTGATCATAAATTAACCATCCATGTAACTCCTTGCCGTAACGACGATTTCCATATTTTTTTGCCAACTTATCCATCGATTTCTGTGGATAACTCGCAATCACAGCTCAAACCACTTGGTCATGCCACCATATTGTGGCCGGAGATTGACACCATAAAGTGGCCGAAGGGGTCGCAAAGCGAACGTTCAGATGGTGCGATAACGCCGGCGCACACTAAGCGTCCGGTGATCCCAAATTGATTCGATGACCACCATCGGGCCAATTAAACCCAGTCAGTAACTTGTAGGTACTCCTCGCACCTTTTGACTGAGAGCGGCTTAGCATATAGATAGCCTTGTCCCGCATCACAGCCAAGGATTCGGAGATGGTTTTCTTGCTCTTTGGTCTCAATTCCCTCGGCCAGTACATCGAGTCCTAGGCTATGTCCCATCTGAATAATCGCTTTGGCAATTGCTCCACTTTCCTGGTCGTTAGGTAAGCCCCGGGTGAATGACTGGTCACTGTGGCCATCACAGCTGGGCTGGGCGATTCTGTATCTCCTGCTCTACAGCAGAGCTTGTGGGAGGGCCAGAATCCCCCTGCAGCTGGATATGCTCAGTCACGAGGCTCGACACATAGAAATCTCAGAGATGAGAATGAGCTGCATCCCATCTCGCTTACACTTACCCGGAGAGAGCTTTAGATAGCTTGGCTTGCCGGGTGGGAAGATTGACCGTTTCAGCTGCGATCATCCGGTCTCCGGAAAAGAGCCAGAATTCACAGGCATTGTCACTCTCTGTGGGACGCCGCTGAATTCGGTCGTATCCAGTGGCGATTCCAATACACTGGACTTTCATGCCGTTGAGATCTGACCAAAAACGAGGAGGAGAGGCAGGCGGAGACGGTTTACCACAAATATGAGCCGCCGCAATTTGTGCTTGAAGCATGGCATTGTGAATAGTTTCTATTCGGATGGGTGTATTGGTGGAAACGTTGACGGCTTTAGCGCAATCTCCGATCGCAAATATGTCAGGGTCGGAGCTACGCATGCCGCTGTCTACTATAATACCACCGTCGCAATCCAGGTTTGCGTCTTGCGCAAGTTCGGCATTGGGGATGGCTCCTATACCGATAACAACGACGTCTGCGGGTTTGGTAGTGCCGTCGGACAAACGGATACCGGAAACTCGGTCTCCCTCAGTGAGAATCTGGTTGACGCTAGCATTGAAGTAGAACATTACGCCGGCGGAGGCCATGCGGTTTCTGACAAAATTACTTGTTAATGGTGACGCTACTCGACACATCGCTCGGCTGTTGGCCTCAAACACAGAGACTTGTTTTCCCTGTAGATTGGCAGCGGAGGCGACTTCAAGCCCGATAACACCCGCGCCGAGAATGGCCACCTTCTCGCATTCCGGGGCTAACAGGGCATTACGTAATGCGGTGGAGTGGTCAAGATTCCTGAGATAGAAAACATTTTTTGCGCTCTCACCAGGTAAATCAATAGGACGTGGCCTCGCTCCTGTTGCCAAAATCAGCGTGTCGTATTTAATTTTCCTGCCGCCTTGAATCACTACTTGCTTTGCCGATCGTTCAAGCGCTATTACTTTACCGCCTTGTTCAAATTCAACTTTGTTGTCCCGAAAGAAATTAGGAGAACGGATCGGAGTTGGCGAGGGCAACTCATCTGAGGTCAAATAGGCTTTGGACAACGGGGGACGCTGGTAAGGCAGCGTGTTTTCCTCGCCCAAAATGGTAATCGTTCCGTCGAATCCATTCTGGCGGAGAGCCTCTGCGGCGGTCAGGCTGGCTATTCCAGCGCCAATGATAACTATTTTTTGCATATTCGCTCGATTCCTCTTTTGTTTTTGTAGCACTATAAAAGTCCGCGCAGTCGAGCTTCAGTGACTGCCTGAACCCGGTTGGTTACTTTAAGTTCGCTGAAAATCTTCTTCATATGCCATTTGACGGTATCCTCCGTCACAAGAAGCCGTTCAGCGATTTCTCTGTTGGTCATTCCGTTGCTTACGCATTTCAACAGAGAAATCTGCTTTATCGTGATGGTTGAGTGGGCATTGCCGGGCACAGGTGGCACGCTGGAGTCTTCTATTCTGACATCGGGATCCTTCGTAGCTTTAGCTTCAGAGTCGTCTGGCAGATCGTTAAAAAGATCCTGAGCAAGGGGGCTAAGAGAAAGTAGCGCTTCTTTGATCCAGAGCCGTGTGAAGTGACAGTTCAAATGTTCCGAAAGTAGGTTTGCATCAAGAATCATGCGCTTCGCCGATTTTGATGAACCGAGGGCAAACGCTGCCAGGGCCTGACAATAGTGGGCGGCGATCCTGGTTCTAGCGTCTGAAATTGCGCTGGCGCTTTGTAGTGCTTGTTTGGCATATTTTTCGGCGACACCAAACTGTTTCCCAAGCCGTAGTCTATACATTGAGGTTACCAGGGCCATACGTGCTTGAATGGCCTGGTTTTGATTTGGCAGGAACGTCAGCTCACATTCATCGGGGAGTATAGGTGGACCCAATTCCTCGTTGTTCAGGAGAGTAAACTCAGCTAACTGAACTTTAGTCAGGATATTTAGACGAGAGAGCTCTCGCTCGCAGGAGGCTAAGCGGGATTGTTCCAACAAGGCCATGGCTCTATCTCGGAACCCTTGGTGGTACAGAAAACGGCTGTAGGCCTGTGTACACCCCCACAGAATATCTGTAACGCCATAGTTCAAAGCGAAATCGAACGAAGCCTGTGCAGATTCCTGGGTAACCAGGTGATGGTTCTGTTCGTGCAGGATTTGTAACTCAAGGGTGCCAAACATTTTATTTAAAAAAGTTTTTGGCACCTGAATCTTTTCTGCTGTTTTATTCGCTTGAAGCAACACACTCCTTGCTCGGGCGATGTCCCCCTTGAACAGTTCACCCTGAATTTCTGCAGTTTTAAGCCAAATAAAAGCGTAATGTTGATTGGATGACTGGATGGCCACAGCCGCTCGATGGGACAATCGCTCCAACTCTTCAAAATGGCGTCCACTGGAGGCAATGAATGCCTGGCAAGTAAGTGCTGCGCCTTTGCCAACCATGTTACGGTCGCCAAAGGCGTCTATCCATTTTTGACAGAGAACCTGACTCTCCAGTAATTTATCCTGTGTAGCTTTGCCTATCGCATTAACCAATTCCCGCCATCCTTCCTCATCAAGATCGCCCACCCCCCTGGAGCTCGGATGAAGCGAACTAACCAGTATTTCCTCTGCTTGACGAGCTTGTTGGCTGAAATACAAAATCCACGCGTAACCTATGCTCAAGGCAGCGATTTTTTTTATCGTACGAGCCGGTACTTTTCCAAACCAGGTACGAAGTACTTCGATTTCACCCTGTCTGAGTGCCACGTCCAGGATAATGCTGTCACTTACGACGCGAGCCCATCGATGGTCACTGGCTTCCAGAGCTGCATTGATTGAATGGAGGTACTCTCCCCTACGCCAATGCCAGAACGCGACCCGTTTCAGTACATACGAGCGACGTTCTCGTTGGGTGGTGTTAAATAAACTACGCAAATACTCTCGCAGCACAGGGTGCATATCCATACGATCAGCAGAAGTCCCGGTGGGAGCTAAAAGAGCATAATGTTCGTTAAGAAACGTAATTTCCCGGTCGGCCTCTTCTGTCTTATAGACATAGCCATAGCATTCAGCGCTGATTACTTCGAGCATCGCTGCATTGCAAAGAAAGGTCCTCGTACTATTGGGTAACGCAGTTAAGAGGTTGTCCCTGAAATACGAGCGAGTTTCCGGCCAAGTCGCTGCGGGGAGATTTGGGTTTGGGGTTCGGCACATAAGCCTGACAAGTGCTGGCCATCCACCGGTCGCTTTTATGATGTTGCTGGCTTCGGGGCCACCCATACCCGATAATTCACTAACCTCCTCTTCTGTAAATACAAGTTCATCAGCACCATACGTTACAACACCCGCCATCATAGACAAACGTGGCAACGCCCCGACGCGACTCGGTGCAATGAAAAATTTCACATTGCTCGGTGTTTCACAGATTAAATCCTCAATCAAATCCGCGGTATGTTTAGCCTCGCCAACCCCATCAAGGCAAATTCTTATCGTCTTTTTTGCATTACACAGTGCGTTTCGAAGAACTTCGATGGTGTCGATGTCACTTTTTATCGTGCGCCAGGATTCAACTCCTTCGAGTTGATATAAAACTAACGCTGCAAACAAACTGCCATTAACGTCACATGAGTCAGGGCACGACCGGGTATTGATATAAACGGCGCTCTCAAGTTCCAGTTCGCGAGTGTTTGCTGCCAAGGCCACTTGTACAGATTTTCCATAGCCTGGCGGGGCCCGATACAGAACTACCTTTGATTCAGGCGTAGCAGAAGCGCTCAGGCAATAGCGGTCTAAACACCCTTGAGTAATGAAACACTGACGAGCCCACATCCTTTCAGACATCCTCCGACACCAGTCTTCCAAGCTATGGCGGGTCATGACAATCCGATCTCCTGCTTCGTCTCCCCGAAACGCGAGGGCGCTATGGGGTGAAAGCATATTGATAGATGTCTAGTGCGAAAACTACCCCTTAGAGTAGTTGTTTGATCTCCGGTTCTGGCCAAACCTGTTCATGCCTACAACTTGTCCGTTCACCTGAGGGACTCGGTGTTCGCACAATGTAGAAAAATGATCAAGCTGAAAAACAATAAGGTGATCCTAATGTCAATGTCAGAAAATGTCTTAACAACAGAGTCTCTTCAGAGAGACCCTGATGCCGAAGGTTATGTGGACAGAAAACGCCACCTGTGGGTCCTTTCTGTGCTGTGGCCAGCGACGCCTCTTATTGGCCTTTATTTGGTATCCCAAACTGGATGGAGCATTTGGTACGGATTGGTGTTGATCCTTTGGTATGGCGCAGTTCCCTTGATTGATGCCATGTTTGGAGAGGATTTTTCCAACCCCCCCGAGTCGGCCGTGCCTCGGCTTGAACAGGATCGTTACTACCGGGTACTGACCTACTTAACTGTTCCTATTCATTATGCGGCCTTGATTGTCAGTGCCTGGTGGGTATCCACGCAACCAATGAATGTTTTCGAGTTTCTGGCATTGGCCCTTTCCCTGGGAATCGTGAATGGTCTGGCTCTGAACACAGGCCACGAACTTGGCCATAAAAAAGAAACGTTTGACCGTTGGATGGCGAAGCTTGTCCTCGCCGTGGTCGGATATGGTCATTTCTTCATTGAGCACAATAAGGGGCATCACCGTGATGTGGCTACGCCGATGGACCCGGCGACATCCCGCATGGGTGAGTCCATTTACTCATTCTCACTGCGTGAAATTCCCGGTGCTTTCAAGCGGGCATGGGATTTAGAGGAACAGCGCCTCAGTCGTTGTGGAAAAAGTGTCTGGAGCCTGGAGAACGAAGTTCTTCAGCCTATGATTTTGACCGCTGTGCTTTATGCGGGATTGCTGGCGTTTTTTGGTCCCTTAATGCTGATCTTTTTGCCCATTCAAATGGCCTTTGGCTGGTGGCAGCTGACCAGCGCCAACTACATTGAGCATTACGGATTGCTGCGCGAGAAGATGTCGGATGGACGTTATGAGCGTCAACAACCGCACCACTCATGGAACTCAAACCATATTATGTCGAACCTGATTCTGTTTCATTTGCAACGACATTCCGACCATCACGCCCATCCTACAAGGTCCTATCAATCGCTTCGCGACTTCAAAGACCTGCCTTCCTTACCATCGGGATATCCCGGGATGTTCCTGGCCGCAATGTTTCCCTCATGGTTTCGTTCGATAATGGACCACCGGGTGCTGGATTGGGCTAAAGGAGATCTCGATAAGATTCAGATTCAACCCGGCAAGCGTGAATTCTATGAGCGTAAATTTGGTGGGACTGATTCTGAATCAGTCGATACCGCCGCGGCTAAATGATCGGCTAATCGGAACTTATATACCTCGTTTACTTTATTTACGTTGCAGAAAAAGAGCCTCTGACGTGCACCTGAAAGAGGGTGCGCGTCGGGCGCTACCAAAACAAAGACAATAATATCGTTTGAAAGGTGCTCTAAATGGCTAAGTATCAATGCCCTGATTGTGGTTATGTATACGACGAAGTGGTTGGTGATCCGCACGAAGGCTTTCCTGCAGGAACGACATGGGAAAAAATTCCTGAAGACTGGTCCTGTCCAGACTGTGCCGTCAGGGATAAGGTTGACTTCGTTGCGCTTCAAGAAGCGAACCCGGAACTTTCGGTGTCCGCAACCAATACAGCGGTCCGCCCTGCCAGCCAAGCTAAGACCGAGGGAGCATCGCAGAAAGCAACGGGCGCATCTACTCCTTCAGCTAAAAATAAAACAAAGCCCAAAGCGAAACCCAAGCCTAACTCTTCAAAATCGCCGAAAGACTCGACTCAAAAAGATACCTATCGGAAGTGGGTCTGCATCACTTGCGGCCATATCTACGATGAAGCTCTCGGAGATGAAGCCGAAGGCTTCCCTGCCGGCACTCGTTTTGAAGATATTCCAGACGATTGGTGCTGTCCGGACTGTGGTGCCACAAAAGAGGACTATGTCCTCTATGAAGACTAGTAATCCGATGGAAAATAACAACAGTCTCGTTCGGCAAGAGGTGATTTTATAATGCAGATTGCTAGTCTGGCGAAGGTTGGGCTGCCCAATGTGTCAACCAGCGATACGATTGATTCAACGTTCGCGGCCCTACAGCGGGCACAACTTGCGCGTCGCGGAAGTTTTACCTTGGAGGCTCGAATAGCGCAGCTCGACCAGCTGCGGGATTCAATTAAACGCTACGAATCAAACATCATTGCGGCTTGCGCGGCGGACTTTCGAAAACCCGCTCCAGAAGTCAAATTAACTGAACTCCTGCCGGTGCTTCAGGAAATTCGACACACTAAAAAACACTTGCGTAAATGGATGCGTCCGAAGCGAGTGGCTGCATCCGTTGGTGTTCTGGGCACGAAATCTTATGTTCGGCCAGAACCAAAGGGAGTGTGCCTGATTATTGCACCGTGGAATTATCCGCTCAATCTTGCGCTCGGACCTCTCGTCTCAGCGTTGGCTGCAGGGAACGGAGCCATCATTAAACCCTCGGAAATGACACCACATACCTCAAAGGTGATTGCCAACATTGTCGCCGAAACCTTCCCTCCCGATCTGGTTTCCGTGATTGAGGGTGATGCCGCGGTAGCGCAGAAACTGTTGGCCTTACCCTTCGACCACATATTCTTCACGGGCAGTCCTGCGGTAGGCAAGGTGGTCATGGAGGCTGCCGCCAAGAACCTTTCCTCAGTGACACTGGAATTGGGGGGTAAGTCCCCGACCATTGTTGGCCCAGATGCCAACATAAAGAGGGCTGCGAGAAACATTGTCTGGGGTAAGTTTGCCAATAATGGACAGACCTGTATCGCCCCAGATCATGTTTTTGTGCACGTTAATATCGCAGATCAATTCAATGAAGCACTTAAAACGGAAATTGGGCGAGTCTATGGAAAAACACCAGAAGCCCAGAAATCGACCGCCGACTATTGCCGGATTGTAAATCGACGTCATTTCCAGCGAGTTTCAAACCTGATAGATGATGCCAAAAACAAAGGTGCAAGAGTCTTTGAAGGCGGTGTTACAGATGCTGAAGAGAATTTTATTGCTCCGACGTTGATTTCAAATGTATCGAGCGACATGGATATTTCACGTGAGGAGTTATTCGGCCCGATCTTACCCGTTATTGAATTCGACGATATTGATCTGGTTATCAAGAAAATCAACGATAACCCTAAACCGCTTGCGCTTTACATATTCGACAAAAACGAGGCTTTTGCCACGGATATTATCGAGCGAACGAGCTCCGGCGCTGTAGGAGTCAACCTTACAGTTGTGCATTTTCTACATCCGGGCCTGCCGTTTGGTGGAGTTAATAATTCCGGGATAGGGGCGGCACACGGTGAATACGGTTTCCGCGCTTTTTCGCATGAAAAGGCGTTGATGGAGGATAAACATTCTCTTATGCATCTTCTTTTTCCACCCTATACAGCCTGGGTCCGGCGTCTTATAGAGGCTGCTGTTCGTATTCTGGGCTGAGTATAATCAAATAATAAGAGAGTTATTATGTACGATTACATTATTGTCGGTGCGGGATCGGCGGGCTGTGTATTGGCCAATCGGCTTACGGCGGACTCTTCAAAGCGAGTAGCGTTGCTAGAAGCGGGCCCAAAGGATAAAAATCCACTCATACATATGCCTATAGGTATAGCACTCCTTTCCAATAGTAAAAAGCTGAATTGGGCTCTTGAAACCGAACCTCAAGAACATCTGAAGGAGCGCCGCCTGTTTTGGCCTCGTGGGAAAACACTTGGCGGGTCCTCTTCTATCAACGCCATGGTCTATATCAGAGGTCACAAAGCCGATTATGACCACTGGGGTCAAGTTGCCGGGACCGACCTCTGGGGATGGGATCGCGCTTTAAAATTGTTTCGTCGACTGGAAGATAATAAACGTTTTGGCGCAGATTCTTACCATGGGGAGGGCGGTGAGCTCACCGTAAGTGAACTCAAATCAGTCAATCCGTTGAGTCGAGATTTTGTTCGAGCGGCACCTCATGTAGAGCTCCCGATAAACACGGACTTTAATGGAGAGACGCAAGAGGGATTGGGACTCTACCAGGTGACACAAAAAAATGGTCGCCGTTGGAGTTCAGCGCAGGCATTTCTGCGTGTCGCGGAGAACCGGCCTAATCTTGATGTGCTAACGGACGCGCGGGTAACCCGGGTGGTAATGGACGGTAAGCGGGCAGTCGGCGTGACACTGAACCAGGGGGGCGAATATCGCCAGCTTAGACTCAATAACGGCGGTGAAGTCATATTGTCTGGTGGTGCGGTTAATTCACCACAACTACTTATGCTTTCGGGAATCGGTGATAGCGAAGAGCTTGGAAAACACGGGATCCCCCTTGTGCATCATCTTCCTGAGGTCGGCCAGAATCTGGTTGATCATTTGGATATTACGATCATGCACGCGGCAAACTCACGTTTGCCCATTGGCGTTGCTCCCAGTTTCCTGTTTCGGGGCGTGAGCGCATTATTCTCATATATCTTTGCGCGACGTGGATTTCTTACCAGTAATGTTGCCGAGTCCGGAGGCTTTGTTAAATCCGAGCGCTCGTGCGAACGGCCAAATGTGCAATTCCACTTTTTGCCAACTTACCTGAAGGATCATGGACGAAAAGTGATGGCCGGGTATGGGTACACCTTGCATATTTGCGATCTAATGCCCAGAAGCCGCGGTTTTATTGGTCTCAAAAGCCCTGACCCATTGGCCGACCCGTTGATTCAACCCAATTATCTCAGTAACCCCGAAGACATCAAAACAATGATCTCGGCCGTTAAATTTGGACGACGGATACTCGGGGCACCAACAATGGCTTTACATAGTAAACGAGAAATTAAGCCCGGAAACTCGGTGTCTTCGGACAGTCAGATTGCGGACTTTATCCGGGAAAATGCAGAGACTATTTACCACCCCGTTGGCACTTGTCGTATGGGCGCGGATCCGGATTCAGTCGTTGATCCGGAATTAAAAGTCAGAGGGATTGAAGGGCTAAGAGTTGTCGATGCCTCGATAATGCCCAGTTTGGTTGCCGGTAACACCAACGCACCCACCATGATGATTGCCGAAAATGCAGCCGACATCCTCTTGGGAAATGTTTAGGTTCAAACCCGGATTATGCCTTCTACATTGGACCTTAATGACGCCAGATACTCGCGTCAACCAACTACAAAAACGACAGGAGATAAACGTGCTTGGCCAAATGATGAACATGGAGCTCACCGTGAATTCCTTGATCGACCATGCTGCTCGCTACCATGGAGACGCTGAGATTGTGTCGATAGGAACGGATGGAAATCCCAGTCGATCTGACTGGGCAACTGTTTCGGAGCGGTCGCGACAACTTGCGTCAGCGCTTCGAACGGCAGGCTATGTCCAGGGGGATCGGTGCGCGACCATTTGTTGGAATAACGTGGGGCACCTGGAATGTTACCTTGGCATCTCTGGTGGCGGGATGGTGTGTCACACCATTAACCCGCGACTGTTTCCAGAACAACTCGTTTACGTTATCAACAATGCTCAAGACAAAGTCATATTCTTTGACAAAACGTTCCTTACCATTGTTTCAAATATCCGAGACCGACTGGAGACGGTTGAGAAATTTGTATTGATGTCCGAACCGGACGAAGAAATTGCAGCGCAATTTCCAGGCTTGTTGTTTTATGAAGAGTTTCTCCAGCGAGGAACGCCTAACGCGAATTGGCCTGAAATCGCCGAAAACCAGGCCTCAAGCCTCTGCTATACATCGGGCACCACCGGAAATCCCAAAGGGGTGCTCTATTCACACCGCTCCACCGTTCTGCACGCGCTGGTAGCTGCTCAACCCGACGCACTGAATTTATCGGCACGGGACGTGGTGATGCCGGTTGTTCCTATGTTTCACGTAAATGCGTGGGGGGTACCCTACATTACGGCGATGGTTGGAGCCAAACTGGTGTTGCCTGGTCCTGGCCTGGATGGGCAAAGTTTGGTCAAGCTGATCGATTCAGAAAGCGTAACGATTGCGCTGGGTGTGCCTACGATTTGGCAGGGACTTCTCTCGGCTTTGGACGAGCTTGGCTCCTCGGCACAGTCGCTTAAACGGACGGTGATAGGGGGTAGCGCTTGTCCGCCCTCAATGATGTCGGAGTTTCGTGGTAAGTATGGCGTAGAAGTTGTCCATGCATGGGGAATGACAGAAACATCACCGATCGGGACCGTCAACGCACTGCTGTCGAAACACAATACTCTTTCGGAGGAAGGAAGAAACAAAATCCGTGAAAGCCAGGGACGGCCTCCCTACGGGGTGCAGCTCAAAATTGTAGGAGAAGACGGTCATCAACTGCCCGAAGATGGCATTGCTCAGGGAAATCTCCGCATCCGTGGTCATTGGGTGGTAGCCGATTACTTCGGTGTTGAACCAAATCAGACTCTTGAGGAAGACGGTTGGTTCGAGACAGGTGATGTTGCTTCGATCAATGATGATGGATTTATGACAATACGTGACCGCTCAAAAGATATTATTAAATCTGGTGGTGAATGGATATCTACAGTCGAATTGGAGGGAATCGCAATGGGCCATTCTGCCATCAATGAAGCTGCCGTAGTGGCGGCCTCCCATGATAAATGGGACGAACGACCGATCCTGTTGGCAGTAAAAATACCCGACGCAAATATTACTGAGGAGGAACTTCTTGCTCATTATCAGGGGAAAGTCGCCAAGTGGCAGATCCCGGATCGCGCGATCTTTGTGGAAGGATTGCCACGCAATGCCACTGGGAAAGTATTAAAAAACAAGCTGCGTTCTGAGTATGGGGAAGTATTAGTCAGTAAACCGGCAAGCTAGCATCAATGAGTGACATTTGTGTTACGAAAAATTGCAGTTTTACCTAAAGCCAATTTGTTTTAATACCAAAAAGGATAATAAAAAAATGAAACCTAAAATAATTAGTAAAGTCTCGTTAGTGGCGTTCCTTTTACTTTCACTTGCTGCGAGCCTGGCCAACGCTCAATCTGAGCCGGTTTACAGTAGAGGCGACTGGGTGGTTGGGCTGAATGCCACTAGAGTTCTAACCGATGAAGATTTGCGATCAGCCTCTGCGGGGGGTGCCCCCGTTCCAAATTCCAACCTGTCTATTAACAACGATACGACCATATCATTCGACGTGTCGTATTTTCTGAGTAATCAGCTGGCATTCAACATTTTTGGCGGCATTCCCGCTAGTGCGGACCTCCAGGGCGAAGAGTCTCTCTCCGGTCTTTTTCTTGGTCAAACAGATTATGGTCCGGTAATTCTTTCGCTTCAGTATCATGTCTTGACGGGTAGCAACTTCTCTCCGTACTTTGGAGCGGGTGTAGGACGGATTCTCTTTTTAGATGAAAAGGATCGCGCACTAACCGACTTCGACGTCGAAGATACATGGGCCCCTGCGGTTCAGGCTGGTTTTCGCTGGAAGATACACAATAACTGGTCGGCAAATTTTGACGTTAGATATGCACCCTTCAAGGCGGATATCACCGGTAACCTGGGCCCGGCCCCTGTTCAGGCAGAAGTGGAAGTGGACCCCACTATCGTGAGCATCGGAGTCGCATATCGCTTTTAAATGCCAAGTATACCAACCGTCTGCATTTGCTGGTCGCTTTCAGCAACCTGCTGATTGATAAAAAACCTGCAGCGTAAGACCAATGCGCCCCTTTTCCGCCAAGATTGCGGAAAAGGGGCAAAAACCAGCGGTTATTCAGATCTTCCTTAGGTATATAGCCCCAGCCTTATACATCATTTAAAGGTCTCGTATCGTTTAGTCGAGTAGTATATAGCCATCAGGACCGGCACGTCCTTACTATAGAAAACCTTTTCAGTAGTCCCGCAAGTTTCATTTAATCGAGCAAGTGTCTTAACATTAATACCGCTCGTAACTATCGGTTCTTGATGTCCACCATCAATAAGCCGGAATCTTACTGTGTTTGATTTACACACCGCTTGAAGCTTGCAGTCTGAAAAGCCCTGTCTTGGCTGCCACCACCCATCCGCATGAAAAAGCATATGCTCAGATGAACCAAAACAAGAGGTCGACACCGAATGGGCGATGTTGCTTATGAAGGATTGAGTGATCGGAACCTCTACCCATAATGGCCGATAGAGACTTCGCTTTATCTTTGTGGATAAAATCAAGTTCATATTTTCGTCGGTAATTGCAAGGTGAGGTTATTAGTGGGATATATAGAGAATTATTTCACCGCTATGGTGCTCTCGGTTTACCAGAGCAACAGTAATGTGTCTGGCTACGGGAAATTCCGCCGGTTGTGGCTCACGCATTCTTTGCGCTCACTGAAAGCTGTCGGTCGTAGGATATGATATCCATAGGCCGTATGAGTTGTGCATTGCTTTCGCAATTTTGGGCAAACTAAGGGCACAGCTCTACTCGGTCGTCAATTTCAATTTATGGACTGACCGCTCACCAAGGACTTCAGTTCAATATCCGGATCCTTCAACATTTCAGGATTGACCTGCCTGCGTTGTTGAACGAGGGTCTTGCCGACCATAAAAGCGATGGGCAGGTTAACCGCATCAACAGCAATGACACAGCCGTCGCGGAGATAAAACACCGCAAATCCCTTGTCTTCCGGGCTTCCGCGCAGCACACGCTGATCATGATATTGCGACAACCCCACCATCTGCAGACGCACGTCATACTGGTTCGACCAGAACCATGGAGCGCTATTATAGGGTTTCTTCTCGCCCATCAGGGTTGCCGCCACTGTCCGGGCCTGATCAACCGCGTTGGCGACAGATTCAAGGCGCTGCATCTTCTCGAAGAAAAGATTCCGGTGGCGGGTACAGTCGCCGATCGCCAGGATGGCTGGATCTTCTGTGCGGGTAAACTCGTCAACAATAATGCCGTCATCACAGGGCAGGCCGGCGGCCTCAGCCAGGGCGGTTTCTGGCGCCACACCCACTGAAACGAGCACTATGTCGGCCGGTACAGTGCCGCCGCTCGCCAATGTCACGCCAGCCACATGCCCCTGATCGCTAGCTTCGAAACCGGTTACCGCCGTGTTCAGGCGTAGATCCACGCCAGCGTTACTGTGTTTGGTGTAAAAAAACTCCGACATTTCCGGGCCTGTTACACGCTGCATAAGACGCTCGGCCGCTTCCAGTACCGTGACATCAACGCCTTTTTTGGTAGCGCTGGATGCCACTTCAAGGCCAATGTAACCACCACCCACGATGACCAAGCGTTTCCCCGGAACCAGTTGTTCACGCAGGGCATCCGAGTCAGCTATGTCATGTAGGTAATGAATGCCCTTCAAGTCAGCCCCGGGTGCGTTCAGGCGTCGAACGTGTGACCCCGTGGCCAGGACCAGTCGATCGTATTTCAATGTGCTCTGGTCCGACAAACTGATGGTCTTGTTGTCCCGATCAATTTGTTCGGCACGTACACCGAGCCGCAACTGATGGCCGGCGTTCTCGTACACCGAGCGCGGCTTGAGGTACAGCGACTCCTGATCCACCTCGCCTGCCAGGTAGTTCTTGGACAGGGGCGGCCGCTGATAGGGTGGATGTGGCTCTTCGCCCACCAGGACCACTTCATGTTGATATTTCTTTTGCAGCAAGGTTGTCAGGAGCGCACCTGCTGCGTGCCCGCCGCCAACGATGACTGTCGTCTCTTTCTGTTGGTTTGCCATAGCCTGTCTCTTTCTACTGTTCTTTGGAATCAGATTGATCAGAAGTCCAGATGCCAACTGAGCCCTGTGACGCCCGCGCGCGCGGAGCTCAGCCGACCATCTCCCCGGCATCCTCAAGTATCATCGCGGCACCTTTCTCGCCGATCATGGTTGCCGGCTGATTGGTGTTTCCGCCGACCAGCGTCGGCATGATGGAGGCATCGACCACCCGCAGGCATTGCAGGCCATGCACGCGCAGGCGCGGATCGACCACCGCCATCGGATCAACACCCATCTTGCAGGTGCCAACCGGGTGGTACGCTGATTCACCGCTGCGCCGTACCCATGCGGCGAGATCGTCGTCATTCTGCAGCGCCGGCCCGGGCAAGACCTCAACCTCGTGGTGCGGGGCAAACGCCGCCTGCGCCAGGATCTTGCGCACCAGGTGGACACCGCGCACCAGTCGCTCGACATCGGCGGACTCGGCCATGTAGTTGGGGTCGATCAGCGGCGCGGCAAACGGGTCGGCACTGTGCAGACCGACGCGCCCGCGCGACGACGGCCTGAGCCCGTAGATCATCACCGCGTAGCCATAACCGCTCATCGCGGTCTTCAGGTCTCGCCCGTGATCGTCGTACAGCATTGGCGCGAAGTGCAGCTGCAGGTCGGGTACCGGCTCCTCGGGCCGGGAGCGGATGAACCCGCCGGCCTCGGCGCCGTTGCTCGACAGCACGCCCCGCCGGCCGCTCAGATACGTCAGAGCGCCCCACAGCCCCTTGAGCCAGTAACTCGGATGCATCGAGATGCTTTGGCGGCTGCGGGCGCTGACGCGCACGAACACGTCGATATGATCCTGAAGATTCTGCCCGACGCCCCCCAACGCATGGCGCAGTTCTATGCCATGCCGGGACAGTTCCTCCCGCGGACCGATCCCGGACAGCATCAGCAGTTGCGGCGAGTTGAACGCGCCGCCGCAGAGCACAACTTCGCGCCCGGCACGGACCTGCGTCAGCCCCTTTGTATCGCGGTATTCGACACCGGTGGCGCGGGTGTCTTCGAGTAGCACCCGGGTGACATACGCGCCGCTGCAAACCGTCAGGTTGGAACGCGCCGTGGCGGGTTCGAGATAGGCCCGCGCGTTGCTACAGCGTGTGCCGTCTTTCTGGTAGGCGTAGTAGAAGCCCACGCCCTCCTGCTCACTGCCGTTGAAATCTGTATTGAGCCGGTACTTTGCCTGGGTCGCCGCCTCGACAAACGCCGTGCTCAGCGGATTGGTATAGCGGCGCTCGGCAACGTTCAGCGGACCACCCTGACCATGAAATTCTGCCTCATTCGGCGTAAGTTTGGGCTCGAAATGTTCCGATCGGCGGAAGTAGGGCAACACCTCGGCGTATGACCACCCTTTGCACCCCAGCCGTGCCCACTCGTCGTAGTCCCGGGCATGCCCGCGAATATAGACCTGCGCGTTCATGCCGCTGGAACCGCCAAGCATCTTGCCCCGCGGCTGAAAAAGCGCCCGGTCGTGCATGTGACGCTGCGGTTCGGTATTGAACTGCCAGTTGTAGCGGCGGCTGAACATTAGCTGCAGGAAACCCAGCGGCATGTTCACGAAAGGGTTGCGGCGGCTCTCCGGACCGGCTTCAAGCAGCAGCACAGAATGGCGACCGCTCTCCGACAGGCGGCTGGCGACAGCACATCCGGCCGAGCCCGCGCCAACCACGACATAGTCAAATTGTTCGGTCGTCATCCTGGTTAGCCTGTTCATTAACTTTTTGGTGTCAGCTGGACCATCAGCTCCGAATAGCCCCGCACGAAGTTGGACTGCACGCGCTCCGGCTCGCCGACGACTTCGATCTTGTCAAAGCGTTTGAGAATCTCTTCCCATAGGATACGCAGTTGCAATTCGGCCAGGCGGTTGCCCATGCAACGGTGAACACCGTAGCCAAATGACATATGGTTTCGTGCGTCCTTGCGATCGATAATGAAGTGATCGGGGTCCTCGAACTTGCGCTCGTCACGGTTGCCCGAGGCGTACCACATCACAACGCGATCGCCCTTTTTGATGGTCTGGCCGCCCAGCTCAACATCTTGCTTGGCGACTCGGCGCATATAGGCCAGCGGCGTTTGCCAGCGGATGATTTCCGACACCATGTTCGGAATCAGTTCCGGTTTTGCCTTCAGTTTTTCGAACTCCTTTGGGAATTCGTTCATGGCCACCAGGCCACCACTCATTGAGTTGCGAGTGGTATCATTGCCGCCAACGATAAGCAGCGTCAGATTGCCGATAAACTCCATCGGGCGATTGATCAGATCTTTGGTGTCGTCGTTGCTCTGTAGCAGGCTGATCAAATCGAAACCGGGCTCTTCGCCCGCCGCGCGGCGCGCTTCCTTATCCCTCCAGAGCCTGGAGAAGGACCAGGCCATGTCAGCCGCGTCGTCAAACATGATCTCTTCTTCGGCATACTCGCCGCCGGTTGCCGATGCTGCCCCGGCCATCCGATCCGACCACTCAACCAGCTTGTGACGTTCCTCGTAAGGAAAATCCAGAAGGGTTGCGAGCATGCGACCGGTGAGTTCCTTCGATACAGTGGGCACCCAGTTGAAGGGCTGGCCCAGAGGCAGGCTGTCAAGCACATCGCCGGTACGCGATCGGATCAGCTCCTCCATTTCCTTCAGGTTCTTCGGTGCCACCACGCCTTGAACCGAGCTGCGCTGCACATCGTGTTTTGGCGGATCCATGGCTATGAACATTTCCACCGACAGCCCCTCTGGAGGGTCGCCTAATATGATTTGCGGCTCGGCGGAAAACAGGTCGTGACTCTTGTCTACGAACATGATGTCCTCAAAGCGAGTCACCGACCAAAAGGGGCCGAAGGGGCTGTTCTTCTGGTAATGCGCCGGAGCCTCATCGCGCAACCGTTTGAAATAGGCGCGCCACTGATCCTGCCGATACAAAAATGGATTGCTGACATCGATGTCCTCAAGGGCCAGCGTGTTAACGTCCGGGATGACTGATTCAACAAATTCGGGCACCGGCCGGCGTGGGCCGAAGGCCTTCTTCTTGGCGCTCATTAACAGTTTCAGCCCCTGGATCTGCCTGTGCATCGGTACCACCCTGGAGGTAGCATTGATCACTCGGGATTGAATGTCGTCAAATGTTTTAGACAGTGTTGGCATGCGTCCTCCTATGTTCACATCTGGAACTCGGGTAAATGCACGGTCATGCCGTCCATTTCATCAGTAATGACCACCTGGCAGCCCAGGCGCGAAGTGCTCTCCCGCTCCGGGGTCATTGACAGCATTTGCTCTTCCTCACCACCAGGCGTACCTGTCTTTCTGAACCAATCGTCCGAGACGATGACGTGGCAGGTGCCACAGGCACATTCCCCCCCGCAGTCCCCGTCAATACCGGGGATCAGATTGTCAACGGCGATTTGCATTACCGAGGAACCAGTTTTGAACTCAGCGACATGTTTAGTTTGATCATGTTCTATAAAAGTAATCTTACCCATTGTTGTTCTCCTGCCCGTAGTATTCACCGATAGATATTGGCTGTCTGGCGATACTTCTGTCAGGTCATTTCTTGACAACATAGAGTCATTTAAAGACAAAATAGTGGTCGTTCAGGACGGAGATGATCAATGATGACGACGCAGAAGGCGGGTGATTTGCAAAAAACCGGTCCAGGTATTCCATCGAATTACTCACGGCTAATTGCGCGTGAGCTTGATTTAACAGCCAAACAACTGCCACGTCTGCTGCTCGGCACCGGGCTTGGTGTGGCGCAATTATTGAGTGAGGAAAGCCTGCTTACCGCAGCTCAGCAGATGCGGATTCTGCGCAACGCACTGGACTTGTCCGGCCTGCCGGAATTCGGGTTGCGGCTCGGCAAGCGACTGACACCGGCAACCCATGGAGCAATGGGGTTCGTTGCTTACAGCAGCCCCGACTTTCTCACTGCGCTGCAGGCGATTCATACTTTTCTGCCCACGCGTGCTAGCTTCATCCACCTGCATTTGCAGCAAGTCAACGAGCGCCTGGAGTGTATTCTGGACTATCAGGAGTCGCTGGACGATGACATACAGCAGTGCCTGTCGGATGCGATGATTAAGGCCCTTTTTGAATTTGGCGAATTTATAATTGGTCGCCCTTTGCATGAGGCTGAAATATACTTCGCTCATCCTGAACCAAAGTATAAGGCAATGTATGCCGATTTTTTATCCGGGCAGATTCACTATGATTGCGATCAGGTAAAACTTACGTTGCCGATGTCATTGTGTCGGGAACCGAATGCGTCCGCCAATCACGAAAACTATCGTCTGGCCTTGCAACAGTGTGAATCGATGCTTGTGCAACTTCAGTCGGATCAACCGAGCTATCAGACCCAGCTGAAGATGATGATGTTGTCCCGACCGCCCGGAACGCTCAGTGAAGACGAAGCAGCGGCCTCGTTGTTCATGAGCAAACGCACTCTGGCACGCAAACTCAAGCAGGAACGCAGCGGTTTTCGGAAAGTTCGCGACGAGATTCTGTCCCAGCAGGCAGCGACCTATTTGCGTGAAAGCCAACTGTCAATCGAGGCCATTTCCGCGTTGATGAACTATCACGACATTGCCAATTTCAGACGCGCCTTCAAGCGCTGGTTTGACCAGTCGCCTGAGCAGTTCAGGCAAAATGTCAGATGACAAACCGTGCATCCGCATGATTAGCGATCATAAACAGAGGCTACTTGCTTGCGTTTGTGAAGCCAGAACCTATGCCTGCCCCCCTTTATTGATCACACCGTCCATCGCGATCTGCCAGATCAAGTCGCCAATGGCGTCGAGTGAATGAGCCCCGTTCGGGTCGAACCAGGTTGCAACCCAGTTGAGCGCCCCAAGGCCGATCAGGCGGAGCAAACGGCCGTCAACATTCTTCCGGATCACGCCCTGTGCAATCATCGTTTCGAGGATATCGGCCCACAAGGACTCGTACTGGTCACGCAGTTCGATGATTTCCTCGCGGGCCTCCGGGCCCAGCGCTCGCCATTCAAACAGCAGCACGTAAACCGCGTCCGAATCGACCAACAGGGCTCGCAGATGCGCGTTGATACAAAGACGCAACCGTTCAACCGGGTCATCCGAACTGGCGTAAGCCGACTCGACCTCTGCGGTAACCAGGTCCACCCCCCGGCGCATCAGCTCGACAAGCAGCGCTTCCTTGCTGTTGTAACGATAATACAGACTTCCGGGCAGCATATTGCAGGCCTCGGCAATCTCCTTGAGCGACGTCCTTTCAAAGCCTTTCTCACGAAAAAGCCGGGCTGCGTTAGACAAAACGTCGCCCTGGTCGCCCAGTTTGCTTGCAGGAGTCATCTGTCTGTTAACCATGGCTTAAACATCTCCTCAGCAAGCCAGCTATTTGTTCATCAGAGCGGCAACCACCTGACTCATTGCATTGGTGGTGCGCCATCGCACGGGTGGCGTGCCATTTGCCACAACAGATTCTTGACATTTGGTTGGTTAACCAACCAAAATCCAGCAACAATGTTATTCGGAAGAAACTGACATGGCAATGACCTATCAAAATCAGCTGTTTCCCCCCACTTCCACCCCTGCGCGAAATGCAAACCGGGGTGGGCAGATCTGATGACGGAGTCGAACAGAGCTCAGCACAGTGACGCTGTGACGACGGCGTGGCAGTTCACCGAACAGGTTCCCCACGGCAGGGATCTGGGTATGCAGGTTGTCTCTGTCGATAAGGGCCAGGTCTGTATGCGCCTGACCCCACAGCCATGGATGTTCGCCGAAGAGGATACAAAAGAAATCTGCACCAGCGTGCTCTACTCACTGGCAGACTCCGCCGGAGGCCTGGCGGTATTTGCGGGGGCCCTGGAGCTGATGCCCATTGCCACGCTGGATCTGCGCATGGATTATCTGCGGCCTGCCAGCGGCGACCGTGCCCTGGTAGCGGTGGCCACCTGTCGTCATTTAACGGACGAGGTCGCGTTCATCCATTGCGACATCCTCAGCGAGAGTGACAGTGAGCTGTTAGCGACGGCAAGCGCCACCTTCATGCGCAACACCCAGGGCCAGCAATTTCAGGCCGGTGGACGAAAAAAGGAGGGCGCATGAGTACGACTGGCGATTCGGCACAACCCATCTCAGGCCCTTCCGAAAGCGGGCAAGAAAGCGGGAAAGAATGTTCCGACTGGCAGGCCCTGCTGGAGCGCACTCCCTACGCACGGCACCTTGGTCTTGAGGTTCAACGCGACGATGTAGGTCTAGTGGTTCATATGCCGTGTCGTGAAGCGCTGATTGGCAACTTTATGCTACCTGCTCTCCATGGCGGCGTGCTTGGCGCCCTGATGGAGCTTACCGCGCGGGTCGCTGCGCAACGCCAGGATACAGACAAACGTTGCCCACGCATTCTCGACAGCCACATTAACTACCTCCGCTCCGCGCAGGCCCGATCGACGTTCGCCAGCGCCGAAATTGTCCGGCAAGGCAGGCGGAGCAGCCTGGTCCGGGTGACCTGCTGGCAGGGCGATAAGCGCAAGCCGATCGCCAGCGGTCAGGTTCAGTTGTTGCTCCCGACAATGGCGGCCAAAGAAGCAGATCTTCATGGACAATAAGCACAACAACCCTGAACGCGACCAATTCCAGGCGCCGGATGGCGCGGAGATCGCCCTGTGGCGCTGGCCGCAATCCAAAGCGCGCCCCACGTTGCACTGGGCGCATGCAACGGGTTTCCATGGCCGCCTGTACCGCCCCCTCCTTGATGAGCTTGCCACGGACGTCAATGTCCTGGCCTGGGACATGCGGGGGCACGGGGCCAGCGCCGGTGCGGCGAACTTTTCGACATTCCGGGGCTGGGAAACCTACTATCGCGACATGACCGCTCTGCTGGATAGCCTGGATGAGCCGGTCTGGCTTGCCGGCCACTCCATTGGGGCCACCACCAGCATCATGGCCGCTGCCCGACGGCCAGACAAAGTGCTGGGCCTGATTCTGGCGGAACCCGTAATCATGGATCCGGGGCAGGGCCTGAGGTTGTGGCTGGCCAAGCTGCTACGCCAGTCACATCGGTTGTCACTGGCCGCCGGAGCCGCACGTCGGCGCCCGGTATTCGACTCGCACGCTGCTGCGTTGGACAACTATCGGGGCCGCGGTGGCTTCAAGACCTGGCCCGAAGCATGGCTGGAAGCCTATATCCAGCACGCCTTCGAACCGCAGGAAGATCAAGTTCAGTTGGCGTGTGCGCCGGAGTGGGAGAGCACCACTTTTGCCCATACCGAACACAACCCCTGGCCCGGTATTCGTCAGTTGCGGTGCCCGGTTATCGTGCTGGCGGCGGAACGCGGGTCAACCTTCTCGCCGGCCGCGCGAAAACGCCTGCAGATCCTGCTGCCTGAGGCTGACGTAAATGTCCTCGGCGAGGCGACTCATTTTCTGCCTATGGAGCGGAGGGAAACCGTTCGCGATGCCATCCTGCAACTTGTTTTGTCCGGCTACCGTGAGAGCTGATACTCAAATCTGGATTTTGCCAATCGGGACACCTGCCATGCGCTGTATGCTGACCCTGTTTATCTCGCTGCTCATGCTGTCTGGTTGTCAGCAGTCTTCGGAACCGCCCCCAGATGCCCGCGCCCCTATCCCTGGGTAAAAACAGTTGAACTAAAGGACGCCGGCCCAACAGCGCAGAGATTTTCAGGAACCCTGCGAGGCCGCCACGAAGTTCCTCAGGCCTTTCAGATCGCCGGTCGGATTCAGCATCGTTATATCGATGCCGGTCAGCGCGTGGAAAAAGGCGACTTACTGTTCAAGCTCGATACACGGGACCTGGTGGCAGCCGCAGGGGTCGCCGCCGTGGATCTTAAGCGTGCAAAAGCGGCCCTGGCAATTGCCACCAATGAACTCCAGCGCCAGCAGCAACTTGTGGCGCATCAGTTTGTCAGCGAACAAACCCTGCAACGCCTTGAGTTGGCAGAGCGTGAGGCGCGCAGCCAGGTGCAAACCGCTTCTGCACGCAATCAGCAGGCTCAGAATGCCCTGGGGTATGCGGAACTGAAAGCCGCCCATGCAGGCGTGGTCACTGAGGTCATCGTTGAACCTGGCCAGGTTGTGGGTGTCGGACAAACCCTTGCCGTTCTGGCCGAAGATCAATCGCTGGAAGTCGAGGTTTTTTTACCAGAGGGCAGTAACCCGTCCATGCGCGGTTATGTCCCTTTACCCAATGGCGAACAGCTTGCTGTGAGCTTGAGAGAGATTGCCGGGGCTGCCGACCCCGCAAGCCGGAGCTGGCGTGCCCGATACAGCCTGGAGGGCCCTACCCCTCGTCTTAACCCTGGGGTCGGTGGTGAGTGTGCGGTTAGCGCAGAAGCAAACCGCCCCCAGCCATCGCGTACCGCTGGGTGCCCTGGATGAGAGAGGGCAAACGCCGCAGATCTGGTTGGTTTCCGACGGCACGGTAACGCCCCTGGCGGTCGAGGTGATCGATCTGGGTGAGGAGTATGCGAAGATCAAGGTCGACATCAAGGCGGGAACGCCCATCGTCGCGTTGGGGACACACCTGCTCACGCCTGGCATGGCAGTGCGGGAGCTGGTTCAATGAGCTTACCGAATCTTTCCGCGCTGGCAGTGCGCGAGCGTTCGGTCACCCTCTTTTTTCTTTGCTGTCCGTTGTTGCCGGTTTCTACGCGTTCTCGTCCCTGGGTCGGGCGGAAGACCCTGCGTTCACCGTCCGGGCGATGGTGGTTTCTGTCGTCTGGCCAGGGGCAACCCCCGAGGTGCTGCAGAACCAGGTCGTGGATCGTTTGGAAAAGCGAATCCAGGAGGTGGTGTATTTCGATAATATTGAGACAACCATTCGGCCCGGGCAGGCCGCCATGGTTATCCGATTCCTGGATTCTACTCCGAGTGAAAAAGTGTCGGACCTCTTCTATCAAGTCCGCAAGCGCATGCTCGATGAGCGACCCAACCTCCCCCAGGGTGTGATCGGCCCCATCGTCAACGATGATTTCGCGGATGTGTATTTCTCCCTGCTGGCGCTGACGGCACCCGGGATGCCAATGCGTGAACTGACCCGCGAGGCAGAATCGATACGGGATCGCCTGCAACGGCTGCCCGGCTTGCAAAAAGCACAGCTCCTGGCGGAGCGTCCTGAGCGGGTGTATCTCGAATTTGATCAGGACCGGCTCAACAACCTCGGTTTGTCGGCAGAAGAGGTGTTGCAGGCGATAGAGGCCAACAACCGTCTTCAGCCTCTTGGCTTTGTTGATCTTGCCGGCCCGCGGGTTTATGTCCGCAGCAACATCGACCTGTCTGACCTTGAGCGCCTCACCTCAGTACCTCTCCGTATCGGCGACCAGCTTATTACCGTATCTGATCTGGCCGAGGTGCGTTTAGGGTATGAAGATCCTTTGAGCTACATCGTCCGCTCCAACGGTGAGGATGCGATCCTCCTGGGTGTGGTCATGCGTGCGGGTGAAAATGGCCTGGAATTTGGCGCGCGGCTGCGCGAGTTTGTCAGTACCGAACAGGGCAGGCTGCCGCTGGGAATGTCAATACAGACCCTGACCGATCAGGCGGAAGCCATCACTCAGGCGGTTGATCTTTTTCAGGTCAAGTTTCTGGTTGCGTTGGTCGTGGTGATGGGGGTTAGCATACTGGCGATCGGTCTGCGCGCGGGTTTGGTGGTGGGCATTGCGATTCCTGTGACCCTCGGCCTGACTTTCTTGTTGATGAAAATGGCGGGCATAAACCTGGACCGCATCACCCTGGGTGCGTTGATTATCGCACTGGGTCTGTTAGTGGACGATGCGATCATCGCCATTGAAATGATGATCGTGAAGATGGAGAGCGGCTGGGACCGGGTACGGGCAGCCAGTCATGCCTGGAGCGTAACCGCCGCGCCCATGCTGTTCGGTACGCTGGTGACGGTGGCCGGATTTGTCCCCATCGGATTTGCCCAGTCCGGAGTGGGAGAATACACCGGCAACATCTTCTGGGTGCTGGCTTTTTCGTTGTTGATTTCCTGGGTGGTGGCGGTAACTTTTACGCCTTATTTGGGCGTCAAGCTCTTGCCCGATTACACCGGGCATATGGGCCAGGACCTTTACCAAAGCGCGTTTTATCAGCGGTTGCGTGGGGTGATCACAGCGTGTGTTCAGTACCGGAAAACCGTCGTTTTTATCACAGTGGGTTTGCTGGCGATCAGTGCTTTCGGGATGGCAACCCAGGTGCAGAAGCAATTTTTTCCCAGTTCTGATCGCCCCGAAGTTCTGATCAGTGTCTACGCTCCGCAGGGGAGCGCTATTGCCACCACGGATCAAAGTGTCAGACGCCTGGAAGCGATTCTGATGGACATGCCGGAGGTGAAAAGCCTTTCCGCTTACATCGGTGCCGGTGCGCCCCGATTCTTCGTATCGGCCAACCCCGAGCAGCCGGACCCGGCATTTGCCAAGTTGATTGCCATTGGGCAGGACGTTAAAGGGCGCGATCGCATCATCTCGGCGCTGGAAACCAGAATCGCGGCGGGTGAATTTCCGGAGGCACGAGTGCGGGTGACGCGTTTGCTGTACGGTCCCCCGGTGGTCTGGCCGGTCAGTTTTCGTGTGCTGGGTCCGGAATCCGATCAACTCAGAGAGATCGCGCACCAGATCCGCACTCTCATGACCGGGCATCCGAACATCGTCATGCCGCATCTCGAATGGGATGAGCGTGTGCCCACTCTCTATCTTGATATGGATCCGGAAAATCTGGGTTGGATGGGCCTGACTCCGGCAGAGGTTGCCCGGCAACTGCAGTTCCAACTCCGCGGAGTGGCCGTCACCGAACTGCGCCAGGGCATAAGGAGCGTTCAACTGGTGGCGCGTAATGCACGTGGCGAAGTGATCATGCCGGAAGATCTTGAGATCAAAACCCGCGACGGCCGCAAACTTTCCGTACAGCAACTGGGCAAGTGGCAGGTTCGTTACGAGGACCCCGTCATAAAGCGTTACAACCGTGACCCCTTCCTGGCCGTTCAGGCCGATGTAGAAGGTGCCCAGCCACCGGATGTCACCAAGGAGATATGGAGTGCGATGACGGGCCTGCGCGAACAGTTGTCGGAGGGTTACCGTATTGAAATCGGCGGTACGGTGGAACAATCAGCCAAAGCCAATGCTTCAATCCAGACATTACAACCGGTGATGTTGGCGTTGATGCTGATCTTTATCATGCTTCAGATGCGTTCCTTTATCGGCACATTGACTGTTCTTGCCACCGCGCCACTGGGGCTGATTGGGGCTGTGCTGGCTTTGCTGCTGTTTAATCAACCCTTTGGCTTTACCGCGCTGCTGGGGCTGATTGGCCTGGGCGGCATCCTGATGCGAAATACCATGATTCTGACGCAGCAGGTGCAGGACAACTTCAAAGCAGGAATGGCTGCCCGGGAAGCCGTTGTCGAAGCGGCAGTCCAACGTGCCCGCCCCGTGGTACTCACCGCCCTGGCGGCCGTTCTGGCGTTTGTACCTCTGACCTTTGACCTGTTCTGGGGGCCGCTGGCTTATGTCCTTATCGGTGGCGTGGCGGTCGGCACTCTGATCACGCTATTGTTTGTGCCGGCGCTTTATGCCCTTTGGTTTCGATTAAAGAACGAACGCTGAGATTAGATCGGCCCCACAGTTTAGACTGGTTCAGGCATCCCAAAGCTAGCTGAAACCCCTGACCTGCACCCAGCTTCCTTTCCATGTGATCGTCTGGCGTCCGTGATTTGCTCCATCAATTAGGCTGTATGAAGCATAAGTGATTTGCTCGTCGGCCCTGAGCGGAGGCTAACTTGAATGTCCGCTTTTGTTTAAGAGCGGCGGTCACGACTAAGGGTTATGTCACCATAACTTGGTCGAGCCGGCCAAAATATGCTGTCAATAACACCACTCACGGCCGGGGGTAGGCCCAAACCCAGGCGCACTTCAAAGGACTGATGGATTCGGCTGCACTTATCTCAGTATAGGACCAAGCGGCCCGGCGGCAACACTCTGCATAAAGATGGGCCTACCTCTGGGGTTGCGGGTTTCAAAACCCATGAGACATTACTCATATTGAGAGTGCGCGGATCCTGTGGTGGGTGTTGAGTGAGGTTGGCCCTCGAAAGAGGGCCCTTTTTCAACCGTTAAAGGGACATCAACGAAAGACCTATTCTCGATTTACTCCCGCAGTCCCGGGATACCATGGATTTTTTTTCTGAGGAGCCTTGCCATGCCCCACCTTAAGTTTGCGTTAATAGGACTCACAACCTCTCTTCTCTCGGTTGTGGTGGGGAGGGGGCGATGGGGCTGCTATCGAGAAATCCTCATCATCAGGCAACACTGACGCAAACAAGGAACTTGTTTTCGAGTTTTCCGGTTCACCACTGGAACCGAGTGTTTTCAATCTGGCCGCGTTCTCAGAAGACCAGGAAAATCAGTTCTCACCGGGAGATATCATCAGTCTGACCTGGAATACGGATGTCTACTATGACGACCTCTCGGTTCCCGGGTTCGATGAGACCTTTCCCTATACAGCGTCTGTTTATCTGAGTGAGGACGGCGCGTTCCAGGTGGAAGATGACGTAGAGCTGTTTTCGGTTCAGTGTGTTTTTCCCTCCTCAGAACAGACGGCCTGTGGTCAGTTTGCATCGTTCCGGTGTGACTATGCCCCTGACAATAGACATGAGCTTGTCTGCTCAAGCTTACCGGCTGGGCGAGAACGGGGGCTTGAAAGTCATGTGGTGGATATCACAGAGTTTCTGAATGTCATTCCTAAAACAGCGGAGCTCTTGATTGTGGCTTGTTTAGATAATGAGCCCGAAAAGTGCGACTCCCACCAGCTCAGCCTGCAGTTGAACTGAGCGCCGTTGCAGATTCTGCGTGATCCTTTCGTACGCGAGGAGGAGGGGCGACAGAACAACCGTGATTTATGTGCGGCTCTGGTGGCCCGTACTTTACGGATACTGATTCGAATTCATCGTCGTGTTGGCCGGCTGTTCCGGAATTCAGGATGGGTTAGAATAGAAACAGCCTGTCGCGGATTCACAGCAAGGAATGGGATGAGTAAACCCGTGCCATCAGACCCGAAATCAGATACATTCTTTACTTTGCTGTTTTTTGGGCTGTATTGATCGGTGTTGTGACATATTTATTCGACCGAGTGGATGCCCGCAATAACAACCCCCAATCAGCAACTGGTCAGCCATGTCCGTGGCGGTGCCACCGAAATTGAGCTGAAAGCCAATCGCCAAGGGCATTATCTGGTGGACGGCACCATCAATAACCACAGCGTCACCTTTATTTTGGACACTGGCGCCACTACCGTGTCGATTTCAGAATCGGTAGCCCAGAAAGCGGGCCTTACTCGGGGCCGCCCCGGCGTTGCACAGACGGCGGCTGGTAAGGTGAAAGTGTGGAGTACTATCATACCGGAGCTCCGTCTGGGCGATATGAGGTTCACTAACGTGCCCGGCACCATCAGTCCCGCCATGGATCCCGACATGGTGTTGTTGGGAATGAGCGTCCTCAGCCAGCTGAACTTCACTCAGCAATCAGGCGTTCTTACCTTGAGCCGGGAAACTCAGTGAGTCAGAAATGGTTCTCCTGGTTGTTTGAGCCCGCCGCACGACGTTGCATCATTTTTTAGTCGAGGGCGACCCGGTGGAGAAAGGGCCTCGCTGAGGGGAAACTGGATGCTGGGGTGAGTCGTATTCCTGGTACTTGGCGGACGGCTTTCAGAAGTAAGAC
>NZ_CP034144.1 GCF_003994855.1 Marinobacter sp. NP-4(2019)
CTCGCTTCGCAAAAACGCCGACTGGATGCGCCATTCTATTTCTGAAGAGGAGCTACGCGCTCACCAGTTTCCCGATCGCGTGCCAACCCGCAAGAAACCCGCCGACAAGCCCGACTATTGGTGATCGGGTGGGGGTAGGGCCGATAGTATATACTATGCGCTGTTGGTCCGATTACGCCTCACGACAGTCGATAACGGTCAAAGCTGCCGCCGCGTTCTGCTCATCATTTAACGCACCTTTGCACCACTGTTGGTAGGTCAACGGCCCGAAATCACCGATAACCTGGCGATTATCGGCGTTTGTGGCGTGCTGATCGTGAAAATGGTGTAAGCAGAACTAACCACCTGGTAGGAAACCTCTCATGTCAGACACGCCAACCCCTCAGACAATCGCGAAGAACTGGTATCTGGTAACCGTACGGGATAAAAACGGTGAAGCGTTGGCCGATTTTTTCTGGGGAATCGTGGTGGAAGATCGGAAGAATCGCTTTAAGCCTGGTGATTACGTGTGCTCAACGCTGATCGTCGAAACGCTGGGCGATTCCCTGTTCCGCACCCAAAATACCCTCTATGAAGGCTCAGGCGAGGGTGAACGGGTGTCACTGGCCCTTCGCCACTTCAAGTGGCTGAGAGCTGGCCTCAGCCCTCCTGAAATTGAAGCTCTGGCTGCCAACAACCTGCAAATTGTCGGTCTTTGACCGAGGAGACTTTGTTTCGCTTTGAAAAGTGACAGAATAACAACAAAGCAGCGTCGGCGGCCTATTTGTGAAAATATAATCACTCCGAGGGCAAGCATGGGCGCAACCGGTACGACTCTGGGCAACATGATTCGCCAACGGCGTAAGAGTCTAAACATCAAAACGCAAAAAGAGCTGGCTATCAAAGCTCACGTTCACCGTGAGCGAGTGAACCAGATTGAAAATGACAAATACACAGGCCGGCTGACGGATCTTGAGCGTGTGCTCGCGGTACTTGGGATGGAGCTTTCAGCAAAGGTTATTGATCGGCCAACGCTCGAGACCATCCACTTGTATTCCCCGATGAAGACGAAGATTAACTTCTATCTCTCAAACAATCCCAGCACCTCGCAAGGTGTATCTCCACCTTGCACGGTGTACTCCAGCCAAGGTGTATCTCCACCTTGCACGGTGTACTCCAACCAAGGTGTATCTCCACCTTGCACGGCGCACTCCAACCAGGGTGTATCTCCACCTTGCACGGTGTATGACTAAGCTAGTTTCATCAGAAAAATCAGTGTTATATGACTTATATTCGGCGTTGTTTTAGTGTTGTATTGGCGCTAAAATGATGTTGTTTTGGTGCTAAAAAGGTGCTTTATGATTCTTTTGATAGGAAATCAGAAAGGTGGGTGCGGGAAATCAACGACCGCAACGAATGTCGCGGCTGAGCTCGCTATCCGAGGCAAGGACGTTGTTCTGGTTGATGCGGACAGACAGGCCACTGCTGCGCGCTGGGCAGAAGACCGGAAGCGTTGAGCGGCGTTCCGGCGGTTCACTGCGTCCAGAAATACGACAACGTAAGAGAAACCTTGCTCGACCTGGATAAGCGTTACGGCTTTGTCGTCGTTGATGCAGCAGGACGGGATTCCAGGGAATTGCGCACCGCAATGACGGCTGCAAATTTGCTGGTGGTGCCGTTCCGCCCTTCGCAGCCGGATCTGGACGTGTTACCCACACTTCAGGAAATCATCATCGGGGCACGAGACTTGAACCCTAAGCTCAAGGCATTTGGGGTACTCACGATGACACCTACCAACCCGAACGTGAGTGAGGCTGAAGAGGCGCGCCTCTACCTGAGCGATTACCCTGAGATTGCTCCGCTTCGCTCGGTGATCCGAGATCGGAAGTGTATCGAGATGCCGTCAGTGAAGGCTTGGGCGTCGTTGAAACCGACAACAGCAAGGCAAAAGCCGAGATTCAATTACTAGTAACGGAGATACTGAGCCATGGTTAAACGCCGCTCACCAGAAGCGACCTCGACCGATGCCGATCGGATCGAGGCGTTCGCTAACCAGGCGGACGGAGGGGAGGCCATGAAAGCCGATCCCAACGCCCCACGCGATTACAAAAAAATCAACGTGCCATTCAATGAATACGAGTACGAGATTCTCGAAGAGGCGTCAGAAGAACAGGGAGATCGAAGTCGAACTTTCTTCGATGGGCAATGATTAAAGCTGCTAAAGAGTAAAAAACACCAGATTCACCGGTATTCTTTTTATGACAGCTTCATTAGTAGAAAAAGTAATTTGGCGCTTTTTTGGTATTTTATTAGCATAATTTAAGCGCCTTTTTAGCACTGTATTAGCGTCATATTTTATCAATTACTAATAGCGCTCTCCTAAATAGTTGCCGCCAGTTTCACGGTGAAATTGGCGGCAACTGGTATCCGTCATTCATCTTCTTTCCGGATTTCCCAGAGCAGTGAGTTGTCCTCAGAAACGATCTTTTCGTCAATCATGGTCTTCGCTTCTCTGGCAAAGCGTAACTGGGCATTCATTGGAATCTCAGCCCACTCTACCCCGTTCGTCTCTTCGTAACGCTCCAAAATCTCCATGAACGCATTGAGCACCATTTCCGAATACACCAGGTGCGCGAAGTTCTCTTCCTCCCCTAAAAACCGTTTGCTTAGCATGTTCCGGAAAGCCAGCACGTATAGCCGCTGTTCTCGATCGAGTCGATTCCATGCTTCCTGAACCGTTCGATAACCGGTCAGAAGCTGGGGGTCACTCAAGACAAAACCATTCACAATGGTCTCAGTGGTTGAGCCGGTACCATACACCAACGCGGCCAAATGGGCTTTAACACGATAGTCGTTAAAATCGACGGCGCTCTCATGCCAGATAATCTGCATATCGAGATTCCACGCGAGATATTCAAAAGCCATAACAATCCTTGAGGGTTAATATCGTTCGGGCGGCCTTTAAACTGGGCACCCGCTAGGGTGCCCAGCGTTCAGGAATTGCCCTCAAAGCGGCAAGCGTACGACAGTATTGGGGTTAGTTCCCGAGGCGCACGCCAGAACACCAGGTTCGGCTTTGAGGTTCGTCAACAACCCCAGACAGTCGCTAACCACAGGCCCCTCAAGCAAGCGGGCAGACGCCGGATCTGACAAGGGAATAGCCAAGGTTCCTGAAAAGCGAGTGACGTTATCCGGATTCGCAAACCGCTGCAGAATGATCTCGGTCTCGCTCGCTGACGCTGGCTTCAGCTCCAGAGAGAACGCTTTTCGGGTGTGGGTCGCAATGAGTGTCTCTTCACCATCAAGGGTCACCACGGCCAGACCTTCAATCAATCCAGGCTCGATAACCTGGGAAAAAGGATTTTGCGAGAATGTCACCACGGTTTCCGCTGTGACAGGCACTTGCTCGGCCGATCCAGCCGCCGCAACAACGTCACTGCTAGACAGTTTTTTGATCGTGATTGCGCCCGAATCGTTTGAGCTTTCGGCAAAGAAGATCGCTCCGCTTCCCGCATTCGTCGCCACGGCGGAGACAAACCCATCGCGATTCTCGTACAGAAGCTGAGCTTCGAATGGCTTCACATTGGCCCATATAGTGCCCGTCGTCTCTACGTAGCTGTCCTCAGCGCCATCCTCTGAAATGAAATACTGAAAATCGGGTTCGCCGCTCACCTGGATAGCTCGACTGGGGCCCGCGGCAATGAGCACGTTTTCACCCGTATTCCGCTCAAGGCCATGGAAAGCCAGATCGGTACATCGCGTAAGCTCAAGGCCAGAAGGCTCGAGGCTAAAGCCGTCGATCGGAATATCCGCGCCGGATATCTCAAGATCGAAGGAATTCCAATCCGTATCCAACCGACTGAGCGAGAAATTCACATGGGCGGGGCCGGTGTAAATTTTCCCATTCCGATCGGCGTTGAAGGGCGTTCTGTCACCGGTGCCCGTGCCCACAGAGAAGCGCTCGCCACCGCCAACGCACATGAAACTAATGGCACTGTTCGGATCGTCTACAAACAGCGGATAGTCGAGCGTGGCGTCTATGCGAACGTTCGCGACAGCTTCATCTGGCATCGAGGCCGTAAATTCGTCGGTCGAAATTTGGGGGTCGGCACTGGTGTCCGCTGGATCCAAAACCCACGTTCTGGGCAGACTGCCCGACTCAGGGTCTGAAGCTTTCGCCAAGCCCTCGCTGACGCTGTTTGTATAGGCGTGCAGGGTGAAGCCGCCGAAGATGTGGATGCCTTCAATAACTTCCTGCTCAGACGTTTGGAAGCCTAAATCGGTCAGGAACGGCTGCACAGGCTCCGGCTCCGGCTCTGGTTCAGGTTGTGGTTCCGGCTCCGGCTCTGGTTGAGGCTCTGGGGTTTCGACCGGAGCTGACTGAGGTTCGGTAACGCTGAATCGGCTGTCGCCGCCGTTACAACCGGCAAGACCAAAACCGGCAAGAACGGCAAGAATCACAAAAGTTTGATTGTTCATGGCTCTTTTACCTTTTTATCTCAAGATTGGCTGTCGTCGCGAAGCTTGATTTCGACGCGGCGGTTTTCGGAGCGGCCCTCTTTGGTCGCGTTGCTACTGACCGGTTTCGTTTCACCGAATCCTCTGGTGAGGATGGAATCCGGTGAAACGCCAAACTCATTCACCAGGACAGCTTCAACAGCCTTTGCACGGGCAAGACTTAGGCGCTGGTTGAAGGATGCGGGGCCACTGCTATCGGTGTGGCCTTCGATAATGATCGTTAGGTCAGGCTGCTCTGTGACGGCAGTGGCGAACTCGGAGAGCTGGCTTGTGTCTGCACCGGCGCCGATTGCCGCGCTGCCAGATGCGAACGGAAGGCTTTTCTCAGTCACCCTAAACTGAGCAATGATTTTTTCCGGTTTCGGCTCTGGCTCGGGTGCTGGCTCGACTTCTACCTTCGGAACCACAACCGGATCGGGCTGGGTCACTACAGGGGTCGGAGCTGCTTTAGCGGTCGACTTCCCGCCGAACAATCGAGTGATCCCGGCGAATACGACGGTATCAGCGTAGGCATCTTCAACTTCAACGCGCCCTCGGACCCCTGTCGACACCATCCACGAATCACCGATCATGGCTTCGAAGCCCGCCTCGCCATAAACCGATACTTCAGTTTTGTCCTTGTTGAAGGTGGAGCTGTCGAAGTGGTGAAGATTGATGCCAGAACCCAGAAAAGGCCGAGCACCATAGAAATCAAGATTCTGGACGTGATAGCGAGCGCCACTACCCAGCCGGTAAGCATCCACGTCTCCACCCAGATTCTTCGTTTCCAGAGAGCCATAACCGGCCTCGAGGCCCAGGGAAATGCTCGGGGACAGGAATCGCCGACCGGCGACGCTGATTTCGGTGAAATCCTCCAGGTCATCAATCGCCCCGGAACCGGAATCACCCATAAAGTAATGGGAAAGATTGGTTTCTGCGCCGATCGAACCGGCGGTAGGAAAGGGGTTAGCGTTTGCTGAAATCGCCAGCATGGCGATCGAAACACTAATTATGAAACGGCTTAAATTCATGGTTAATCCCTTCTTGGCTTGGTATCAAATTGGCGCTAACGCCAAACAACACCATATTAGCACCTTATTAGCACCAATCAAGCGCTAATTATATGCTTTTTTGGTGCTATTTAGACGCAATGCGACTAGGGCGCTCCGGGAGCTATTGAGGGTTCTGTTATTTAGATGGAGAGAGGGGGGGGAGAAGAGCAGAGCCGGGCTTAGCCCGGCTCTGCTCTTTTACCAAGTGTGGACAGGCTGCTCCCACACTGGAACTTTGTGGTCGTTGTTCAATAAGAGATTTCTAACTTCCTGGTATAAAATTGTCTCTTTCAGCGTCTCTTCATAAGCGTCTTTGTTACCACAGAAGCCGTAACGGATAAGTATATCTTGAAGACGGCACTGATCTTCCAGGAGAGGACTGAACTCGGTTTCTATGTCGCTGCAATGAAGGGTTACACCGGCGCGTTTCAGAACTCCTTCCATCCGCCTCGTCATCTCCCATTGAGCCGAAACGATCTCTTTAGACGGAAAAATACAAGTGACCTCTTCGAGCCACGCAGAAAATTTGTCGAAACCACTATCATCAAAAAAATTTTCACGGTTCATTTTTGCAGTTCCTACTGTAGTTTCAGTTGCTAGATAAAAGCCTGCCCAACCAAGCCTTACATGTAAGTATGCGCCGAAAAATATTACATGTAAAGGTCGGTTGACTGAAACTTGTCAGAACAATTAGGCTCAAGCCTAACGCCCCATTTCACGAACTCTTTCACGGATTCTTTCTCGACCTCGATCAAATGAACGGCCGGTGTCACGTCCTGACGACTCCCGCGACTTCTCGTCGCGCTTCTCGTCTCGGCTGCCTTTCTCTTTCTCCGGACGTTGATTCTTGGCCTTTTCTGGCTCTTTGGGCTTGTTACTCGCACCGGCGTCACGCTGCTTCTCTGGCATGCTCTTCTCCTGCGATTTTGACTTCTGACGATCCTTCACGCTCTCAAGCGCTGTTTGTTTTTCGCCGCTTCGGCTCGAAATGAGCTTTTCCACGCCCTTTCGATCATTCGTGAAGAGGTGAACGCTGTTTTTCGCACGAGAGAGGATAGTGTAAAAGCTGCGCATATTGAGCAAGCTCTTATACTTGCCGCTGAGATTGGCTAAGACCCGGTTGCACGTTTTACCCTGGGCCGCGTGAACCGTTGTCGCGTAGGCGTGCCGGAAGTGCTTTCCGCCCTTTTCTTGGGTGTCGATGGTGTGACTCTTCCCGCGTGCGTCCTTGGCGTAGATTGTTCCCTTATCCACCCGATCGACAGTCAGTCGATCGCCATTGTTTAAGCCGCGATCCTTGTCGTTTTTCGTCCACTGGATCTGGTCGCCAGCGGCAATTTTCGTGTCCTGCTTCTCGTAGGCCTGAACCTTGTTCCCATTACCAAACTGCTTTGGCTTCCACTGGGCCTCATTACCTTCACGGTCTTTAAGGTGCACGGTCTGGCTCTTATAGTCGATCCGATCGACTTCGTAATACTCGCCTTTCTGAATGCCCGCTTTTTGATAGTCACGGGCAAACGTTACCTGGTCGCCTTCCTTGTACCGGCTGGCGTCTTTGGTCTGTTCGTTGGTGAGGTCTTTTTTCTCGAGGGTCTTAGTCTGGATCTCTTCGCCGTACAACGTGCCCTCGGCCTTGAGTCCTTCCCGGATCGTCTCGTTCAATGCCTGACGCCCGGCGCGAGTTGGGTCGATCACCAGTGTTTGCTCACGCTCGGCTTTATCCAGGGAAAGGTATTCTTTCGCGATTTCGTCGCGGCGTTGCCCTTCATCGAGCGTTTCTGTGATCGTCCCGCTACGCTCAATCGCTTGCATGGCCTTGGCGGTTTCACCCTCGATTGAAGCGTAAACGGCTTCTCGGGTATCGGCATTTTGCTGGCGAACAACGTCATCCAGGACAAAGGTTTCCATGCCGTTTTCCTGAAGTTGACGAAAGGCTTCACCCGCCTCCACGCTACCAAGTTGCTGAACGTCACCTACCAACACCACACGAGCATTAGCGCTTTCGCTCGCCCTTAAAAGCTCCTGCGTATCTTTCGCCGACAGCATCGAGGCCTCATCCACTACCCACAATTCTTTTTCTTTAGGGCCTTCGTCACGGCCAGACCGGGTTTTAACCAGGTGCGCGGCGACGGTTTCACTCTGAGCAATGTTCGCGCCCTCGGACAACTGTTCTGCGGCACTTTTTGTCGGCGCCATACCTTTCACTGTGTAGCCTTGTGCTTGCGCCTCTGCGGCAATGGTTTTTAGAACGGTGGTGGTTTTGGCGGTACCGGCGTAGCCCTGAACGGCGGTAATTCGGTGATCGGTGGCCATGATTCCGGTGGCAGCGTCTTTCTGTCCCTGCGTCCACGGATAAGGCGATTCGGACTCTGCTCGCTCAATGGCGTGTTCGGCGTCTTCGACGGTTTTCAGAGGCTCTGCCTGTCCTCGTCCGGCCTTTTCCGCGGACAACATGCGGTACTCATTCCGCATTGCTTCAACGGTGGTGTAGCCGGTTTCTTGTCCATTTTCAGTGGCGACGGTTCGAGGTATTAACCGATCGGCTTCTGCAGCCTTGGCCATGGCCGCTTTTATGTCGCCGTTCGTGGCCGGGCTTCCGTAAGCCACCCGAAGCGCTTCACGCTCGAGCTCACTTTTGGTAAATCGGCTCTGTCGCTCTCCAAGGCTTTTAGCTGCTGATACAATAGCACTTTCGGCACTCTGGTCTGCTTCTTTTTGGATGGCTGACCGATCAGCGCCACGAGTTTTAGCTGCCTCTACAATAGAGCGAGAATCGACACCAAGCTCACGCTCTCGCTCTCGCCAGTCAGCCTTCATGGCCTCCCTATCCACATTTTTTTGTTTGCTTTTACGGGTCGCCAGTGCCGCCTTTTCTCTCATGGCCCTACTAGCTGTTTCCCTGGTTAAACCTCGCCGCTCCAGCCATTCGTCCATATTCTTAGAGCGATCACTGAATTCGCTCCGATGTGAGTTCGTAAACTCGCTCAACTCAAACCCGTGCTCGGTGCGCTCCACGTCGTAACCAAGCTCCCTCGCTTGGCGCGCTAGCGCCTGCTTATAGACACGATCGGACTCATACTGAACCCGATAAAGCTCACGGGAATCGAGAGAGCGCCAGCGACCATCTTTGTCCTGAGTCGCATTTACGATCAGGCTGTGGGTGTGAAGATTCGGGTCAATTTCCCGACTTGTGCTGTGTCGAAAGCTGGCTCCAATTAAATTTCCCGTTCTTTCCCTGGTAATCTGATTTCCTTCTCGAATTCGAGTCTGGGCAACATTTTCCTCCAGCCACTCGAACGCCTCTTTTACCGCGTTATCATGCGCATCTACTAAACGATGATCGCCACCTACCAACGCCGCAAGGCTGACCGATTTCGGGGCTGAGAAAGTGGCCTCCCATCCCGGACAACGTTCAACTTTTCCGTTCCGGACAGTTCCCAAAACAGAACCGTCGGGCATCTTGCCGCGCAGCAACTCGGCAAACCCTTCTCGATTAACTTCACCAGAAAGGTTCAGCCTATCCGAGCCACTACCGAGCCACTTCGAAGGTGCTTCACCGCTCTCTCGATAGTAGTCATCGTGATCATAATAACTCTCAGCATGGGACACACTGCCGAGCTTAACGGTGTTCCTCATGGCTAGGCTTCCTTTCGTAATGACCAATAACGAGATCGAGAGCTTTCCCTACTTCTTTGAAAACAGCCTCCCTGATGCCAGCCTCTAAAGTGTCGATTTTTTCTTGAAGAGGCTCGATTGCTCTCGAAATTCTTTCTTCTATATGCTCACCTTGGGCATGCTCCTGGATAAGAATTCGCAGCGCTTCCGAATCACTGGAAGCACCTATTTTTTGCAGAGTCGCTTTCTCTTCCGCAGTCAATCGAACTCCAACCGAAAAGGTTTTTTTACTGACCATCACGCCCTCTCTTTAAACGCGAAGCTTTGAACGAATGTCGAAAATTTCATCGACCAGCGGGCCAATAGCCCGTGCAATTTTACTCTCAATATCCTCCCCCTCCATGTGCCTGTGAAGGAGGATTCGAACGGCAGTTTCTTCACTGATCGAGCTGATTCGTTGAAGCGCGGAAATTTCTTCCGCGCTGAAAATCAGAGTGACTTTTTTTGTTTCTTTACTCATAGATTCGGTCCTGATTGGCTGCTGAATGTGGGAGCGTTTTGGTCACGGTTTTGAGTTCGATCGACTTCTTTGTCGGACCCGTTTTGGCTAGGTTGAACGCTTGGCTTCAGTTCCATTTCTGGCGAAGAATTGTCTCGTTCTTCTTCCAAAATCTTGGCGAATTTCTCGGTAAGTTCGGCGGTAGTCAGGCCGGTTTTTACCAGGCCAGATCGCGTCGCTGCGCGAAGAATCTTCTTCTCAACCTTCTCTCTTTCAGCAGCTTCAGCGGCTGCCAGTTTGGCTTCCATTTTTTCGATTTGCTGACGGATTTGCTTCGGTGTTTGACCCATTTTCAACTCCATTTTTTGCAATATTTAGTGATAACTGGTGTTAACATTTAAAAACAGATACTTAAATCGTTTATAGCTGTTTTTCTGTTAACAGTCTGATAACGCCCTAAGCCATGTGGCACAAGGCTTTAGGGCTGCACCACACGCCGCACGCAGTGCATGGTGTGTGATAGATTGAAGGGAACGAAGTTCGCTTCAATCGTACCAACGTTTTGCCAACCCGTTGGCAAAACCAGATCGCAACTTGGGCCCCTGATTTTTGAAAAAAATCAGGGGAATTAGCCGCGGTCATAGTTCGATAAAATCGCGCGGAGCTGTTGAGATTTGTTGGCACTTTGACGGCCGCCATCCTTGGATTCCTTCTCCAGGTCATCAGGATCTTCGGCACCACCTGCAGCGATTTCTATGCCCGCATTTAATGCGTCCATGACCCGCTGCGTTTTATCGTCATCTTTTTCAGATTTGGGTGGTTCTTCCTGGTTAACGTCAGGAAGTTTCTCCTGGTCATTCTTCGCATTGAAAAGGCTTTCAATATCATCAAAATCCGCATCAGAAGGTTTGGGGAGTCGGGTATTTTCTCGTTCAGTCTTTTCAGGAGCCTCGGGTTCAATCAAGGTCTGTTTCTGCGGATTTCGAGCCCGCTTTCGTGGGACGAAAGCGGGCTCTTTTTGTGGCCCTATGTCGAGATAGGGGATATCAGAAAAAAACGCCTCGCCAGCTTTGGAGGTGGTTTTTATGCAAGCGTGGAGTTTTGGCAACCCCATAAACTCAGCGGGAAGAATCTCTCGCTCAATGCTGTATTGCTCCTGCTGTGATTCAGAGGTGGTCGTCGAGGAACTCGCCCCTGCCCCACTTTCACTGGTTGACGTGTTGATGACGATTCGACGGACCTGGGCGTCTCCGATCTGAAGTGAAGACCACTCCGCACTGCGATCGTCTCCCTGGCGGAACATGATTTTTGCGCCGTAGTTGGCCAGCAATTCAACGAAACCATTTCGACCGTAATGCTTTTCAAGCTGGTCAACGGTTTGGACTGCATGCACACAGCACAGGCCATATTTACGACCGAGAGTAAGAGCTTCAGACATCGCGTTAATCTGCGGGTACTGGCCGAGCTCATCACAGAAAAACCACAGGCGGCGATCGGACTCCGGCATTGAGAGGACCGACTGAACAACAAAGCCGGCAATAATAGAGGCGAGTGGTTTTCCGGAGTCGCCGTATTCGTGAGGAATGGGAACAAAAAGCCAGCTGTCGCGATCATCTTTCGGTAGATCTGTATCGCAAACCTTTGAAACCCATTTTTTAATGGACCACCCATTAACCCCTCCCTCTGGTGGTAAAGAGCGAAGCGCCGATGCTTTACTTGTTGCGGTACCGACAACGCTTGCAAGCATTCTCTCTGCACCAGGCCGAAGCAGACCAGCCGCCGGACTATCGTCGCCTACAATCTCCAGAAGCTCGTTGGGATCGGCACTCGAAAGCTGAGCGGCGAGGCGCGTATTTGTCGCCGGTTTTTGATCGCTATGGCGATCAAAAACCGCCATTAAAACGGCCTCAGCATAGATCCGTGCCATGCGTGCCCACTCTTCAGAGTCACCGCCGTGACCCAAGGGAATCATGGCTGCAGCTAGCCGCTCTGCGTCGTAATCCCCTTCCATCTCCGCCAAAGGCGACCAATCGACGGATCGAGCGTCATGGGCAGCAATGATGAAGTCTTTCTCAGGCCGATATAGTCGACTGGTAAGCTCTCCGCCTATATCCAAAACCAAGGCGGGGTTTTTTCTTTTTCTGGCCACTTTCACAGCGGCTCGGATTGCCTGGGATTTTCCAACCCCCGTAGCACCAACAGCGATTAAATGCTCTGCTTCGTACTCGTAGGGGATCTCTCGAGTACCAATTTTCAGAACCGCTCGAGACTCCTCCTCTAAATCGGAAGGTTCTACCTTTGCAGTTGTTTCATTTGCTGGCCTCTTTTGGGAGAGTCGTTTGAGCTGCACCAAAAAGACACTAACTACCAAGGATATTGAAGATCCCAAGACACCAAAGATGGCGGCTTTTTCGTTCAGAAAGTGCTTATGTACCAAGGCCATTTTCATGTCTAGCTGGCCCATAGTGACGGTGTAGTCAGACAGCCAGGAGTTCGCTAGCCGAGGGGCGTACTCAAAGAGTAGCGCCCCTGAGATCGTCAGAATCTGCTCTTTTGGGAATTCGTGGATCGGAGTACCCTCAATGACCAGGAAGGCATACAGGCCACCAAAGAAACCGAGAATGCCCATGACCATAAACACCAAAAGCCAGACGTAGATCATGAAAAACCTCAGCGCTTGACCTTGATACCACGAACCATACCGGCCTCACCTTGCTCAGCTCCTGTTGTTTCCAAGAAGCGGGAGAGGTAGTACTTCCACATGCCAGTCACGATAACTAGAACCGTCACCCCGAGAAGCAAAACTGTTGCACCCATCAGGTACTTGAAAAGGTCAGGAACCAGCCAGTAGCTCGCCAGGGCGGACAACCCAAGGAAAGCGATCAAGAAGAAAACATACTTATCGTGCTCAGTTTCCTTCTTCAGATTCGGGTTAGTGAAATAAGCTGAGATCATCATTAAGGCAGCGCAGACAGCAAGAATCAGCAAGGTATTTCCAGTGCCTGCAACCAGGGTCCAAATACCTCCCAAAGCAGCCATCAACCAAAGAGAGAGACCCACTCGGTGGCGCCATACCAGGACTTTTTCGGAACGCTTAACATGAATGAGCGGTGACATAAGAAAAGCGGGGTACATCGGCAACGCTGCAAATGCGTTGTCACCGATCAAAAGAGCCAACACGCTCCCGATCGGGAAGGCCGCTGCAAGCACCAAAAATCGCTTTGATCGCAGCGCGATCAAGCCGATAACACCAACTGAGGAGATGGCTGCAGGCAAAATTATGTTGCTGGCACCAAAGATGGCGGCACCAATCATCAACATAACCACGGCGACAACCAATGCTTTAACCCAAGCCATGGCATCAAAATCATGTTTCGAGCTTTCTTTTTCGTGAATTTCGTTCTCGTTCATATCACACCTCTACAGATCGTCATCAGTTAGATTTTCATAGCCATCCTTGGCGTTCCGGCGCTTTGCCTCGCGCCATGCTCTAAGGAAGGTTTTCACCTGCTCAAACTCCTGATCGGTTAAATAAAGTTGCCGACCTGTGCGGCCTAATTCTTTTTGTCTTGCCCGGAATCGCGCCACGTATTCAGCGTTTTTCGATTTCGGCTTCGGCTTTTTTTCTTGGTTATCCATAACGGGTCCTTAATTGAGTTTCAGGAGAAAGCCGCACCCATTCAGTCCATAACCCGACTCAGCATCAGATAGACTCGACTGGTGCTCACAGAAGAATCGGGTTCTATCCGTGGCCGAATACGAAACACCAAACACACCAAGCGGGCCGTTGAGTCTCACTTCATCCGCTGGCTCAGGTGCGGGGGTGAAGTTCACGCCCGTATACACGTCCCACTTGTCACTGCTCAACGGCTCAATCGAAGCGCAGCCAGCCAGTAACCAGAAAGCAATCAAAGCGAGCCAGATCCTCAACATCACTTTTTCCCCCTTAAAAGGTCAGCTCGAGTCCAGGCGTAATCGCTTTTCGTCGCAACTGAATCGCTCTTTGTGAAGTAAACCTTCCGCGCTTCTGTCTCGCCGTTACTCGATTTCTCATCGTTGGCGTAAGCCGTGCCAACGGAGAAGGCCAGAAGTAGAAAAATCAAAATGCGCATAAAACCTCCGCTTATCCATATTTGCTATACAGTAATTTTAGTATCTAATTAGCACTAATACAACACTATTTTAGCACCATTTTAGAGTTTTATTAGCGCCTTGTTTGGCTTGAGTGCTGGCTTCCAGCACTCAAGCCCAATACCCCTTAAATCGAATCCCCCTCCTGAGTCTCGTAGACCAGCTTTTTGTGTTCCTTCGCCAGTCGATCAGCTCCTTTCAAAAAGTCCGGCTCCCATTTCGCGCCCTTATTCAGAATCTCCAGAACAGATTCGGCGAAATCCTCAATGTCGAAAGGGCCGGCATAGCGCTTTACATGGGGAACCTCGAACCGATTGCTGGCATCGCCCACATCCAGCGCCTGGACAAAAGCGACCCGACCGACAACCCAAACCCGGCAGCGCGGATCGTTTTCGTCATAAACACAGTTCTGAGCGTTGTTCCAAATTCTCATAATTTCCTCCGGTGCGTTGGTTATTTCTTACATGTAAGTATAGCAATAAAAATCTTACATGTAAGGTCGTTTTACAATTCATTACAAAGAAATTTTGGGCGGCGCGAGGATCGCACCACTACCAACCAAAGCGCGGGAGCGGGGATAATCAGAACGGCTACAAACCTCAGGAGGCGATATGAATGAGCACTGGATGGACGAAAGGGGTCGGGCAGGTTTACGTGCGGTCATAAACATCATGACCAAGTGGCAACTGGGAGAAAAAGACCAAGCTGAAATACTCAGAGTGAGTCCGGAGATGCTCAAAAGCCCTGATATCGCGGGCGGACTATCCACCGATCAACTCGAACGAATCTCGTATCTATTGAATATTCACGCCGAACTCCGGGAGCTTTTCCAGAATCCTGAAAATCACGGGCTCTATATGAACTCAAGGAATCAGAATCCCCCGTTCAACGGCCGCTCACCTCTGGAATTGATCCAGAATGGAGGGAAAGCGGGTCTCGATGAAGTTTTCAGGCATTTGGAGGCCATCAAATATGGGCAATGAAACCTTGTCAGATCGGATTTCTATGGCCGGCGAGTTGGGGTTAGAGGAAAGTGAGTTAACAGGCGCTTATGATGCCGCTCATCTCACAAATGAGGATCTCGAAGCCTTAAGGTCTGTGCTGGCTAAAAACATGGGAGGGGATCGGGAGAACATGGCACACTGGCTTAGAACGGAGAACAGCCAACTGGGGGCCGCCCCTTTAGACCTGGTTAAAACCCATGAAGGGTTTGAATCGGTGGTTGCTTGCCTGGAGAGAATCCTCAACCGATAGGCTTTACTTAGCCGTGGGATAATTTCACCTCTCTTTGTGAGCCATCATCCTGAAAGATAATGAGCTTCTGTAGTGGTCAACTAATCCCGGACAGTATTTTAAGGTTTTCCTCAGCGGCAACGGGAGAAATACCACCGTTGAACGTGTGAGGTCGTTGCCGGTTGTAGTAGTCCATCAGATAGCCACCAACATCTTTTTTGGCCTCAGGCAGGTTCCGATATCCCAAGGCCGGTATCCACTCAGATTTCAGGCTCCTGAACAGCCTCTCCATCGGTGCGTTGTCCCAGCAGTTGCCACGTCGGCTCATGCTTTGTGTCATTCGATAGCGCCATAGTCTCTGACGGAACTTACGGCTTGCATACTGGCTTCCCTGGTCCGAATGGAACATAACTTTCTCTGGGTGACCGCGCAGTTCCCAGGCGTGGTCCAGAGCTTTGACGACCAGATCTGCATCCGGACTGGATGACAACGCCCAACCAACAACGCGGCGAGCATACAGATCCAGCACGACAGCCAGATAACTCCACCGCTGGCCGCTCCAGACGTAGGTGATGTCACCACACCAAGCCTGATTGGGCCGGTCTACCGTGAACTCGCGGGCCAGGTGGTTCGGGATATCCGGTCGTTCGACCGTGGCCTGCTTGTAAGCGTGAGGGCCTGGCTGCTTACAGATCAGCCCCAACTCGCTCATCAGACGTCGAACCTTGAAGCGCCCGACGACAATGCCTTCTTCGCTGAGTAAGCCCTTTATTGTCCGGCTGCCGGCAGAGCTGCGGCTCTTCGTGAACAGCCGGTTTACCTGGGCCTTCAGGGCCAGACGCTCAACATCCACACGGTTCCGCCGTTGGCGGTATTCGTAGTAACTAGAACGACTGATATCAAACGCATTGCAGACCATTTCAACAGGTATTCGCTCACTCAACTGGTCTATCAGCGCGTACGATTCATGTCGTCCGACATCAAGAGAGCGGTAGCCTTTTTTAGTATGTCTTTCTCCTGTTCAAGGCGCTTGCAGCGGGCTTCCAGCTCCTGAATACGGCGCTGCTCCGGGGTTAACGCCTTGCCCTTCGGGGTGACACCGTCACGCTCCTCGGTCAATTGGTTAACCCAGCGCCGGATAGCACTTTCACCAATTCCCAGAGACACGCTCGCCTGGGGAATCGTGTAACCTTGATCCAGCACCAAGCTGGCTGCTTCCTGTTTGAACTCAGGAGAAAAAGAACGTCGCTTTCTGGTCATCAGACACCTCGTTTATGGTGGCGATATTACCACCTACGTTGGTGTCCGGAATCATTGAACCACTACACTTCTTCTTACGCTCAGTTCGTTTGGTAAGGGTATACACACCATCGATCTTCTGGAGACGTTCAGCCTTACGCTTGCGCGCCTCTTTCATTAATTCATAAGTTGTCTTCATCGTTACGCCTTCTCTGAGCCTCTAACGCACTGTTTCATGCGAATTCAGATCATTCTGTACTGAAACCTCACCCCAGGCCAAGCCCGTCAACCTCATGAGAGACAGACCTGGTAAACATTTTTGTTGGGGTCTTTGCGGCTAGCTTTTCGCAGCCGGTTTCTCGGTCACTTCGCACTCCGCCAGGGCTTCACGCGCGGCGGCCAACTCGGCGGTTACCTGCCGGTTTTTTTCGTGTTCCTGGTTTAGCTGTTCCTGAATCTTGATCGTTTGGTTTTGGGCCTGGCTGGCGTCTTTCCGCGCCTGAGCAAGCTCCTTTTTCAGTTCGGCCAGATCGGCTTTAAGGTCGGCGACGGCCTGGGCGGCGGCTGCCTCTCGGGCTTCCGACACGGCTGCGGCCTGGGCGGCCTGGGTGGCGGCTTCTTTTGCGTCGTCCCGGCGGCTGAGGGCGTCGGCCAGCTCGGTTTTCAGGGTAGTGACCTGATCGGTTAGGGCCTCCACTTTTAGCCGGCTAGTGGCCGTTTCCAGTCGTGCAGCTTCGGCAGCCTGGGCTTCGCGCTGCACCTGCTCGGCGAGTCGGTCGATTTCGGTTTTCCGTTCTTGGGCGACGGCCTGGGCGCGATCCCGGTCGGCTTCCAGTTGTTCGACCCGCTCCCGTAAAAGTTCCGCTTCTTCCTCCAGTCGCTCGCCTGCGGTGGCCAACTCGTCGGCGGTTGATTGGGCCTCGAGAGCGTCGGCTTCGGCCTCCGCTCGTGCGGCACTAGCGGCCTTGTCGATCTCGGCCACCAGCGCGGCCTGTAGATCTGCCGGGAGCTGCGGCGCTTCCCTGCGGGCCTGTGGTTGTGTTGCTTTCCAGGCTTTTAAATGGCGGTGAACCGTGTTCGGGCTCCCGCCTATCAGGGCGCGGATTCGGTCGATGGTCGGGTTTTCGCCACGGCCTTTAAGCTCGTCGGCGGCCTGATTTACTTGGTCTGCAGTTATTCCTGGGCGGGCCATGATGACTCCTTAAATTTTTCTGAGGCCGGTAACTTCGGCAGTTTCGAGGGATCGCGGGCTAAGTTCGCCCTCGGCTTTTTTACCCGCCAAGTAGGCGGCGTGACTGGGGTTCCGGGCCGTCACTTCGTAATCCAGGACGACCGCGCCGGCTTCAATTTTGACCGCGTAATCGTATTCCATATCGCACCCCTCTGTTTCATATTCCATACTATATTATGTATTATACATAATATCATACATAATACAACACATAATACAGTACGTTTACAATATTAATAAGGGCGCAGCCTCTACCAACAAAAATCTGAGAAGCTTACTCTGGTGAAACGATCAAAGAATGGGAATTCCTTATGAGCGCAAAAGCATCCATTTCCGGCGGTGAACACTTCCATTTCTATACGGTAGAGCTGCTGTCAGAGGAACCACGATCGGTGTTTCTGGAACTCACACCGCCTCCGACGTACGAACTTTCGAAAGACGTTTACCAGGGAAAAACAATAGAGAGTCTCACGGCCGAAATTCCCAGTGAAATTATGGATCGAATTGCAATCGACTGGATAAAGCGGAGAAAGCTACAAGACGCTGTCGGCGGCCCTGTAGGACTGGAATGGGGCTCACCGGATTGTCCATACGATTAAGATCGTCGCGGAAGGCTCCGCCCGTCGCTTCGCTCCTCCTGGTGCTCCTGCGTCGTGGACGATCGCAAGCGATCCCCCACTCCTTGCGAGCGGGATTACGGGAATCAGATTGAATTCAGAGGGGACAGCGGAAAAGAAGGTAATCGGCGGACAACGCAAAAACGCAGAAACAGCTCGGCCAGGTGCCGCCCTCGGCTCACGCCGACCCCTGTATCCACGCCTTAAAAAAAGCGCTTCAACATGTCGCCGTGAACCAAGGGAATTCGCCCTCGGCGGTGCGCTCACTGACTGGTTTCAGGCTTATGACGTCTTGCCGGACTCGCCCCACCCTGCTGCGCCCAGTCGGTCAGATTGCTATGACTTTCGGGTTTCCTTCACCGCTGGCACCGTACTGGGTAAAGGCTCCTACTTTCACTCTCTGACTGCCATACGCGCCACCCTGAGCAGATCCCCTTGTAGGTGGCTAGGTACTCGAAAATGCCCAAAGCATCTTGATTCCAAGCATTTTCGGGGTTCGGGAGGACCGGAAGGCTTTTCAGGCGTTTACACCGGGAATGGTGTACACTAGAATGGCTTATCCGGTCTCGATCGCGCCCGGCCAAAGACGAGATTCCCGAGACCGAGGTGGATAGCCGGACGGCAATCCGGTCCACCCCTAAAAGCCCCGCTTTTCAGCGGGGCTTTTTTGTGTTCGATTTCCGGAAAATACCCCTTTTTATTTTTCAACGCAACTTTTGGCGTGAAAAACGTAAATATTTGACGAAACTCCTTTTTTTGATAAAACAACTTTTGCATTCGGGCAAGTAATTACACTTCCATTACGGACCCTTTCAAGGACTTGGGAGCGCTAGGCGCGAATCGTCGCGGCCTGAAATCCGATCGCCTTCGCCGCATTGAAGGCGGCATCGAGTTGCCTTAGCCGATAGCGACCCCATCCCGGCGCACATTCGCCAGCAATCGTGGGTTTGAATGTGTGTCAGGGTTTTCCCACTCGCTTTCCCACACCGGCAGCGCCTCAATCCGTAAACCCGTTTCCAGCAGCAAATCGAACGACAGCGCGGCCAGTTCCAGCTTCGTTTCCACGTAATCCCCCGGCTCCCCGGCCATGATTACCGCCACATCGGCATCGGATTCTTCGTGGTAATCGCCTCGCGCCCGACTGCCGAACAGGATCAGGGATTGAATATTGAGTGTTTGTCCGGCCAGGTCACCGAACCGAAAAATCGCCGACCGGACGTTAACCACTTTATCGAACGATTGCTGATGTTCCAGATCCATTTCCGCCATGCCCTACCCCACTAACTTTGTGTCACCGTCACCGCCCGGAAGCCGACCGACCGACACGCAGCAAAGGCGGCATCGAGAGAATTGAACACCCGGACCACTTCGCCCCCCTGACGTTTCCGGTTCAGGATCATTGCCACCTTGGCCCCGTTCCGTCGCCGGAACTGACAGCACCAGCGCGAGGCCGGTCCTGGCTCCAGTGGTGCGGTGACGATCTCAGCGGCGAGCAAATCTCCCGCCTCAAACAGCAGTCGTAAACGGTCAAGCGTCATTGTCGTTGATTCCCTGGTGCTTCTTGTTTAAGTAGTCACTTAGCAGGGCCACCATTTCCGCACCGCTAATCACTCGGGCACGTTTGAGTGCCACCACCAGATTTTCCAGGTCGTCCGGTCGCACGGTATCACCAGCCAGTGCGGTTGCGGTATCGGCCAGATCATCGGCAGCGGTTGGCTGGTAGCGAACGCAATGGCGACTGACCAGCTCAATAATTCGGTTGCGGGTGGGTTGTGACATTTTTTGATTGTGCCTTTACAAATCGTAGATTTGTAAAGGCCAGCTTGTCACAACGTTGGGGTTTTGTCGTGTCGGATCTAAGGAATGGGACCTTCCTTTTACCATAATCCCCGTTATTCGCAGTTCCCGCCTTCGTGGCGCTCAATGACGATAACGCCATTTTCGAGCGTTACGTCCACCTGGTCACCGATCCGAATCTCGGCAAGATCCATAATTTCCTGCGGGATGACCACCACCAGATCCTCGCCATCCTGTTCGATTGTTGTCTGCATTCAACATGCCTCACGTTGTCAGTGTCTGATTTCCGAGCGCTTCAGGGCTAGGCGTTATAGACGTGATACATCACGTACTGGCGTACGCGCTTGAGGTCGCCCGCGAGCATGATTCTGATCGGAGGCTCGTTATCAAAAGCGCCATTGGGTGTCTTGATCCAGGCGCTGGCTCGCTCCTGGTCGAGATCGTAAATACGATAAAGGCCCTCGTTGATGGTGACAATCTGCTGCGCGGCTCTCGGCTGATCGAGCAGCTGCCTCGTCTCATGGTCTGTGAGATGCCAGGTTTTGCAGATCTGTTGCGCGGTGGTGATGCTTTTCATCGAATTAGAGTAGCATCACACTTTCACCGTCGTCCTGTATTTGCACTCCCCGTTTTCAGGCCGCTTGAATACCCTATTCACAGCGCTGAAGAACCGTCCTTTGAGCACAGTCTAACGCGAGAGTATAGTTTTCTGGCACACAGCCTGGAGAACCGCGAGATGACAGCTGAGGAGCTAATTGAGCGATTAAGAGCACTGCCGCCGGAGACGCTCGTGCTGGTCGAGGGTTACGAAACTGGCTTTGATGCCATTGTGGGATTGAAAGCCGTTGACGTGTTTCGGTTTCGCAAAGCCACAGAATGGGACGGTGAATACCAGACACCCTGCAACTTTGCTGGAAGCGGAAGTCGAACCTCACCAGCGACCGTGATTATTGGACGGCGCGGTACTAGAAGGGAGCCCGGAGACTGATCGCGCTCTGATATTTAACGAGTCAATATTGACTCACCTTTGGCGATGAGTTAAAATTGACTCATTATCCAAGGGGAGCGTCCAATGAAAATCAACTACACCTCATCGGTCACAGGCAAGCGGACCACCGCGCACGTCGACGAGAACCTCTGGCGCATCCTTCAAAAGACCATCGCAATGACCGGCGGCAAGCGTGTGGAAACTGACGGGCGAGCGTCCGTGGAGCACTGGGTGACGGCGTTTGATAAGGAGTTCCGGACCTGGGCAAAAGGTGAGGCGCCGACGTTCTCGGCCTATATTTCAAAGCGATTGACCGAGGAAGTGATGATGGACCTGGAGGCCCTGAGTTGAGCAGATCCAGCCCCTATCTCTTGCAACGAAATTCCGTGATGCATAAAAAACACTGAATTTATAACTATTTAGTATTTCATACACAGATTCTGTTGATCCACAATAAGCTCACTACTCAGCCCTGTACGCAATGATTCAGTTCGTTGGCCGTTAGGGTGAAAAAACCGGCGCAAGCCGGTTTTTTCGTTTCTAGGGATTGGTTTTGTGAGAGCGGTTTGAGAACAGTCTTCTTCGTTGACGGATACAATCTCTATTACGGCCTGCTCACTGATACGCCCTACAAGTGGCTGAACCTCCCTTCCCTTCTCGCCTCCATCGTTCATGAACAAGACCCGGCCAGCCAGCTGGTGGGCGTTCATTACTTCACCGCCTCGGTGCAACCGAAACTCGCCACGCGGGGCATGAAGTCAAAAGAGGCTCAGGACACCTACCTTCGCGCCCTGAGAGCGCAGCAGGTCACGGTGCATCTCGGGCGGCATCGCCTCGATCACCGCAAGGCACCCCGGTTTGTTTGTCACAAAACGCCGGCTTCCAGAGAAGATAAGGTCGATATCTGGCACCTGGAGGAAAAGGAAACCGACGTCCGGATTGCGATCGAAATGTATCGCCTCGCCGTGAGCCAGAAGTACCAGGACGAAGGGGGCGTTCAACAACTGGTGCTGGTGTCGAGTGACACCGACATGGCGCCCGCGCTCGAGGCCGTCCGCGCCGACTACCCAGACCTTAAAATCGGCATTATCCTGCCGCGAGGCAGAGACCGTACCGATCGGCCGGCCGGCTCGCTTCGCAAAAACGCCGACTGGATGCGCCATTCTATTTCTGAAGAGGAGCTACGCGCTCACCAGTTTCCCGATCGCGTGCCAACCCGCAAGAAACCCGCCGACAAGCCCGACTATTGGTGATCGGGTGGGGGTAGGGCCGATAGTATATACTATGCGCTGTTGGTCCGATTACGCCTCACGACAGTCGATAACGGTCAAAGCTGCCGCCGCGTTCTGCTCATCATTTAACGCACCTTTGCACCACTGTTGGTAGGTCAACGGCCCGAAATCACCGATAACCTGGCGATTATCGGCGTTTTGTGGCGTGCTGATCGTGAAAATGGTGTAAGCAGAACTAACCAACCTGGTAGGAAACCTCTCATGTCAGACACGCCAACCCCTCAGACAATCGCGAAGAACTGGTATCTGGTAACCGTACGGGATAAAAACGGTGAAGCGTTGGCCGATTTTTTCTGGGGAATCGTGGTGGAAGATCGGAAGAATCGCTTTAAGCCTGGTGATTACGTGTGCTCAACGCTGATCGTCGAAACGCTGGGCGATTCCCTGTTCCGCACCCAAAATACCCTCTATGAAGGCTCAGGCGAGGGTGAACGGGTGTCACTGGCCCTTCGCCACTTCAAGTGGCTGAGAGCTGGCCTCAGCCCTCCTGAAATTGAAGCTCTGGCTGCCAACAACCTGCAAATTGTCGGTCTTTGACCGAGGAGACTTTGTTTCGCTTTGAAAAGTGACAGAATAACAACAAAGCAGCGATCGGCGGCCTATTTGTGAAAATATAATCACTCCGAGGGCAAGCATGGGCGCAACCGGTACGACTCTGGGCAACATGATTCGCCAACGGCGTAAGAGTCTAAACATCAAAACGCAAAAAGAGCTGGCTATCAAAGCTCACGTTCACCGTGAGCGAGTGAACCAGATTGAAAATGACAAATACACAGGCCGGCTGACGGATCTTGAGCGTGTGCTCGCGGTACTTGGGATGGAGCTTTCAGCAAAGGTTATTGATCGGCCAACGCTCGAGACCATCCACTTGTTATTCCCCGATGAAGACGAAGATTAACTTCTATCTCTCAAACAATCCCAGCACCTCGCAAGGTGTATCTCCACCTTGCACGGTGTACTCCAGCCAAGGTGTATCTCCACCTTGCACGGTGTACTCCAACCAAGGTGTATCTCCACCTTGCACGGCGCACTCCAACCAGGGTGTATCTCCACCTTGCACGGTGTATGACTAAGCTAGTTTCATCAGAAAAAATCAGTGTTATTATGACTTATATTCGGCGTTGTTTTAGTGTTGTATTGGCGCTAAAATGATGTTGTTTTGGTGCTAAAAAGGTGCTTTATGATTCTTTTGATAGGAAATCAGAAAGGTGGGTGCGGGAAATCAACGACCGCAACGAATGTCGCGGCTGAGCTCGCTATCCGAGGCAAGGACGTTGTTCTGGTTGATGCGGACAGACAGGCCACTGCTGCGCGCTGGGCAGAAGACCGGAAAGCGTTGAGCGGCGTTCCGGCGGTTCACTGCGTCCAGAAATACGACAACGTAAGAGAAACCTTGCTCGACCTGGATAAGCGTTACGGCTTTGTCGTCGTTGATGCAGCAGGACGGGATTCCAGGGAATTGCGCACCGCAATGACGGCTGCAAATTTGCTGGTGGTGCCGTTCCGCCCTTCGCAGCCGGATCTGGACGTGTTACCCACACTTCAGGAAATCATCATCGGGGCACGAGACTTGAACCCTAAGCTCAAGGCATTTGGGGTACTCACGATGACACCTACCAACCCGAACGTGAGTGAGGCTGAAGAGGCGCGCCTCTACCTGAGCGATTACCCTGAGATTGCTCCGCTTCGCTCGGTGATCCGAGATCGGAAAGTGTATCGAGATGCCGTCAGTGAAGGCTTGGGCGTCGTTGAAACCGACAACAGCAAGGCAAAAGCCGAGATTCAATTACTAGTAACGGAGATACTGAGCCATGGTTAAACGCCGCTCACCAGAAGCGACCTCGACCGATGCCGATCGGATCGAGGCGTTCGCTAACCAGGCGGACGGAGGGGAGGCCATGAAAGCCGATCCCAACGCCCCACGCGATTACAAAAAAATCAACGTGCCATTCAATGAATACGAGTACGAGATTCTCGAAGAGGCGTCAGAAAGAACAGGGAGATCGAAGTCGAACTTTCTTCGATGGGCAATGATTAAAGCTGCTAAAGAGTAAAAAACACCAGATTCACCGGTATTCTTTTTATGACAGCTTCATTAGTAGAAAAAGTAATTTGGCGCTTTTTTGGTATTTTATTAGCATAATTTAAGCGCCTTTTTAGCACTGTATTAGCGTCATATTTTATCAATTACTAATAGCGCTCTCCTAAATAGTTGCCGCCAGTTTCACGGTGAAATTGGCGGCAACTGGTATCCGTCATTCATCTTCTTTCCGGATTTCCCAGAGCAGTGAGTTGTCCTCAGAAACGATCTTTTCGTCAATCATGGTCTTCGCTTCTCTGGCAAAGCGTAACTGGGCATTCATTGGAATCTCAGCCCACTCTACCCCGTTCGTCTCTTCGTAACGCTCCAAAATCTCCATGAACGCATTGAGCACCATTTCCGAATACACCAGGTGCGCGAAGTTCTCTTCCTCCCCTAAAAACCGTTTGCTTAGCATGTTCCGGAAAGCCAGCACGTATAGCCGCTGTTCTCGATCGAGTCGATTCCATGCTTCCTGAACCGTTCGATAACCGGTCAGAAGCTGGGGGTCACTCAAGACAAAACCATTCACAATGGTCTCAGTGGTTGAGCCGGTACCATACACCAACGCGGCCAAATGGGCTTTAACACGATAGTCGTTAAAATCGACGGCGCTCTCATGCCAGATAATCTGCATATCGAGATTCCACGCGAGATATTCAAAAGCCATAACAATCCTTGAGGGTTAATATCGTTCGGGCGGCCTTTAAACTGGGCACCCGCTAGGGTGCCCAGCGTTCAGGAATTGCCCTCAAAGCGGCAAGCGTACGACAGTATTGGGGTTAGTTCCCGAGGCGCACGCCAGAACACCAGGTTCGGCTTTGAGGTTCGTCAACAACCCCAGACAGTCGCTAACCACAGGCCCCTCAAGCAAGCGGGCAGACGCCGGATCTGACAAGGGAATAGCCAAGGTTCCTGAAAAGCGAGTGACGTTATCCGGATTCGCAAACCGCTGCAGAATGATCTCGGTCTCGCTCGCTGACGCTGGCTTCAGCTCCAGAGAGAACGCTTTTCGGGTGTGGGTCGCAATGAGTGTCTCTTCACCATCAAGGGTCACCACGGCCAGACCTTCAATCAATCCAGGCTCGATAACCTGGGAAAAAGGATTTTGCGAGAATGTCACCACGGTTTCCGCTGTGACAGGCACTTGCTCGGCCGATCCAGCCGCCGCAACAACGTCACTGCTAGACAGTTTTTTGATCGTGATTGCGCCCGAATCGTTTGAGCTTTCGGCAAAGAAGATCGCTCCGCTTCCCGCATTCGTCGCCACGGCGGAGACAAACCCATCGCGATTCTCGTACAGAAGCTGAGCTTCGAATGGCTTCACATTGGCCCATATAGTGCCCGTCGTCTCTACGTAGCTGTCCTCAGCGCCATCCTCTGAAATGAAATACTGAAAATCGGGTTCGCCGCTCACCTGGATAGCTCGACTGGGGCCCGCGGCAATGAGCACGTTTTCACCCGTATTCCGCTCAAGGCCATGGAAAGCCAGATCGGTACATCGCGTAAGCTCAAGGCCAGAAGGCTCGAGGCTAAAGCCGTCGATCGGAATATCCGCGCCGGATATCTCAAGATCGAAGGAATTCCAATCCGTATCCAACCGACTGAGCGAGAAATTCACATGGGCGGGGCCGGTGTAAATTTTCCCATTCCGATCGGCGTTGAAGGGCGTTCTGTCACCGGTGCCCGTGCCCACAGAGAAGCGCTCGCCACCGCCAACGCACATGAAACTAATGGCACTGTTCGGATCGTCTACAAACAGCGGATAGTCGAGCGTGGCGTCTATGCGAACGTTCGCGACAGCTTCATCTGGCATCGAGGCCGTAAATTCGTCGGTCGAAATTTGGGGGTCGGCACTGGTGTCCGCTGGATCCAAAACCCACGTTCTGGGCAGACTGCCCGACTCAGGGTCTGAAGCTTTCGCCAAGCCCTCGCTGACGCTGTTTGTATAGGCGTGCAGGGTGAAGCCGCCGAAGATGTGGATGCCTTCAATAACTTCCTGCTCAGACGTTTGGAAGCCTAAATCGGTCAGGAACGGCTGCACAGGCTCCGGCTCCGGCTCTGGTTCAGGTTGTGGTTCCGGCTCCGGCTCTGGTTGAGGCTCTGGGGTTTCGACCGGAGCTGACTGAGGTTCGGTAACGCTGAATCGGCTGTCGCCGCCGTTACAACCGGCAAGACCAAAACCGGCAAGAACGGCAAGAATCACAAAAGTTTGATTGTTCATGGCTCTTTTACCTTTTTATCTCAAGATTGGCTGTCGTCGCGAAGCTTGATTTCGACGCGGCGGTTTTCGGAGCGGCCCTCTTTGGTCGCGTTGCTACTGACCGGTTTCGTTTCACCGAATCCTCTGGTGAGGATGGAATCCGGTGAAACGCCAAACTCATTCACCAGGACAGCTTCAACAGCCTTTGCACGGGCAAGACTTAGGCGCTGGTTGAAGGATGCGGGGCCACTGCTATCGGTGTGGCCTTCGATAATGATCGTTAGGTCAGGCTGCTCTGTGACGGCAGTGGCGAACTCGGAGAGCTGGCTTGTGTCTGCACCGGCGCCGATTGCCGCGCTGCCAGATGCGAACGGAAGGCTTTTCTCAGTCACCCTAAACTGAGCAATGATTTTTTCCGGTTTCGGCTCTGGCTCGGGTGCTGGCTCGACTTCTACCTTCGGAACCACAACCGGATCGGGCTGGGTCACTACAGGGGTCGGAGCTGCTTTAGCGGTCGACTTCCCGCCGAACAATCGAGTGATCCCGGCGAATACGACGGTATCAGCGTAGGCATCTTCAACTTCAACGCGCCCTCGGACCCCTGTCGACACCATCCACGAATCACCGATCATGGCTTCGAAGCCCGCCTCGCCATAAACCGATACTTCAGTTTTGTCCTTGTTGAAGGTGGAGCTGTCGAAGTGGTGAAGATTGATGCCAGAACCCAGAAAAGGCCGAGCACCATAGAAATCAAGATTCTGGACGTGATAGCGAGCGCCACTACCCAGCCGGTAAGCATCCACGTCTCCACCCAGATTCTTCGTTTCCAGAGAGCCATAACCGGCCTCGAGGCCCAGGGAAATGCTCGGGGACAGGAATCGCCGACCGGCGACGCTGATTTCGGTGAAATCCTCCAGGTCATCAATCGCCCCGGAACCGGAATCACCCATAAAGTAATGGGAAAGATTGGTTTCTGCGCCGATCGAACCGGCGGTAGGAAAGGGGTTAGCGTTTGCTGAAATCGCCAGCATGGCGATCGAAACACTAATTATGAAACGGCTTAAATTCATGGTTAATCCCTTCTTGGCTTGGTATCAAATTGGCGCTAACGCCAAACAACACCATATTAGCACCTTATTAGCACCAATCAAGCGCTAATTATATGCTTTTTTGGTGCTATTTAGACGCAATGCGACTAGGGCGCTCCGGGAGCTATTGAGGGTTCTGTTATTTAGATGGAGAGAGGGGGGGGAGAAGAGCAGAGCCGGGCTTAGCCCGGCTCTGCTCTTTTACCAAGTGTGGACAGGCTGCTCCCACACTGGAACTTTGTGGTCGTTGTTCAATAAGAGATTTCTAACTTCCTGGTATAAAATTGTCTCTTTCAGCGTCTCTTCATAAGCGTCTTTGTTACCACAGAAGCCGTAACGGATAAGTATATCTTGAAGACGGCACTGATCTTCCAGGAGAGGACTGAACTCGGTTTCTATGTCGCTGCAATGAAGGGTTACACCGGCGCGTTTCAGAACTCCTTCCATCCGCCTCGTCATCTCCCATTGAGCCGAAACGATCTCTTTAGACGGAAAAATACAAGTGACCTCTTCGAGCCACGCAGAAAATTTGTCGAAACCACTATCATCAAAAAAATTTTCACGGTTCATTTTTGCAGTTCCTACTGTAGTTTCAGTTGCTAGATAAAAGCCTGCCCAACCAAGCCTTACATGTAAGTATGCGCCGAAAAATATTACATGTAAAGGTCGGTTGACTGAAACTTGTCAGAACAATTAGGCTCAAGCCTAACGCCCCATTTCACGAACTCTTTCACGGATTCTTTCTCGACCTCGATCAAATGAACGGCCGGTGTCACGTCCTGACGACTCCCGCGACTTCTCGTCGCGCTTCTCGTCTCGGCTGCCTTTCTCTTTCTCCGGACGTTGATTCTTGGCCTTTTCTGGCTCTTTGGGCTTGTTACTCGCACCGGCGTCACGCTGCTTCTCTGGCATGCTCTTCTCCTGCGATTTTGACTTCTGACGATCCTTCACGCTCTCAAGCGCTGTTTGTTTTTCGCCGCTTCGGCTCGAAATGAGCTTTTCCACGCCCTTTCGATCATTCGTGAAGAGGTGAACGCTGTTTTTCGCACGAGAGAGGATAGTGTAAAAGCTGCGCATATTGAGCAAGCTCTTATACTTGCCGCTGAGATTGGCTAAGACCCGGTTGCACGTTTTACCCTGGGCCGCGTGAACCGTTGTCGCGTAGGCGTGCCGGAAGTGCTTTCCGCCCTTTTCTTGGGTGTCGATGGTGTGACTCTTCCCGCGTGCGTCCTTGGCGTAGATTGTTCCCTTATCCACCCGATCGACAGTCAGTCGATCGCCATTGTTTAAGCCGCGATCCTTGTCGTTTTTCGTCCACTGGATCTGGTCGCCAGCGGCAATTTTCGTGTCCTGCTTCTCGTAGGCCTGAACCTTGTTCCCATTACCAAACTGCTTTGGCTTCCACTGGGCCTCATTACCTTCACGGTCTTTAAGGTGCACGGTCTGGCTCTTATAGTCGATCCGATCGACTTCGTAATACTCGCCTTTCTGAATGCCCGCTTTTTGATAGTCACGGGCAAACGTTACCTGGTCGCCTTCCTTGTACCGGCTGGCGTCTTTGGTCTGTTCGTTGGTGAGGTCTTTTTTCTCGAGGGTCTTAGTCTGGATCTCTTCGCCGTACAACGTGCCCTCGGCCTTGAGTCCTTCCCGGATCGTCTCGTTCAATGCCTGACGCCCGGCGCGAGTTGGGTCGATCACCAGTGTTTGCTCACGCTCGGCTTTATCCAGGGAAAGGTATTCTTTCGCGATTTCGTCGCGGCGTTGCCCTTCATCGAGCGTTTCTGTGATCGTCCCGCTACGCTCAATCGCTTGCATGGCCTTGGCGGTTTCACCCTCGATTGAAGCGTAAACGGCTTCTCGGGTATCGGCATTTTGCTGGCGAACAACGTCATCCAGGACAAAGGTTTCCATGCCGTTTTCCTGAAGTTGACGAAAGGCTTCACCCGCCTCCACGCTACCAGTTGCTGAACGTCACTACCAACACCACACGAGCATTAGCGCTTTCGCTCGCCCTTAAAAGCTCCTGCGTATCTTTCGCCGACAGCATCGAGGCCTCATCCACTACCCACAATTCTTTTTCTTTAGGGCCTTCGTCACGGCCAGACCGGGTTTTAACCAGGTGCGCGGCGACGGTTTCACTCTGAGCAATGTTCGCGCCTCGGACAACTGTTCTGCGGCACTTTTTGTCGGCGCCATACCTTTCACTGTGTAGCCTTGTGCTTGCGCCTCTGCGGCAATGGTTTTTAGAACGGTGGTGGTTTTGGCGGTACCGGCGTAGCCCTGAACGGCGGTAATTCGGTGATCGGTGGCCATGATTCCGGTGGCAGCGTCTTTCTGTCCCTGCGTCCACGGATAAGGCGATTCGGACTCTGCTCGCTCAATGGCGTGTTCGGCGTCTTCGACGGTTTTCAGAGGCTCTGCCTGTCCTCGTCCGGCCTTTTCCGCGGACAACATGCGGTACTCATTCCGCATTGCTTCAACGGTGGTGTAGCCGGTTTCTTGTCCATTTTCAGTGGCGACGGTTCGAGGTATTAACCGATCGGCTTCTGCAGCCTTGGCCATGGCCGCTTTTATGTCGCCGTTCGTGGCCGGGCTTCCGTAAGCCACCCGAAGCGCTTCACGCTCGAGCTCACTTTTGGTAAATCGGCTCTGTCGCTCTCCAAGGCTTTTAGCTGCTGATACAATAGCACTTTCGGCACTCTGGTCTGCTTCTTTTTGGATGGCTGACCGATCAGCGCCACGAGTTTTAGCTGCCTCTACAATAGAGCGAGAATCGACACCAAGCTCACGCTCTCGCTCTCGCCAGTCAGCCTTCATGGCCTCCCTATCCACATTTTTTTGTTTGCTTTTACGGGTCGCCAGTGCCGCCTTTTCTCTCATGGCCCTACTAGCTGTTTCCCTGGTTAAACCTCGCCGCTCCAGCCATTCGTCCATATTCTTAGAGCGATCACTGAATTCGCTCCGATGTGAGTTCGTAAACTCGCTCAACTCAAACCCGTGCTCGGTGCGCTCCACGTCGTAACCAAGCTCCCTCGCTTGGCGCGCTAGCGCCTGCTTATAGACACGATCGGACTCATACTGAACCCGATAAAGCTCACGGGAATCGAGAGAGCGCCAGCGACCATCTTTGTCCTGAGTCGCATTTACGATCAGGCTGTGGGTGTGAAGATTCGGGTCAATTTCCCGACTTGTGCTGTGTCGAAAGCTGGCTCCAATTAAATTTCCCGTTCTTTCCCTGGTAATCTGATTTCCTTCTCGAATTCGAGTCTGGGCAACATTTCCTCCAGCCACTCGAACGCCTCTTTTACCGCGTTATCATGCGCATCTACTAAACGATGATCGCCACCTACCAACGCCGCAAGGCTGACCGATTTCGGGGCTGAGAAAGTGGCCTCCCATCCCGGACAACGTTCAACTTTTCCGTTCCGGACAGTTCCCAAAACAGAACCGTCGGGCATCTTGCCGCGCAGCAACTCGGCAAACCCTTCTCGATTAACTTCACCAGAAAGGTTCAGCCTATCCGAGCCACTACCGAGCCACTTCGAAGGTGCTTCACCGCTCTCTCGATAGTAGTCATCGTGATCATAATAACTCTCAGCATGGGACACACTGCCGAGCTTAACGGTGTTCCTCATGGCTAGGCTTCCTTTCGTAATGACCAATAACGAGATCGAGAGCTTTCCCTACTTCTTTGAAAACAGCCTCCCTGATGCCAGCCTCTAAAGTGTCGATTTTTTCTTGAAGAGGCTCGATTGCTCTCGAAATTCTTTCTTCTATATGCTC